>NZ_JABFWW010000265.1 GCF_013362045.1 Frateuria sp. | reverse complement strand
GCTCGCCGGCCAGCGCGTGCAGGCGCTCCACTGCGAGCTCCAACGCCGGCGCCATGGCCGCGCCGCGCTGGGTGAACAGATCGACGAGCAGGCGGTCGTAGGTCAGCGTGCCGTCGCGCCCGCCGGTGAAGCTTGAACGCCCGCCGGCCGACCTGCGGACTCTCGAGGTCGTCCAGGATGGCGCGGACGAACGTCTCATCCCGCGCGAGGTCCGGCGCCCGCGGAAAGCAGCCTCCCGCCCAGGGCGGCATTGGCCCCGACCACCATCGCGACCGCCAGCGCATGCAGCAGCAGGTCGGTGGCTGCCGCGTCGAAGGCATGGCAGATCTCCAGCAGGCTGGCCGACGCGGCGGCGCTGGCCAGTCCCACCAGCACGGCGGTGAGCACCGGCCGCAGTGGGCAGGCACGCCGCAGCAGCAGGATCAGCAGTGCCGACAGCGGCAGCGAGAAGCCGAGGATGAAGAACAGGCAGTCGCCCGCCTCCGGCACGCTGGCGACATGGGTGGCCGGGGCGATCCATGCGCGCAGGCAGCCCAGCCCGCTGGCGCCGGTCCACAGCAGCGCGGACGGCAGCGGCAGCCACGCCCATGCCGTGGAGCGCCCGGGCACCCCCAGCGCGAAGGACGCCCAGGCTGCGGTGATCGCGGTGAGCACCGCACCCAGGCCAGCCCAGCCGAGATCAGGCGCGCCGGCCCAGCGAGCGAGCATCGGCGCAGTGCCATAGCGGGCGACCAGCGCCACCGCGATGGCCGCCACCACGCCCAGCCAACCCAGCGTGCGCAGCCACGGCGGACGCAGCCTCCGCACCGGCGCCAGGCCGGCGCCGAGCGTGGCGATCAGGCGATCGTGGGCGTGCGGATCGGCCATCGGACTAGTCGTCCCCATGGAAGCGCTGGCGCAGTGCCTTGAGCGCACGATGCAGGTTCACTTTCAGCGCGCCGGTGGAGCGGCCTGTGCGCAGCGCGGCCTCCTGCAGCGAGAGTTCCTTCAAGCCGAGCTGTTCGACTGCCTCGCGCTGGCCCGGCGGCAGCTCGGCGATCGCCGCGCGCAGGCGCTGGGCCCGCTGCGTCTGCTCGCTGCCGGCGCTGGCGTCCGCTTCGTCCGGATGCGACGCGACGGCCAGTTCGTCGGCCACTTCGCGATGGGCGCGCCGGCCGCTGCGGCGCAGGCCGTCGATCGCGCGCCGGCCGGCGAGCGCGGCCAGCCACGCGTCGTAGGAGCGCGCCGGATCATAGGTCTGGCGCACGCGGTGGACGGTCAACAGGGTTTCCTGCACCACGTCGTCGAGCTGGTCGTGCGCCACCCCGTGCCGATGTGCGACCGCGCGGATCAGTGCCACCGAATCGGCCAGCACGCGCTCGTAGGCGCGCCGGTCGCCGGCCTGGGCCGCGGCCATCCACGCCGCGCGGCGGCGTTCGGGCGTATCGCTGGCAGGTTCGGCTGGCACGGCCGGGTCGGCGCTCGCCCAGGAGGAGGAGCGGTCATCTAGGACCATGACGCCGGTGGCGGTCAAGCCCGGCATGGCGGGAACATGCGGCTCATGCCAGCCATTCGGCGCAATCCGCGGCGCGGTTACCCCAAAAGACCCGGCGCTCCGCAGAAATGGAGAAGGAGGCTGGAGCCTCCTAACGACCGCGTGTAACCGGCCGTTTCCTGCTGCCGAATACCCGTCCACACCCCAGCGGAAAACTTTCCATGCTGCTGCTGATCCTCGCCTACCTGGGCGGCGTCCTGACCATCCTCAGCCCATGCATCCTGCCGGTGCTGCCGTTCGTGTTCGCGCGTGCCGACCGGCCGTTCGCGCGCAACGGCCTGCCGATGCTGCTGGGCATGGCGCTCACCTTCGCGCTGGTGGCGACGCTGGCGGCCGTCGGCGGCGGCTGGGCGATCCGCGCCAACCAGTACGGTCGCATCGTCGCCCTGGTGGTGCTGGCGCTGCTCGGGCTCACGCTGCTCTCGACGCGCCTGGCCGAATGGCTCACGCGCCCGTTCGTGGCGCTGGGCAACCGCCTGTCGCAGCGCTCTGACGAGGAAGGTTCGGTGTGGTCCGCGACCGGCCTCGGCATCGCCACCGGCCTGCTGTGGGCACCCTGCGCGGGCCCGATCCTCGGCCTGCTGCTGACCGGGGCGGCACTCAACGGCGCCAGCGTGCAAACCACCCTGCTGCTGCTTACCTATGCCGCCGGCGCCGCCACCTCGCTGGCGCTGGCGCTGCTGATCGGCGGAAAGGTCTTCGCCCTGATGAAGCGCTCCCTGGGCGCCGGCGAGTGGGTCCGCCGCGCGCTGGGCGTGCTGGTGCTGGCCGGCGTGGCGGCGATCGCGCTGGGACTGGACACCGGCCTGCTGACCCGGGTGGCGCTGGCCAACACCGGCGGCCTGGAACAGAAGCTGATCGATGCCACACGCCCGGCACCCGCGCCGCAGCCGGTGCATCAGGCCGGCGCGCCGCTGCCGGTGGAGGGCGAGCTGCCGCCGCTTGCCGGCGCCACCGGCTGGCTCAATTCGCCGCCGCTCAGCGTGCAATCGTTGCGCGGCAAGGTGGTACTGGTCGATTTCTGGACGTACTCCTGCATCAACTGCCTGCGCTCGCTGCCCTACGTGCGCGGCTGGTACGACAAGTACAAGGACCGCGGCCTGGTGGTGATCGGCGTTCACGCGCCGGAGTTCGCCTTCGAGAAGGAACCGGCCAACGTGGCGCGCGCGGTGAAGGAGCTGGGCGTCGACTATCCCGTCGCGCTCGACAACGACTACGCCATCTGGCAAGGCTTCAACAACGAATACTGGCCCGCGCACTACTTCATCGACGCCAGGGGGCGCATCCGCGCGCATCACTTCGGCGAGGGCGGTTACGCCGAAAGCGAGGACATCCTGCGTCAGCTGCTCACCGAGGCTGGCCAGACCGGCCTGCCCGGCGGCTACGTGCAGCCCGGCGCCAAGGGCGCACAGGCGGCCGGCTCTGGCGACGACACCCGCTCACCCGAGACCTACGTCGGCTACGCCCGCAGCGAGCATTTCGGCGGCGGCAACGTCGCCCACGACGACGCCTGGGACTACCGCGCGCCAGCGACGCTGCCGTCCGGCCAGTGGTCGCTGGACGGCCGCTGGACCGTGCATGAGCAGAGCGCCGCGCTCGAACGCGCCGGCGGCCGAATCGTCTACCGCTTCCGCGGCCGCGACCTGCACCTGGTGCTCGGCCCCGGCGCGGACGGCCGGCCGGTGCGCTTCCGCATCACGCTGGACGGCAAGCCGCCGGGCGTCGACCACGGCATGGACACCGATGCCCAGGGCAACGGCACCGTCACCGAGCAGCGCCTTTACCAACTGGTGCGCCAGCAGCACGGCACCGGCGAGCGCGTGTTCGAGATCACTTTCCTCGACCCGGGCGTGCACGCGTACGCCTTCACCTTCGGCTGATCACGGAGGTTTCCCATGAGCCGCACCCACGACATCGTTGCACTGGAAAGGCGGCGCTTTCTGCGCGCCACGCTGAGCGGCGGTGCGCTCGCCGTAGCCGGCGGGCTGCTGATGCCGCGCCTGTCGGCGCGCCCCACCGCCGCGGCATCCACGCCGGCGGTCGGCGGCGATGTCCTGCTCGAATGCTTCGCCGATGACGGCCACCGCCTCGGCCCCTGCCACGTGCGCAAGCTGGTGCTCACCGATGCGCAGTGGCGCGAGCGGCTGCCGGAAGCCTCCTACGAAATCATGCGTCATGACGGCACCGAGCGCGCCTTCAGCGGCATGCACGAGAAGCCGCCCGTGCCCGGCCTGTTCCGTTGCCTGGCCTGCGACACCGCGCTCTACGACGCCGCCACCGAATTCGATTCCGGCACCGGCTGGCCGAGCTTCTGGCAGCCGATCGCCAAACAGAACGTCATCGAGAGCACCGATCGCATGTTCGGCTGGACCCGCACCGCGATCAGCTGCGCCGGCTGCGACAGCCACCTGGGCCACGTGTTCGACGACGGCCCGCGGCCGACCGGCCTGCGCTACTGCATGAACTCGGTGGCGTTGCGCTTCGTGCCGCGCGTGGGGTGAGGCGAGAGGCACGGCCTTCGCTGCTGGCGACGCTGCCGCTACAGCTCCCGCCGGTAGACCACGAAACCCGAGCGCTCGGCCAGCTTGTCGTACAGGGCCATGGCGGCGGCATTGCTCTCGTGCGTCTGCCAGTACACCCGCGAGCAGCCGGCGGTGCGTGCACGTTCGTAGACGGCCTCGACCAGCGCACGGCCGACGCCGTGGCCACGCGCTTGCGGCACGGTGAACAGGTCCTGCAGGTAGCAGCTGGGCTCGATGCGGATGGTGCTGCGATGGAACAGGTAGTGCGCCAGCCCCAGCAAGCGGCCGTCGGCCTCCGCCACCAGCGCATGCACGGGCTCGTAGGCATCGAAGAAGCGCGACCAGGTCATCGCGGTGATCTGCGCCGGCAGCGCAGTCTCGCCAACGCGGCCGTAGAAGGCGTTGTAGCCTGCCCACAAGGGCAGCCAGGCGGCGTGGTCGGCACGCGCCGCGTCGCGAACGGTGACGGGTGCGCTCACGGCTCCCTGGCCTGCAGGCTCGGCTGGCGGTACGGCGCAAGCAGCGCCGGATCGTCGAACAGGCCCTGCGGCAGCAGGTAACGCGGCTCGCGGCCGGCGGCGAGCAGGTCGCGGATGCGGGTGGCGGAGATCTCCAGCGGCGTCACGTCCAGCTCGATCACCTTGCCCGACGGCTGCCCCCGCAGCTGGCGGGGATCGGTTACCTGGCGCGTGGCGACCGCGTCGGCCAGTTCGACCGGCCACTCGCGCACACTACCGGGGCGCGAAAGCACCCCGATGTGTGCGGCCTCGAACAACGCGCGCCAGCGATGCCAGCCGGGCAGCCCGGCAAACGCATCGGCGCCGAGCAGCAGGACGATCGGCCGCTCGCCCTCCTCCGCGCGCAATTCCTCCAGCGTGTCGATGGTGTAGGAGGGGCCACCGCGGGCCAGTTCCCGGGTGTCCAACCCGAGCCGGTCCTGCCCGCGCAGCGCGGCGCGCAGCATCGCCACGCGGGCGGTCGCGTCGGCGATCGGCGGCGGCCGGTGCGGAGGCACGCTGGCGGGCATCAGGCGTACTTCGGCGTCGAGCAGTTCGGCCGCCTCCCACGCCACCGCGAGATGGGCCACGTGGATAGGGTCGAAGGTGCCGCCGAGGATGGCCAGCGGGCGCATGCTCACACTCCCACCGCAGCCGATTCCCTTTCCCGCGGCGATGCCGGATGAGAGGGGTGGGGAGAGCGGGAGGCCTTTTGCGCCTTGGCGCATCGAACCCATGTTCTATCGAAGCCCTCGGCGAGCACCCGTCCCTCACCCCGCCCCCCTTCCCACCGGGAGGAGAGAGCAGAACACATCGTCATGCCAGCGCCGCGGCGGCGCGCGGCTCGGCGATGACTGCGATCAGGCGCTCGGCTTCCAGCCACGGCTCGCCCGTTTCGCGCCCCTTGGCCATGCGGTCGATGCGCGAGGCGCGCGCCAGGCAGGCCAGCCAGTGCTCGCGCGGCGCGCGGCGCAGGGCCTTGCGGAAAAGCTGCTCGCGGGCGGGCCACAGCCGCTCGGCGCGCGCCAGCGCGGCGAAGTCGCGGGCGTTGGCCAGGCGCAGGGCGAGCTGCAGCTGGTTGACCAGCCAGCCCATCAGCGGGATCAGGTCCTCGCCCTCGCCACGCAGGCCGGCCAGGATGCGCAGCGCACGGCCGCCGTCGCCGGCAAAGGCCGCGTCGGTGAGCTTGAAGGCGTCGTAGCGGGCGCTGTCGGCGACCAGGTTCTCCATCTCGGCGGCATCGATGCGGCCGCTGCCGTGCAATACGACGAGCTTGTCGATCTCCTGCGCCGCGGCGAGCAGGTTGCCCTCGACGCGTTCAGCGAGCAGTGCTGCAGCATCTGGCGTCGCAGCCAGTCCACGCGAGGCCAGCCGCGCGCCGATCCACGAGGCCCACTCCTGCGGCTTGGGCGCGTTGAAGGCCACCAGCACCCCGGCAGCGTCGACCTGTTTGGTCCAGGCGCCTTCGTGCTTGTTGCTCCACTCCACCGCGGTAACCAGCAGGGTGACGTCAGGCGGCGGGTCGGCGCAGAACGCGGTGATCGCCTTGGCGCCGTCCACGCCCGGCCGGCCGGTCGGCAGGCGCAGGTCGAGCAGGCGGCGGCTGGCGAACAGCGACATGCCGGCGGCGGCGCGGGCCAGGTCGTCCCAGTCGAAATGCTGGCCGGCCTCGAGCACCTCGCGCTCGGCGTAGCCCAGCTCGCGGGCGCGGGCGCGCAGCGCGTCGGCCGCTTCCAGCACCAGCAGTTCCTCGCCCGCCAGCAGGTAGACCGGCGCCAGGCGATCGGACGCCAGCGCCTTGGACCATTGGGCAGCGGAGAGCGGCATGTCAGTGCGCGGCGGGCGCCGCCGGTTCGTGCCTGCCGGCGGCCTGCAGGCGGAACAGGATCGCCTGCACCATGTCGTCGTTGAGGCTGCGCTGGATCTCTTCGACCTGCGCCTGGTTGCCGATGGTGTTGGTGGCGTCGTAGCTGTAGTCGCGCGACATGTCGATGCGCTGCTGCGGCACCAGCACCTGGCCGGCGCCGTCCTCGACGTCGAAGCGCACCTGGTAGCGCACCGTGTATTCGGTGACGCGGGCGCCGCCGCTGACGCTCAGCGTGTCGGTGCTGAACTGCGCGACCGGGATCTTCAGCTCGGCGATGCCGGAGCCGCCCTCGTCCACGACCGCGACGCCGGAGCCCTCCAGCGCACGCGCGAGGTTGCGCTGCAGGTCGCCGCCGCCGGAGACCGACAGATGCATGCGCTGCATCGAGGCCGGCAACGCGGCGCTCTGGCGCAGGTGGAAGCCGCAGGCCGCTAGGGCGAGCGTGGAAACCAGCAGCGAAGCGCGGAGCAGACGGTTCATGGGCTCATCCTGCGACGATGTTGACGATCTTGCCGGGCACCACGATCACCTTGCGCACGGCCTGGCCTTCGAGGAACGCGGCCACGTTGGGATGCGCGCGCGCCACGGCCTCGGCGTCCTCCTTCGAGGCGCTGGCCGGCAGCTCGATGGTAGCGCGCAGCTTGCCGTTGACCTGCACCGCCAGCGTGGCCGAGTCGCGCACCAGCGCGTCCGGGTCCGGCTGCGGCCAAGGCACGTCCTCCAGCACCGTTTCGGGGTGACCCAGCACCTGCCACAGCGCGTGGCTGACGTGCGGCACCACCGGGTTGAGCAGCAGCACCATGGCTTCCAGCGCCTCGTGGCGCACGGCGCGGCCCTGCTCGCCCATGTCATTGAACTTGCCGACCGCGTTGAGCAGCTCCATCAGCGCCGCGATGGCGGTGTTGAAGGAGTGCCGGCGGCCGAGGTCGTCGCCGACCTTCTGGATGGTCTCGTGAAGCTGCCGGCGCAGCGCCTTCTGGCCGGCATCGAGCTTCGCCGGATCGACCACCGGATGGTCCGGCTGCGCGGCGTGCGTGGTCACCTCGCGCCAGAAGCGGCGCAGGAAGCGGGCCATGCCTTCGACGCCCGCCTCGCTCCATTCCAGCGATTGCTCCGGCGGAGCGGCGAACATGGAGAACAGGCGCACGGTGTCGGCGCCGAACTTCTCCACCATCGCCTGCGGATCGACGCCGTTGTTCTTGGACTTGGACATCTTCTCGGTGCCACCGATGTGCACGCTTTCGCCGTCGGCCTGCAGCCGCGCGCCGACTACGCGTGCGCGCTCGTCGCGCTCGATCTCGACGTCGGCCGGGTTGATCCAGTCCTTCGAGCCGTCCGCGTTCTCGCGGTAGAAGGTCTCGGCGATCACCATGCCCTGGCACAGCAGGTTGGTGGCCGGCTCGTCCGAGTGCACCAGCCCCGCGTCGCGCATGAGCTTGTGATAGAAGCGGAAGTACAGCAGGTGCAGGATCGCGTGCTCGATGCCGCCGATGTACTGGTCCACCGGCAGCCAGTAATTGGCGCGCGCGTCCACCATGCCGTCGGCGCCGGGGCTGGTGTAGCGGGCGTAATACCAGCTCGATTCCATGAAGGTGTCGAAGGTGTCGGTCTCGCGCTCGGCCGGGCCGCCGCACTGCGGGCAGGCGCACTTGCGCCATTCAGGGTCGGCCTTGATCGGCGACTGCACGACGCCGCTGGTGGCGAATGCCTCCTCCACGTCCTCGGGCAGCACCACCGGCAACTGGTCCTCGGGCACCGGCAGCGCGCCACACTTGTCGCAGTAGATCACCGGAATCGGGCAGCCCCAGTAGCGCTGGCGGCTGACGCCCCAGTCGCGCAGGCGCCAGTTGACGCGGCGCTGGCCCTTGCCCTCGCGCTCCAGGCGGTCGGCGATGGCCTCGAAGGCCTGGGCGAAGTCGAGCCCGTCGTAGTTGCCGGAGTTCACCAGCGTGCCGCGCTCGGTGTAGGCAGCGTCCTCGCGGATGCGCCGCTCGAAGTCCTCGATCACGCGCACGGCGGTCGACGTCGCGTAGGCATCGGTCGCGCCGCCGTGCAGCGCATTGCCCATCACGTTCGCGCCGACACCCTGCCTGAGGTCGTGGCCGATCTCGCGCACGGCATCGAGCACGCCGCGGTCGACGATCACCATGCGGATCGGCAGCGAATACTTCTGTGCGAATTCCCAGTCGCGCTGGTCGTGGCCCGGCACCGCCATCACCGCGCCGGTGCCGTAACCCATCAGCACGAAGTTGGCCACCCACACCGGGATCGGCTCGCCGGTGATCGGATGGATGGCGCGCAGGCCGGTGTCCATGCCGCGCTTTTCCTGGGTCTCCAGCTCGGCCTCGGACACGCCGCCATGCTTGAGCTCCTCCAGGAACGCGGCCAACCGCTGGTTGCCCTGCGCGGCCTTGAGCGCCAGCGGGTGCTCGCCGGCGATCGAGACGAAGGACACGCCCAGCAGCGTGTCCGGGCGCGTGGTGAACACGGTCAGCGGCTCAGCCTCACCCTCGACGGCGAAGTGGATCTCCAGGCCCTCGGAGCGGCCGATCCAGTTGCGCTGCATGGTCTTGACCGCATCGGGCCAGCCCGGCAGCGTGTCCAGGCCGTCCAGCAGTTCCTGCGCGTAGTCGGTGATCTTCAGGAACCACTGCGGGATCTCGCGCTTCTCCACCAGCGCGCCGGAGCGCCAGCCGCGGCCGTCGATCACCTGCTCGTTGGCCAGCACGGTGTGGTCGACCGGGTCCCAATTGACCACCGCGTTGCGGCGGTAGGCCATGCCCTTCTTCATCAGCCGGGTGAACATCAGCTGTTCCCAGCGGTAGTACTCCGGGCGGCAGGTGGCGAACTCGCGCGTCCAGTCGTAGGCGAAGCCCATGCGCTTCAACTGCTCGCGCATGTGCTCGATGTTCTTGTACGTCCATTTCGCCGGCGCGGTGCGGTTCTTGATCGCGGCGTTCTCGGCCGGCAGCCCGAAGGCGTCCCAGCCCATCGGCTGCAGCACGTTCCTGCCGTTCATGCGCTGGTAGCGGCTGATCACGTCGCCGATGGTGTAGTTGCGCACGTGGCCCATGTGCAGTGCGCCGGAGGGGTACGGCAGCATCGCCAGGCAGTAGAACTTGGGCCGCGAGGGATCTTCGACCACCTCATAGGCGCGTTGCGCGCTCCAGTACTGCTGCGCGGCGGTTTCCACCGCCTGCGGCTGGTAGCCCTGTTCGTTCGGAGCCTGTTCGTGGGAGTCCTGCATGTTTCCGGTGCCTTGCTGTGGGGTGCGCGCGGCCCGCGTGGCTGCGGCGGCGATGAACCCGTCAGCCTAGCCCAGTGCCCGGCTGGAGCCAAGACGAAGCCGCGGATGACCGGGCTTCGCGGGGCGATCTCCAGCTCACCGGTTCCCCGTCCCGCACCCAGGCCGGTGCGCTGAAGCCCACCCTGCGGGCCTTTGCTTATCGCGGACAGGCGGGCGACCGGCCGGCGGCCACCGGCCCGGCGACCTGCGCGATCTCTCCGGCAAGCCTGGCCAGCGCACGCTGGTGGCCTTCGACCAGCGCGTCGTAGCCAGGGCCGACCGGCTCCCGGACCTGGCTGGTGCAGGCAAGGCTGGCATCGCCCTGCAGCAGGCGCAGGCTCCAGGTAGCGTCGATCAGGGCGTAGTCGCCGGGAGCGGAGTCGAAGCGGCGCAGGTCGACCTTGATGCGCAGCCGCGGCTTGCCGCCGGACAGGCCCGTGGCATCCTGGGTGCGCATGGCCTGCGCCAGGTCGGCCGACAAGGCGCCGCGCAGCTCCTGCGCCAGCGGGGCGATCCAGCGTTCGCTGTCCAGCGGCACTACGCCCTGTCCGCCCTGGCGGATCACCAACTGCGGCTGGTCAGCCTGGGCCGGAATACCCACCGGCAACAGTTCGAACTGGAACGGTGCAGTCTGCGTGTTGGTAACCGCCTGCGTCGTCGCCGGCGCGATCAGGGTGTAGTAGTGCACCGGCGCCGAGGCGCAGGCGGCCAACGCCAGCGCAAAGACGAGGGCCAGCGGGAATCGCGGTCGGATCATGGCTTGCTCCCTTGCCCCGGACGTGCGGGCGGCGAGGATGGCGGCGGCCGGTCGCCGCGCCGCCCGCGGATCAGCGATTCCGGATGCACGCCCAGGTAGTCGGTCAGCGCGCGCAGCGAGCGGGCCATGCGCTGCAGTTCCTCCAGCGTACTGCCCAGGTTCTGCTGCAGCGGCGAATCGGACGAGAGCGCGCTGTCGGCGCTGCCCAGCGTGCGTTGCGCCCCCTTGAGCGTGCCCTTGAGCTCCGGCAGCACGTCGCCGTTGACGTGCCTGAGCGTGCGGTCCAGGTCGCCCAGCGTGGCGTCGAGATTCTGGCCGATGCTGTCGAAGGGGACCTTCTGCAGCTTGGTCACGATATCGGCCAGTTGCTCCTGCAGCTTGTCGAAGCTGCCTGGTGCGGTGGGCAGCTCGATCGGCGTGGCATTCGGATCGAACGCGACCTTGGGCGCCTTGGGCACGAAGTCCAGCGCGATGTAGAGCTGGCCGGTGAGCAGGTTGCCGGTGCGCGCCTGCGCGCGCAGGCCGTGCTCGACCAGCGGGCCGAACATGCGCGCCAGGTCGACGCGGCCGTCCTTCGTGCCCGCCTGCGCGGCAAGCTTGTCGTAGGCGCCGCCCAGCCGCTGCGGGTAGATCAGCGCGCCGACGGTGAGCGGGAAGCGCTCGTCCTTCGCCTCGTAGTCCAGGTTGATCGACACCACGCTGCCGACGTTGATGCCGAGGAACTCCACCGGCGCGTCCACCGCCAGGCCACGCAGCGCCTGATTGAAGCGCATGCGGATGTAGCGCGGCGGGCCATCCGGCGGCGCCATGGCGGTGACCTGGTCCTTGAACAGGGTGAAGTCGGCATCCTCCGGCGCGGGCGTGGCGTCGTGCGGGCCATGCGGCTCCTCGAAGGCGACGCCGCCGGCAATCACCGTGGCCAGCGACTGCGTGTTGAGCTTCAGGCCGTTGGCGCCCAGCGACACGTCCACGCCGCTGGCGTTCCAGAAGCGCGTCGAGCGGGTCACGAAGTGGTCGTTCGGGCCGTCGACGAAGATGCGCAGCGACACGCCCTTGCCGTCCCTGTCCAGCGTGTAGGAGGCCACCCGGCCCACCTGGATGCGCCGGTAGTACACCGGCGAGCCGGTGTCGAGCGAGCCCAGGTCATCGGTGTGCAGAACGAAGCTCTTGCCTGGCGCGCCGTGCAGCACCGCGGGCGGCATCTCCAGCCCCTTGAACTCGTATTGCTCGTCCTCGGAGTCGCCCACGTCGGCGCCGATGAAGGCGCCCGAGAGCAGCGTATCCACGCCCGACACGCCGCCCAGGCCGATGCGCGGGCGCACCACCCAGTAGCGCGTCCCCCGGGTGGCGAAGCTGGATGCGCTCTTGTTCAGCGCCACCTTCACGCGCACGCGCTGGCGGTCGTCGGACAGCTCCAGGCTGTCCACCTTGCCGATCACCACGTTCTTGTACCTGACCGGCGTCTTGCCGGCCTCCAGGCCCTCGGCCGTCTGGAAGGTGATGGTGATGCCCGGCCCGGCCTGCAGCCAGGCATGCACCACCAGCGACAGGCCCACCACCGCCGCCAGCACCGGCACCAGCCAGATCAGCGAAAGGCTGAAGCGGCGCGTGCGCACCACCGGTTCAGGTAGTTCCTCGCGCGGGCTCTGCTCAGTCATGGTCGGGGGCATCCCACATCAGTCGGGGGTCGAAGCTCATCGAGGAGAACATCGTAAGTATCACGGTCAGGCCGAAGAACACCACGCCCGGCAGCGGCTCCACCTGGCTGAAGAAGCCGAAACGCACCAGCGCGGTCAGCAGCGCCACCACGAACACGTCCAGCATCGACCAGTAGCCGATGAATTCCACCAGCCGGTACAGCCCGGCGCGCTGGCGCAGGGCCCAGCCGCTGCGCCGCTGGGTTGACACCAGCAGCGTGCCCAGTACCAGGAACTTCATCATCGGCACCACGATGGACGCCGTGAACACGATCACCGCCAGGCTGGGGGAGCCCTTCACCCACAGCTCCACCACGCCGCTGATGATGGTGTTGTCGTCCACGTCGCCCAGGCTCACCGTCCGCATGATCGGCAACACGTTGGCCGGGATGTAGAGCATGAATGCGGCCAGTAGCAGTGCCCAGGTGCGCCGGATGCTGTCGTGCTTGCGCCGGTGCAGCGCCGCGCCGCAGCGCGGACAGGCCGCATCCTCCACGGCCGGCTCGCGGCAGACCAGGCCGCAGACATGGCAGCCGATGATGCCCAGCTCGTGCGCGCGCGGCGGTCCGCTCATGCTCGCGGCTCCGTCTGGTCCCACAGCCGGCGCAGGTCGATGCCGGAAAAGATCGTGATCAGCAGCGTCAGCACGCCGTAGGCCCAGATGCCCGGGTCGGGCTGCACGTCGAAATAGGCCCTCGCCTTGACGATCGACACCAGCGCGCCCAGCACGAACACCTCCGTCATCGTCCACGGCTGCAGGTAGTAGAGCGTGCGCATGATGAAGGCGAAGCCCGGCGCGCGCCGGCCGCGGCGGGCGAACCACAGCACCCATCCGAGCATCAGCATCTTGTTCAGGGGGAAGAAGAACAGCGTGGCCGCCGCGACCACCGCGACCACCTGCGCCTCCTGTCCCCACATCATCAGGATGGTGCCCCACAAGGTGGTGCTGATCCGCTGCGAGCCCAGCCCCAGGGTGACCACCGGCCACACGTTGGCGACCACGAACACGATCAACGCGGTGAGCACCAGCGCCAGCATGCCGCCGGCATCGAGCGCGTGGTAGCGCGCCAGCTCGGCGCCGCAACGCACGCAGAGGATTTCCTCCCCGCGCGCCAGCACGCGGTTGCGATGGACGGTATCGCATTGCTCGCAGATCAGCGGCGCGTCGACCGTGGCCGGCGCCGGCTCCATGCGGGCGATGCCCTGCTCTGGCGTGCTCATCGCGGCATTCTCGCAAATCGCGCGTGCGAACGGAGGACGGGGCTGGCGGTTCATCGCGACTCCCTTCATCCTCTTCCGGGAGATGATGCGGACGTGTGCGCCATGCGCATGCAAATGCCACAGGAGGGCGGCGGCCCTCTTGATATGCTGCGCGGCGCCCCGATCTGAAACGTTCCACGCCAGGAGAGTTCCACGTGACCGCTGCCGCCCAAGCCCACGTCTTCGACGTCGACACCGTCAATTTCGAGGCCGAGGTACTGGGCGCCTCGCTGACCACGCCGGTGCTGGTCGACTTCTGGGCGAGCTGGTGCGGCCCCTGCAAGACGCTCGGTCCGCTGCTGGAAAAGCTGGCCGCCGAATACAACGGCGCCTTCCGCCTGGGCAAGGTGGACGTGGACAAGAACCAGGAGCTGGCCGCGATGTTCGGCGTGCGCTCCATCCCCACCGTGATGCTGGTCAAGGACGGACAGCTGCTCGACGGCTTCGCCGGCGCGCTGCCCGAGGGCCAGCTGCGCGAGTTCCTCTCGCGCCACCTGCAACCGCTGGAAGGCGAGGCCGAGCCCGAGCAGACCGAACAGGAAGAAGGCGCTGCAGAGGCGATCAACCGCCTGCAGCAGGCGATCGCCGCCGAGCCCGGGCGCGCCGAACTCAAGCTTGACCTCGCCCTCGCCCTGATGCGCAACGGCCAGGCCGACGCTGCCGAAGCCGAACTCAATGCGCTGCCCGCCAACCTGGCCACCGATGCACGCGCCGTGCGCCTGCGCAGCCAGCTGGACCTCGCCCGCGCACTGGAAGGCGCGCCTTCGCTCGCCGAGCTGCGCCAGCGCGTGCAGGGCGACCCGTCCGACTGGGCAGCACGCGACCTGCTCGGCGTGCGCCTGCTGCTGGAGGACGACCCGGCCGCCGGCCTGGACCAGTTCCTGGCCATCCTGGAGAAGGCCCGCGACTGGAACGACGGCCAGGGGAAGAAGCGCCTGCTCGCCGCCTTCGCCACGCTGGACGATGCCGAGCTGGTCGGCCGCTACCGCCGGCGCATGGCTTCGCTGCTGTTCTGATCCGCTGCGCGCAGCAGGCGTCCGCTCCCGGGCGTGCTTCAATGCTTCAGCAGCCCGAGGTCGATGCGCTTCGGGCGGTGCTGCGTTGAGCTCAAGGTGGTGATTGAGCGGGCATGAGCAGGTGTGCAACCTCCAGTATCTTCAGCTCCTTCCAGCAAGGACGAATGAACGATGCGTACGGCTTTCTGGACAGCTGCAGTCACCGCTGCAGTCATTGTTGCCACCCCACGCCTCGAGGCTGCGCCGCTGAAGCGTGACCCGGCGCCTGAAGCCGCGGCCCCGGAGGCGCTGGTTCGCACCGTCACCGCCTTGGATGCCCGGTTCTTCGGCGCCTTCAATACCTGCGACGCGCCGGGACAGCTCGACAAGCACGCGGCCATGCTCGATCCGAATGTCGAGTTCTATCACGACAACGGCGGGGTCAGCTGGACGCGGAAGGATTACATCGACAAGACCCGCCAGAACGTCTGCGGCCACTTCCGCCGCAAGCTGGTCCCGGGCAGCCTGCGGGTGTATCCGATCAAGGATTTCGGTGCCATCGAAGAAGGCGACCAGGACTTCTGCGACCTGAAGTCGAACCGATGCTTCGGCGCCGCGCACTTCATGCTCGTGTGGCATCGAACGGCGAACGGCTGGCAGGTGACGCGCGCTTTCAGTTACGGGCATCGCCCGCTCAAATAGCGATCCGTCGCTGGAGCTTGTCGGCGTGGAACGACCCGTACGTGTACGTACGCTAGAGTACGCCCTCCTCCGCCAGCCTTTGCCCATGCGCGCCACCACCTTCCGCCGCCTGCTCAACCTGTGGCCGCCGTTCCTGTTCAACAGTATCCGCGTGCTGGAACTGGGCGATGAATGGAACACGGCGCGCGTTGCGCTGCGCCTGCGGCCATGGAACCGCAACTACGTGCGCACGCAGTTCGGCGGCAACCTGTTCGCCATGACCGACCCATTCTGGATGCTGCTCGCCATGCACCGGCTTGGCAGCGACTACTACGTATGGGACAAGGCCGGCGCGATCGATTTCGTGGCGCCCGGCCGCGAGGACGTGTATGCGACCTTCCGGTTCACCGACGCCATGGTCGAGGAGCTGCGCACGGCCGCCGCCGGCGGCGACAAGGTGCTGCGCTGGTTCGAGACCGAGGTGGCCACCGCCTCCGGCGAAGTGGTGGCCCGCGTACGCAAGCAGCTCTACGTGCGGCTGAAGCCGAAGGCCCGCGCCCCGCAGAGTGCGTAGGGCAGGCCTCGGCCCGCCATCGTTGCGCACACGGGCTGGTGGACCGGAGCCATCCTGCCCACCTACTCGTCCCGTTCGAAACGAGCGATTTCCTGCAGCACGGCCTCGGCCTTGCGCACGGCGCCGCCGGCAAGGTTGTTTTCCAGCCAGCGCAGGTGGCCGGCGCGACGGACCAGCACGTAGGCCAGCAGCACCAGCGCGATCGAGGCGAGGCCGCTGAGCAGCAGGTGGGCGGCCAGCCACGGGGCGCGATCCCAGTAATCGCCGCCCCCCCCCGCGTCGAAACCGGCCTGGATCAGCATGAGCGTCATCGGCACCCAGGTGACCGCGCCGAGCACGGCGAACACGGGCGCCTCGAACGTACCCGCCACGCGCGCAGGTGCGCCAGCCGGCGCTGGATCATAGCTTCCGAACGAGCGCCACAGCTGCACGGCGATCTCCTGGGCCAGGTCGGCGCGGTTCTCGCGGCCGCGGGCGTAGACGCTGGCGACCTTGAACACGATGCAGCGGCGTTCCTGCAGCAGTGCTTCGAACTGGCGATGGCGATCGGTCACGGCGCGCGCCCGGGTTTCCCTGTCCCCTGCATGATTCGCATGACGGGAAGAAAAATCACACTTCTGCAGGGCGGGACGTCACCCCCGCGTTCGCATGATCCCACAGGCATCGCGCGGCACGCCTACAATGGCGGCTTTCCTTCCGACGAACCTCCATGCCTCGCCTGCGCCTCAAACGCAACCTGCTGACCGGCCTGCTCACCTTCATTCCGCTGTGGGTGACCTGGACGGTGTTCAAGGTGGTGCTTGGCTTCCTGGCCGGCATCGGAGCGCCGATGGTGGCCGCGGTGCTGGGCGCGCTGGCGCTGGTCGCACCGGAAACCGCCAGCGCGCTGGGCAGCACCTGGTTCACCTCGCTGGTCGCGCTGCTGATCACCCTGCTGGCGCTGTACCTGCTCGGCTTCCTGGCCAGCCGGGTGATCGGGCAGCGGCTGCTGGACACGTTCGACACGCTGCTGCACCGCATCCCGCTGGTGCAGACCATCTATGGCGGCACCAAGAAGCTGATGGCGGTGCTGCAGCAGAAGCCCTCGGGCGTGCAGCGCGTGGTGCTGGTCGATTTCCCGCACGCCGGCACCAAGGCGGTGGGCTTCGTGACCCGCTTGATGATCGAGGAAGGCAGCGGCCGCGAGATGGCCGCGGTGTTCGTGCCCACCACGCCCAATCCCACCGGCGGCTTCCTGCTGACCTTGCCGGTGGGCGGCCTGACGCCCACCGACTGGACGATGGACCAGGCGATGGCCTTCATCATTTCCGGTGGCGCCGTCGCGCCGGACACGCTGCCGGCTGTCGGCCGGAAGGCGCCGTAGAAGCGCCCGTGCGCCGCTGCGGCGCCGCCACACCAACGGCTTTTCGCGCACGCGGTGCGCACAACAGGGGTTTGCCATGGTTCGCTGGATCCTCCTCCCTCTGCTGGCCCTCGGCGCGGTTGCCGCCCGCGCCGCCGACTGGACCACGCCGGCGGAGGCGTCGCACTTCCGCACCACGCCGAGCTACGCCGACACCGTGACGTATCTGCAGCGGTTGGCCGCCGCCGCACCGGGCAAGCTGAAGCTCGAAACCTTCGGCACCACGCCCGAAGGCCGGCCGATGACCGTGGTGATCGCCAGCAACGACGGCAGCTTATCTCCGCAGGCCGCGCGCGCGGCGCATCGGCCGGTGGTGCTGCTGCAGGCAGGCATCCATCCGGGCGAGATCGAGGGCAAGGATGCCGGCCTGATGCTGCTTCGCGACTTCGCCGTCACCGGC
Organism: Frateuria sp.; assembly: GCF_013362045.1. Taxonomy (GTDB): domain Bacteria; phylum Pseudomonadota; class Gammaproteobacteria; order Xanthomonadales; family Rhodanobacteraceae; genus Frateuria_A. The sequence continues at coordinate 1,642 of NZ_JABFWW010000265.1, read as the reverse complement.
AAGCTGCCGCACCTGCTCGACCACGCCGTGCTGGTCTACATCCCGGTGTTCAGCGTGGACGGCCACGAGAACTCCTCGCCCTACCACCGCATCAACCAGAACGGTCCCGAGAGCATGGGCTTCCGCGGCCAGTCGCAGTACCTCAACCTCAACCGCGACTACGTCAAGGCCGACGCGCCGGAGATGCGCGCGTGGCTCAAGCTCTGGCAGCGCTGGCTGCCGGATTTCCTGATCGACGTGCACACCACCGACGGCGCGGACTACCAGTACGACCTCACCTGGTACACCGAGGATCCACACAAGCTCGATCCTGCCGTGGCCGCCTGGCAGCACGCGCTGATGGATGCGGCGATTCCGGCCTACGAGGCACGCGGACATCTCGCCTCGATCTATCTGGAGTTCAAGGACGGCCGCGATCCGCGCAAGGGCATCGTCAACTTCGGTTCCGGCCCGCGCTTCTCCACCGGCTACGCGGCGCTGCAGGGGCGACCGGCGCTGCTGATCGAGACGCACATGCTCAAGCCATATGCCACGCGCGTGCGCGCCGTCTACGACCTGGTCGACGCGGTGCTCGAGCGCATCAGCGCCCAACCGGAGGCGTTGCTGGAAACCACGACAGCGGCCGACGCCCGCACCATCGCCCGCGCCGGCGATCCGTCCGCCCGCGTGCCGCTCACCTTCAAGTCCGACCCGGCCTCCACGCCGTTCCAGTTCAAGGGTTATGCCTTCACGCTGAGCCACAGCGGGATCTCCGGCAGCGACTGGATCCAGTACGACCCCAGCCACCCGCAGACCTGGACCATTCCCAACTGGAATGGCCTGCTGCCGGATATCTCTGTTGCCCCGCCGGCGGCCTATGCGATTCCCGCGCAGTGGAGCGTGCTGATCGACCGGCTCGATGCCCACGGCATCGCCTACCACCGCCTGGCCCATCCGGCGAAGGTGAGCGCGCAGGGTTACCAGCTCGACCAGCCGCAATGGGCCGGCCGGCCGTTCGAAGGGCACGTGATGTTGCGCGACGTGCAGGTGCACGCCGTGCCGCGCGAAGCCACGCTGCCGGCCGGCTCGGTGATCGTCCCGCTGGACCAGCGCGCCGCGCGCGTGGCAATGGAGCTGCTGGAGCCGCAGGCGCCCGACTCGATGCTGCGTTGGGGCTATCTGGACGCGATCTTCGAAGCGAAGGAATACGGCGAACCGCGCGTGCTGGAAAAGCTCGCCCGCGACATGCTCGCCAAAGACCCCTCGCTCAAGGCCGCCTTCGAGCGTCGCCTGCACGACGACCCCACGTTCGCGGCCGATCCCTATAAGCGGCTGATGTTCTTCTTCGAGCGTTCGCCCTGGTATGCAGCGCAGGGTGTCGGCGCCTATCCGGTGCTGCGGCTCAGCCCGGCGGAATTCAAAGCCCTCGCCGCCGACGGAGCCGAATGACAGCCTTCTCCCGTGGGCGGGAGAAGGCTGTCGCGGCAGGACCACTCGACCTCAATCGTCGCTGGGCACCTGCACCTTGCCCTTGACGCCGCGGTGGCTCACGTCGCCGCTGCCCTTGGCGCCGAGGTTGAGGTCGCCACCCACGCCATCGACGTCCAGGTCGCCCGAGCCCAGGGTATCCACGCGCACGCTGCCGCGGACGTCGCGCAGGCGT
>NZ_JABFWW010000221.1 GCF_013362045.1 Frateuria sp. | reverse complement strand
GCGGCGAGCCGCGCCGCAACCGCAAGGGTTAAGCCAGGTCACTCCCTCTCCCTCCCGGGGAGAGGGTTGGGGTGAGGGGACACTCTTGCCTTGACGCATGCCCGGGCCGCGTCCGGATGCGAGACTATCGCGAGCCCGCCCTTCACCTCGGTCCTCTCCCCAGAGGGGAGAAGAAGACAAGCATGACCTTCAACGCTGTCGATCACCTGCATATGGCGCACGCGCTGTGCCTGGCCGAACGCGGGATCTACACGACGCAGCCGAACCCGCGCGTGGGCTGCGTGATCGCGCACGGCGAACAAGTGGTGGGCACCGGTTGGCACCAGCGCGCAGGCGAACCGCATGCCGAAGTGTTTGCATTGCGCGAGGCCGGCGAGGCGGCGCATGGCGCCACCGCCTACGTGACGCTGGAGCCCTGCGCGCATTTCGGCCGCACGCCACCCTGTGCCGATGCGCTGGTCGCGGCCGGCGTGGCGCGGGTGGTGATCGCAGCGGAGGATCCGTTCCCGCAGGTCGCGGGCAACGGGATCGCGAAGCTGCGCGCCACGGGCGTCGCGGTCGAAAGCGGCCTTCTGCGCGAGCCGGCGCGCGAACTCAACATCGGCTTCTTCAGCCGCATCGAGCGCGCCCGCCCGTGGGTGCGCGTGAAGCTCGCCATGAGCCTGGACGGCCGCACCGCACTGGCCAACGGCGAGTCGCAGTGGATCACCGGCGAAGCCGCCCGCGCCGACGTGCAGCGCTGGCGCGGGCGAAGCTCCGCCATCCTCTCCGGCAGCGGCACGGTGCTGGCTGACAACCCCCGCCTCACCGCGCGCGAGGTGGAAGGGGAGGGCGGGACGCCGATGCCGCCGTTGCGCGTGGTCCTTGACACGCACCTGCGTACGTCGGTTGGCAGCCACGTGCTCGATGCGACGGCGCCGACCCTACTCATGCATGCGGCTGATGCGCCTGCCGCGCTTCACCTGGCGGCGGTCGAGCGCGTGGCCATCGCCGTGCACGCCGGCCATCTCGACCTGGCGGCTGTGCTCGCCGAACTGGCCCGCCGCGAGGTCAACGAGCTCCACGTCGAAGCCGGTCCCACGCTGTGCGGCGCACTGTTCGCGCAGGGACTGGTCGACGAGCTGCTGCTCTACGTCGCGCCGGTGCTCCTGGGCGACCAGGCCCGGCCGTTGCTGCAACTGCCTTCCCTTGCCGCGATGGCCGACCGCTGGCAGCTGAAGGTATTGGATCAGCGCGCGCTGGGGCAGGACTGGCGGTTGCGCCTGCGCCGTCCCGCGGGTGCGCTGGCGCCGGCCTGAACCGGCCGGATGCTAGAATGCGGGGGCCGGTTTTACCGGCAGTACAACACGACGTCTTCAGGGCGGGGCGAAATTCCCCACCGGCGGTAGGTGTTCCGAAGGAACCGGGACACAAGCCCGCGAGCGCCTTCGCAACCATCGCGAAGGGTCAGCAGATCCGGTCCGATGCCGGAGCCGACGGTCAAGCCACTCCGGTGTTGCGGAGCGGCCCACAGTCCGGATGAAAGAAGACGGCAGGTCGCATCGCTGCGTGATCGAACGGTCACGGCGGTGCGTCGGCCTCATGCCTTGGGGCGTTTTTCGCTGACCTCATGCGGAGAACGTTTCATGTCCCTCATCGCTTGCATTGCAGCCGCCTCCGACAGGAGGGCGCGCTGATGTTCACCGGCATCATCCAGACCGTGGGTTCCGTCGCGCGGCTCGAACCCCGCGGCGGCGATGTGCGCCTGCACGTCGATACCGCCGGGCTCGATCTTTCCGACGTACAGCTGGGCGATTCGATCGCCGTGTCCGGCGTATGCCTCACGGCCATTGCGCTCGGCGAACGCGGCTTCGCCGCCGACGTCTCCAACGAGACGCTCTCGCTCACCACGCTGGGCCAGCTCAAGGCCGGCGACCCGGTCAACCTGGAGAAGGCGCTGCGCCTGGCCGACCGGCTGGGCGGGCACCTGGTGTCCGGCCACGTCGATGGCGTGGGCAAGGTCGTCTCGGTCACGGCCGACGCGCGCTCGCAGCGCTGGACCTTCGAGGTGCCGGCGGACCTCGCCCGCTACATTGCCCACAAGGGCTCGATCTGCATCGACGGCACCAGCCTGACCGTCAACGAGGTGGCCGGCGCCCGCTTCGGCGTGAACCTGATCCCGCACACCGTGGCACACACGGCTTTCCACGCGCGGCATGCGGGGGATGCGGTGAACATCGAGGTGGACGTGATCGCGCGCTACGTCGAACGGCTGATCGGCAGCGGCCAGGCGCCGCGGCTGGACGAGGCGTTCCTCAATCAGCACGGCTTCGCCTGAATGAAGTCCCTCTCCCATCGGGAGAGGGGTTGGGGCGAGGTTTCGGGCGAAGCGGAGATCCCGTTCCGCCCGAAACCCTCATCCGCCCCTTCGGGGGACCTTCTCCCCATCCTCGACAGGGAATGGGAGAAGGAACAAATACACCACGGATTCCCACGCATGCCCTTCAACACCATCCCCGAAATCCTCGAAGACCTCCGCGCCGGCCGCATGGTCGTGATCCTCGACGACGAGGACCGCGAGAACGAAGGCGACATCGTCATGGCCGCGCAGATGGTGCGGCCGGAGGACGTCAACTTCATGGTGCGCGAGGCGCGGGGCCTTTTGTGCCTCACCCTCACCGAGCAGCGCACGCGCCAGCTGGGCCTGAGGCCCATGGTCAGCGACAACACCTCGCCCTACCACACCAACTTCACCGTCTCGATCGAAGCGGCCGAGGGCGTGACCACCGGCATCTCGGCGCACGACCGCGCGCGCACGATCCAGGTGGCGGTGAAGTCGGACGCCAGGCCGCAGGACCTCTCGCAGCCGGGCCACATCTTCCCGCTCACCGCGCAGCCCGGCGGCGTGCTCACCCGCGCCGGCCATACCGAGGCCGGCTGCGACCTGGCCGCGCTGGCGGGACTGGAGCCTTCCGCCGTGCTGATCGAGATCCTGCACGAGGACGGCTCGATGGCGCGCCGTCCGGAGCTCGAGCTGTTCGCGCAGAAGCACGGCCTGAAGATCGGCACCATCGCCGACCTGATCCGCTACCGCCTGGAAACAGAGAAGACCATCCAGCGCGTGCACGAGGAGGACGTGCAGACCGAGTTCGGTCCGTTCCGCCTGGTTGCCTGGCGCGACGCCATTCGCCACGGCCTGCACTACGCGCTGCTGCGCGGAACGGTGGACGACGGCGCACCGGTACTCACCCGCGTGCACGTGCGCAACACGCTGTCGGATGTGCTGCACCTGGTGCGCGATGACCTCGGGCTGACCGTCACGGCCGCCTTGCGCCGCATTGCCGACGAGGGCCGCGGCGTGCTGCTGGTGCTTTCCGGCGAGGACACCGCCGAGGCACTGCTGTCCCGCCTCAAGCGGCAGCCGGCGTCACTCGCGCCGGAAGACGCGCAGCAGCAGGAGTGGCGCCAGCTCGGCCTGGGCGCGCAGATCCTCACCGACCTCGGCGTGCACAAGCTGCGTGTGCTGGGGACGCCGCGCAAGCTGGTCGGGCTGGCCGGATTCGATCTGGAGGTAGTGGAGTACGTGTGAGTGTGCGGCCCTTCGACTTCGGCCTTCGGCCTGCGCCCAGGGCGAACGGCCTTCTTTCACCATTCACCGGTGCCAGCCTGATCCAGTAATGCCGCGTGCGTGAAACGCTCAGGGCGGACGGCTTTCTTTGACCGTTCACCCTGAGCGTAGGCCCGAAAGGGCCGAAGTCGAAGGGCCGCGCAACCCGCACTTGCCTTAGGATGACCCGCACTCCACCGCCATCACGCCCATGCCCGACGCCCGCATCCGCCTGATCGCCCCCTCTGGCTACGCCCACGACCCTGCCGCCATGTCACGCGGCTTGGCCCGCCTGCGCGAGGCTGGCTGCACGGTCGACGGCCTGGAGGTGCTCGATCGCGTCCAGCAGCGCTTCGCCGGCAGCGATGCCGAGCGCGCGGCCGACATCAACGCGCTCGCCGCACTCGACCGCCTGCCGGACGTCGCCCTGGTCACCCGCGGAGGCTATGGCGCCGTGCGGCTGCTCGGCCAGCTCGACTATGGCGCGTTGCGCGAACGCCTGGCCGGCTCGAAGCTGGCCCTGGTCGGCCACAGCGATTTCACCGCGCTGCAATTGGCGCTGTACGCGAAGAGCGGCGTGCGCAGCTTCGCCGGCCCGCTGCTGGCCGACCTCGGCGCCGAGCCCGCGCCGGCATTCACCTGGGAGCACTTCTGGGACACGCTGGGCTCGGATGCCAGCGTCGCCGCCTGGCCTGGCGCGGGTGAAGCGGAGCTGGACGTGCAGGGCACGCTGTGGGGCGGCAACCTGGCGGTGCTGTGCAGCCTGCTGGGCACGCCGTATTTCCCGGCGATCGAGGGCGGCATCCTGTTCGTCGAGGACCTGGGCGAGCCGCCGTTCCGCATCGAGCGGCTGTTCTACCAGCTGCAGCTGTCCGGCGTGCTCGCAAGGCAGCGGGCGCTGGTCGTGGGCGAGTTCCACGCCTGCCGACCGGGGCCGCGCGACAACGGCTACGACCTGGACGCGGCGTTCGCGCAGCTCTCGCGCATGGCCGGCGTCCCGGTGATCTACGGACTGCCGCACGGTCACGCCGCGCGCCAGCTCACCCTGCCGTTCGGCGGCCAGGCGCGTTTGCGCGTGAGCGACGGCACGGCACGGCTGGAATGCTCCGGCTATCCGCACCTGCCTCTCTCGTAACGCCCGTGGGAGCGGCAGAGACATCGCCAAACCCGTAAAATACCGGCCCCACAAGGGCTTCCCGTTTGCCCCAAGGATTCGCAATGAAGATCATCGAAGGCGACTTCGCCACGCCCACGGGCCGCTTCGCCATCGTCGCCGGCCGCTTCAACGGCTTCGTCGTCGAGCCGCTGGTGGCCGGCGCGCGCGACGTGCTGGTGCGCCACGGCGTCGAGGACGAGGCGATCGACCTGATCCGCGTGCCGGGCGCCTGGGAGATCGCGCTGGCCGCGCACAAGCTCGCCCACTCGGGCAGCTACGCGGCGGTGATCGCGCTGGGCGCGGTGATCCGTGGCGCCACGCCGCACTTCGACTACGTCGCCGGCGAATGCGCCAAGGGCCTGGCGCAGGCAGCCTACGGCTCCGGCGTCCCGGTGGCCTTCGGCGTGCTCACCACCGACAGCATCGAGCAGGCGATCGAGCGCGCCGGCACCAAGGCCGGCAACAAGGGCGCCGACGCGGCGCTGGCCGCGCTGGAGATGGCCAACCTGTACGGGAAGCTCTGATGAGCCACGGTCCGCAGGGCATCGACCTGGTCGCCCGCTCGCGCGCCCGCCGCCGCGCACTGCAGGCGCTCTACGCCTGGCAGATCTCCGGCAGCCACATGAAGGCCGTGATCGAACAGTTCCGTCACGAACAGGACATGGAAGTGGCCGACCTCGAATATTTCGAGGACCTGCTGCACGGGGTGGAGGCCCACGTCGACGAACTGGATGCCGCGCTCAAGCCCTACGTCGACCGCGAGGTCGCGCAGATCGACCCGATCGAGCGCGCCGCGCTGCGGCTGGCCGCCTACGAGCTCAAGTACCGGCTGGACGTGCCCTACCGGGTGATCCTCAACGAGGCGATCGAGGTGACCAAACGCTTCGGTGCCGAGCACGGCCACAGCTACGTCAACGGCGTGCTGGACAAGCTGGCCGGCCAACTGCGCGCAGCGGAGAAGGGCGCACGCTGATTCGCAGGGTGGGCTTCAGCCCACCTTGCGGCATGACGGTTGGCGGGTGAAGCCCGTTCTACGGTTCGCAATCGCGGCTGTTGTCGGCGATGGCGGCGATCTTCCATTGGTCGTCGACGCGCACCAGGTTGAACACGTCGGTGCCGCAGTGGTGCGGCTTGCCCTCGAGCAGGAAGGTATAGGGCGCCCATACCATCGCCAGCTCATGATCGACGAGCACCTGCGGCTGGCCGATGCGCTCCTCGATGCGCTCCTTGCCCGGCTTCACGCGGTCGACGAACTCGCCGAGCGTCAGCTGCATCGGCTTGCCCTTGCGCATCAGTGTCGCGGTGCCCTTCGGCAGTACCTGCGCGCGCATGGCCGCCTGGTCGTGGCGCGACATCGCGTCGAAGAACGAATGCACCGGTTCGAGCACGGCGGCGTCCGTCGCCATGGCCGGCGCGGCGCCGGCCGCCAGGGCGATGCCTGCCGCCAGCGACAGGCCATGTTTGCGCATGATCGAAAAGGAGCGGAGCAGGGGGTGGCGCATGGATTTCTCCCGTGGGTATCGGCGATTCTGCCCGAACCCGGATGCTGCGGCGGCATGTCCTTTGGCACGGGGTGGCTTGCCAATGGCAATGCGCGGGTGCTCTGCTTGCACGTTCCCTTACGAGGCGCGCCATGGAATTCCGCCTGATCGACCGCATCCGCGAACGCACTGCGCAGTTGCGCGAGGACGTGCGGCTGGGCATCGGCGACGACGCGGCGCTGCTCACCGTGCCGCTGGGGCAGGAACTGGCGGTGGCGATCGACACGCTGGTCGGGGGCGTGCACTTTCCGCACGACACCGCGCCGGCCGACATTGGCTGGAAGGCGCTGGCGGTGAACCTGTCGGATCTGGCCGCGATGGGCGCCGCGCCGGCCTGGGCGCTGCTCGCGCTGACCCTGCCGCAGGTCGACCCGGCGCGCGTGGATGGCCTGGCCGAGGGCTTCGCGCAATTGGCGCGGGAATACGGCGTGGCGCTGGTCGGCGGCGACACCACGCGCGGCCCGTTCTGCCTCAGCGTGGCCGTGCACGGTTTCGTGCCGCCGGGGCAGGCGCTGACCCGTGCCGGCGCATGCGTCGGCGATGCGGTGTTCGTCACCGGCACGCTCGGCGATGCCGCCGGCGGACTGCGGCTGGCACTGGGCGAGCGGCCGTTCGATCCGGCAGACGAGGCCCACCGCATGCTGCGCGCGCGGCTGGATCGTCCCATCCCGCGCGTGCGTGCCGGCCTGGCGTTGCGCGGCTTCGCCAACGCCTGCATCGACGTTTCCGACGGCCTGCTCGCCGACCTCGGCCACCTATGCGCAGCCAGCGGGGTGGGCGTGGAAATCGACGCGGACGCGCTGCCGCTGTCGCCCGCGTCGTGCACGGTATTCGGCGAAGGCCCGGCCCGCGAGCTGGCCCTCGCCGGCGGCGACGACTACGAGCTGTGCTTCACCGTACCGCCGGCGCGCATCGCCGCGATGCAGGCGGCCCTGGACGGGCAGGGCTGCCGCGTCACGCGCATCGGCCGCGTAGTGGAGGGGCAGGGCGTGAGCCTGGCCGGCGGCGGACCCGCACCCCAGCGACGCGGCTGGGACCACTTCCCCGGCTGAAGCCGGGCTGGGCAAGCGCGGCGGCTCGCGCTAGCGTGTGCCGCCTCCCACGGCCGCGCGCCTGCGGCCTCGACCCGGACACCCATGATCGACCGAAAGAAACTCACTGCGGCGCAACGCCGGCTGCTGCTCGCCTCGCCGGCGGGCTGGATCGCGTGCGGCCTGGGTTCCGGCCTCGCGCCGGTCGCCCAGGGCACTTTCGGCTCGCTCGCCGCGATCCTGCCCTGGCTGCTGCTGCGGCACCTGCCGCCGCCGGCTTACGTGGTCGGGCTGGCGCTGGCCTTCGCCCTGGGCGTGTGGGCCTGCGGCGCGGCCGGCCGCATGCTGGGCGTGGACGACCATCGCAGCCTGGTCTTCGACGAGTTCGTCGGCCAGTGGCTCGCGCTGCTGCCGCTGTTGCTGACGCCGGCGCCCTGGTGGATGGTCGCCGCCGGCTTCGCCCTGTTCCGCCTGTTCGACGTGTGGAAACCCTGGCCGATCAGCTGGCTGGACCGGCGCGTGCACGGCGGCATGGGCGTCATGCTGGACGATGTGGCGGCGGGCGTATTTGCCGCCGTGGCATTGGCGGTGGTCGTCGCGCTGCTGCGGTGAGCGCGGCCAGGGCGCACGCTTTCGCCGTGCCTTGAGGCGCCCGCACGCATACTTCGCACCGATACGTCCCAAGGAGACCACCATGCTCTACCGCCGCCTCGGCCGCACCGGCCTGCAATTGTCCGCGCTGTCCTTCGGCGCCTGGGTGACCTTCGGGCGGCAGGTGGGGCGCGGCCAGGCACGTGAGCTGCTGGCGCTGGCCTACGACCAGGGCGTCAACTTCTTCGACAACGCCGAGACCTACAACCACGGCGAAGCCGAGCGGCTGATGGGCGACGTGCTGGCCGACCTGCGCTTCCCGCGCGACAGCTACTGCGTATCGAGCAAGGTGTTCTTCGGCGCGGTGGAGCGGCCGAAGCCGACCCAGCGCGGGCTGTCGCGCAAGCACGTCATCGAGGCCTGCCACCAGGCACTGGAACGGCTCCGGGTCGATCACCTGGACCTGTACTTCTGTCACCGGCCCGATCCTGATACGCCGATCGAGGAAACCGTCGCGGCGATGGACACGCTGATCCGCCAGGGCAAGGTGCTGTACTGGGGCACCAGCGAGTGGCCGGCCGAGGCGATCGTCGAGGCGCACCGTGTCGCGCGCGAGAACCATTGCCATGCGCCGGTCGTGGAGCAGCCGCAGTACAACCTGCTGCATCGCGAGCGGGTCGAGCGCGAATACGCGCCGCTGTACGAGCGCTTCGGCATGGGCACCACGGTGTGGTCGCCGCTCGCCTCCGGTCTGCTCGCCGGGCGCTACAACGAGGGCATTCCGGATGATTCGCGTCTTGCGCAGCCGGGCTACGAGTGGCTGCGCGAATCGGTGCTCGGCTCGGGCCGCGAGCGGGTGGCGCGGGTGCGCCACCTGGCGCCGATCGCGGCGGAGCTCGGGATCAGCCAGGCGCAGCTGGCGTTGGCCTGGTGCCTGGCCAACCCGCATGTGTCGACCGTGCTGCTGGGAGCCAGCCGTCGCGAGCAACTGGAGCAGAACCTCGCCGCGCTGGAGCTGGTGCCGCGGATCGACGCGGTCCTCAGGCAACGCATCGAACAGGCCGTAGGTAACGGTAAAACAAGGGCTTGACGCCTGGATGAGAATTATTATCATCTGTTCGCCACCCCTTGGAGCCACGCCATGTCCACCAGCCTGCCGCGTCCTTCTTCGCCGCCCACCACGACGGACCTGCCGCACGCCTGCCCGGCCACCGTGCGCCGCGTCCCGTCCGGCCAGTTGCTGCCCAATGGCGCGCGCGAGCTGGTGATCCAGCATCAGGGCGGGGAATACCACCTGCGGTTGACGCGCAACGACAAGTTGATCCTCACCAAATAGTGCGCCGGGCGGGGTTGCCCGTTTCCAACCATCCCATCCACCCAAGCCAGCCATCGGCCAGCCGGGTTCCCGCAGGAGCTTCCCGTGTTCGGTCGTCTGATTGCCCTGGCCAGAGGCTGGCCTCGTTCGAAGCAGGTGCATGCACGGCTGCTGCCGATGTCGCCACGATGCCTGGCGCGGTGGCTGCCGCAACTGGGCGGCGTGCTTTGCCTGTTCCCTTGCGACGCGGGCGTGCCGTGTGAGCCGGCCGCCGGCCTGCTGGTGGAGGAGGACGGGCTGGCAGTTCTCCATCGCAGCCGCTGGTTACGGCTTGCAAGTGCGGTGACCGCCGACGGGCCGCGCGAATGGGCTGACGTACTCGACGCCTGCGGCCGCGTGTGTACCCGCGTCTACCTGCTGCCGGGCACCGACTACTGCGCCTGGGACGCGATGCCGTGCGGAATCGCCCGTCCGGACGAGGCACCTGCGGCGACGGTGGGATTCCAGGCATCCAGCGTGCAGCTGCTGCGGTTCCGCCATCGCCAGCTTGCCGGCCTGGACTTGCTAGGCGCGGAGCGCTGCCTGGTGTCGCCGCTGGACCGGCGCGTGGCGGGCGAGATCGTGTGCCGCGAAGCGGGAGCGCTGCCTGCACGCCAGGCGCTCGACTGATCCCGTCCGGCCTTGTCCGCTTGTCCGAGCGGGTGTCCGCGGACAGCGGACACGTCGCGGCCGCATGTCCCGAAAGTGAGCAACCGCAAGGGTCAGCGGCCCGCGGGCAGGGCTGGCATGGCGATTGCTGAAGCTGTCGCAGTCACCCCAGGTCAGGACCGCCCGATGATCCGCGACACCTCCGCCCAAGACCGCATGGTCGAGGTCAAACCCAACCGCAAGCGCCAGTTGCTACTGGCCGGCATCGGCGTGGCCGTGCTGATCGGCGGCGGCCTGGCGTTGCCGGGCGCGATGCGGCTGTTCTCCGCCGACGCCTCGGTGAGTGCCTCGCGGCTGTCCTTCGCCACCGTCGAGCGCGGTCTGTTCGTGCGCGACATCGCGGCCGAAGGCAAGGTGGTGGCGGCGGTGAGCCCGACGCTCTACGCGACCTCCGGCGGCGCGGTCACACTCAAGGTGCACGCCGGCGACACGGTGAAGAAGGGCCAGGTGATGGCCACCATCGACAGCCCGGAGCTGACCAACAAGCTGGCGCAGGAAGAGTCCAACGCCGACGCGATGGAAGTGGACTACCAGCGCGCACAGATCGATGCGCGCAAGAAGCGCGGCGAACTGCAGAAGGCCTACGACAACGCGCAGATCGACCAACAGGCCGCCCAGCGCGACCTGGCCCGCAACGAGAAGGCGTTCAAGCTCGGCGCCGTGCCCAGCATGGACGTGGACCGCGCCAAGGACACGCTGCAGAAGGCCAAGCTGACCACCATGCACGCCAAGGCGGACCTGGGCATGGACAACGACAGCCTGAACTTCGACATCCAGTCCAAGAAGCTCGCGCACGAGCGCCAGGAGCTGCTGGTCAAGGACCTCAAGCGCCAGGTCGACGACTTGAACGTCAAGTCGCCGGTGGACGGCCAGGTGGGCCAGCTGTTCATCGCCGAGCGCGCCACCGTGGCCAAGGACGCGCAGCTGCTGAGCGTGATCGACCTGTCCGCGCTGGAAGTGGAGATGAAGGTGCCGGAGAGCTTCGCGCGCGACCTCGGCATCGGCATGGCCGGCGAGATCACCGGCAACGGCAACACCTGGAAGGGCCTGGTCAGCGCGATCTCGCCCGAGGTGGTCAACGGCGAGGTGGCCGCGCGGCTGCGCTTCGACGGCTCCACGCCCAAGCAACTGCGCCAGAACCAGCGCCTGTCCGTGCGCATTCTGCTGGACAAGCGCGACAACGTGCTCACCGTGCAGCGCGGCTCCTTCGTCGACGAGTCCGGCGGCAACTACGCCTACGTCGTGCACGGCGGCATCGCCGAGAAGAAGCCCATCCGCGTCGGCGCCAGCAGCATCGACAAGGTCGAGATCCTGGACGGCCTGAAGGAAGGCGACAAGATCGTGATTTCCGGCACCGACAACTTCAAGGATGCGGCCAAGGTCGCGATCAGCGACTGAAGATCAACAACCACCTGGCTGCCGTGTCCGCGCAAGCGGGCGTGGCCCCAGGCGGATCGAGGCTCACCGTTCCAACGACTGCTCAACAACCGAAGGACTCCACCATGCTCAAGATGACCCACCTGTCCAAGGTCTACCGCACCGAAGTGGTGGAGACCTACGCCCTGCGCGACTTCAACATCGACGTGAAGGAAGGCGAGTTCGTCGCCGTCACCGGTCCGTCGGGCTCGGGAAAGACCACCTTCCTGACCATCGCCGGCCTGCTGGAGACCTTCACCGGCGGCCACTATCACCTCGACGGCATCGAGGTGAGCCAGTTGAACGACAACGCCCGCTCGAAGATCCGCAACGAGAAGATCGGCTTCATCTTCCAGGCGTTCAACCTGATTCCCGACCTCAACGTCTACGACAACGTGGAGGTGCCGCTGCGCTACCGCGGCATGAAGGCGGCCGAACGCAAGCAGCGCATCATGGACGCGCTCGAGCGCGTGGGCCTGGCCTCGCGCGCCAAGCACTACCCGGCCGAACTCTCCGGCGGCCAGCAGCAGCGCGTGGCGATCGCCCGCGCGCTGGCCGGTTCGCCGCGCCTGCTGCTGGCGGACGAACCGACCGGCAACCTGGACACGCAGATGGCCCGCGGTGTGATGGAGCTGCTGGAGGAGATCCATCGCGAGGGCGCCACCATCGTGATGGTGACGCACGACCCGGAACTGGCCGCGCGCGCCCAGCGCAACGTGCACATCATCGACGGCCAGGTGGTGGACCTGTCCGAGGAGCCGCGCTTCCACGCGCACAACGCGCGCGTGGCCGACGCCTGAGTTGTTGCTTGAGCCCTCTCCCCCGGCGTGGCCGGAGGAGAGGGTTGGGAGAGGGGAGGCCTTTGGGTTTTGCTCCTGAGGCCGTGGAAAGCCGAGCAAGAGCCTCCCTGTCTCCCCACCCCTCTCCCCGGCATGCGCCGGGGGAGAGGGAGCAAGAGCGGCGCTGCCGATCGAGCGCCTGGCCCCAAGGCCTTCTGCCCCAGCGACAGCTGGGGCAAAGGCGGTAGCTCTCCCCGCGCAGTCGCCCTTCCATCGGAACCCACGACATGTTCGCCTACTACTTCCAGCTCGGCCTGCGCAGCCTGCGCCGCAACCCGATACTGACCGCGCTGATGGTGATGGCGATCGGTTTCGGCGTGGGTGCCTCGATGATCACCTACTCGGTGTTCCGCGCCACCTCGAACAACCCCATTCCGCAGAAGTCCGGCCAGCTCTACGCGGTGCAGATCGCCAACTGGAAGACCGACGACCTGGACAAGGGCGAGCCGCCATCGGCGCTGACCTACACCGACGCCATGGCCTTCATGCAGGCACACAAGGCGAAGCGCCAGACCGCGCTGTACCCGATCGCGCCCTCGGTGATCCCGGCGGATGCCAGCCGCCTGCCGATCGAGGAGAACAGCTACGCCTGGTACGGCGACGCCTTCGCCATGTTCGACATTCCCTTCCTCTACGGCGGTGCCTGGACCCAGGCGCAGGACGACGCGCACGCCGCCGTGGTGGTGATCGGCAGGAAGCTCAACGACAAGTTGTTCAACGGCGCCAACAGCGTCGGCAAGACGATCGACCTGGACGGCCACGACTACCGCATCACCGGCGTGATCGACGAGTGGAATCCGCAGCCGCTGTTCTTCGACCCGGTCAACACCGGCGGCTTCGGCGATCCGATCGGCCTGTTCATCCCGTTCACCCGCGCGGTCGACCTGCAGATGTCCACGGCGGGCAACAACAACTGCAACGACACCCCCGGGCCGGGCTGGAGCAACTGGATCCACTCGGAGTGCATCTGGATCGAATACTGGGCGGAGTTGCCGACCACGGCCGACGCCGATGCGTACAAGCGCTGGCTCACCGGCTACGCCGCCGAACAGCAGCGCGCCGGCCGCTTCAAGTGGGCGCCGAACGTGCGCCTGCGCAACGTCACCGACTGGCTGGACTTCAACAAGGTGGTGCCGCCCGAATCGAAGATCTCGCTGCTGGTGTCGCTCGGCTTCCTGCTGATCTGCCTGGTCAACACCATCGGCCTGCTGCTGGCCAAGTTCATGCGTCGCGCGCCGGAGATCGGCGTGCGCCGCGCGCTGGGCGCCTCGCGCCGCGAGATCTACGTGCAGTTCCTGGTGGAGGCCGGCACGGTCGGCCTGACCGGCGGCGTGCTGGGCCTGCTGCTGACCGGCGTGGGCGTGCTCGGCGTGGGCTGGGTGTTCGACGAGCAGATCGCGCGCCTGGCCACGCTGGACGCATCGCTGGTGTTGCTGACCTTGATCGCCGCGGTGCTGGCGACGCTGCTGGCCGCGTTCTATCCCACCTGGCGGGCCGCGCAGGTCCAACCGGCCTGGCAGCTGAAGTCCAATTGAGGCGGAGAGACCCATGCAGATCAAGCCCATCCTCGCCGCGCTCAAGCGCCACAAGGCCGGCACCGTGCTGATCGCGCTGCAGATCGCGCTGACGCTGGCGATCGTGTGCAACGCGCTGATCATCATCCGCCAGCGCACCGAACACCTGTCGCGGCCCACCGGCATGATCGAGACCGATCTGCTCACCGTCGCCAACCGCTGGGTCGGCGTCGACGAGAAGGCGACGCCATCGCTGGGCAAGACCGACCTGGAAGCCCTGCGCGGCATGCCGGGCGTGGTCGATGCCACCTACGCCAACTCCTACCCGCTGCGCGGCGGCGGCTGGTCGACCAGCGTCAACATCACGCCCGAAAAGAAGAAGGAGATGGCGCACACCACGCTCTACTTCAGCGACGACCATGCGCTGGCCACGATGGGGCTGAAGCTGGTCGGCGGGCGCAACTTCCGCCCCGACGAGATCGACTGGGTCGACCCGAAGGCGTTCGACACCACGCCGGTGGTGATCGTCAGCAAGGCGCTTGCCGACAAGCTGTATCCGGACGGCAGCGCGCTGGGCAAGGTGCTCTATCACTCCGGTGCGACCAAGCCCAGCACCATCATCGGCATCGTCGAGCGCCTGCAGGTGCCCTGGACCGGCACCTGGGCGGGCAACTTCGCCGAGAACGCGATCCTGATCCCGCGTCTGCTGACCGGCAATTTCGGCAGCTACCTGGTGCGCACCCAGCCGGGCCAGCTGGAGCGCCTGACCAAGGCAGCCCCCGCGCTGCTGTTCAAGACCAACCGCATGCGCGTGATTCCCGACGAACGCGGCGTGCGCACCTTCGCGCAGGTGCGCGAGCAGGCCTACAAGAGCGACCGCGGCATGGCCGTCCTGATGGGCGTGGTGTGCGCGGTGCTGCTGGCGATCACCGCCGCGGGCATCGTGGGACTGACCAGCTTCTGGGTCGGCCAGCGGCGCAAGCAGATCGGCGTGCGCCGCGCGCTGGGCGCGACCCGGCACGACATCCTCAGCTACTTCCTCACCGAGAACCTGCTGATCGGCGCCGGCGGCGTGATCGTCGGCGCTGTGCTGGCGATCGGCATGAACCTGTGGCTAGTCAGCCATTTCGAGATGGAGCGGCTGTCGCTGCTGTACGTGGCCGCAGGCGTGGTCGCACTGCTGCTGCTGGGACAGGGCGCCGTGCTGGCGCCGGCGATGAAGGCCTCGCGCGTGCCGCCGGTGGAGGCGACACGCAGCGTGTGATTTCGAGCCCCTCTCCCCGGGGAGGAAGCAAAGCTTACGGAGCGTAGATGTTCGGCTACTACTTCCAACTCGGCATGCGCAGCCTGCGCCGCAACCCGGTGCTGACGGGCCTGATGGTCATCGCGATCGGCTTTGGCGTGGCCGCCTCGATGATCACCTACTCGGTGTTCCGGGTGGTGTCGGCCAACCCGATTCCGCACAAGTCCTCGCAGCTGTTCACCGCGCTGATCGACAACCGCGGGCCGCAGTACAACGAGAAGGGCGAGCCGCCCGAGGCGCTGACCTACACCGACGCCAACGCGCTGATCCGCGCGCACAAGGCGCCGCGCCAGACGCTGTTCTACCAGGTCGCGCTGGCGGTGCTGCCCGAGGGCGAACGCAGCCTGCCGACCAAGGCCATCGGCTACGCCACCAACGCCGACTTCTTCGGCATGTTCGACGTGCCCTTCCAATACGGCACACCCTGGCCGGCGCAGATGGACGAGCGCCGCGCCGCCGTGGTCGTGCTCAGCCACGAGCTCAACCAGCAACTGTTCGGTGGCGCCAACAGCGTGGGCAGGGACATCGACTTGAGCGGACACACCTACCGCATCGTCGGCGTGACCGGGCACTGGGATCCCAAGCCGCGGTACTTCGATCTGTTCGACGGCTCGGCCTTCGACGACCCGCCGCAGATCTACATCCCGTTCAACCGCGCCGACGACCTGAAGATCGACACCGCCGGCCGCAACAACTGCGGCGGTGCGCCAAACACCGGCGTGGGCAGCGGCCGCGAAGGCTGGCTGCACGGCGAGTGCTCGTGGATCCCGGTGTGGGTGCAGCTGGACACGCCCGCCCAGGTGGCCGCCTACCGCAGCTTCCTCGAAGGCTATGCAGCCGACCTGCAGCGCGCCGGGCGCTTCAGCTGGGCGCCGAACGTGCGCCTGCGCAACGTCACCAACTGGCTGTCGTTCGAGGACGTGGTGCCGCCGGAGAGCCGTATCGCGCTGATCGTGGCGCTGGGCTTCTTCGTCATCTGCCTGGTCAACACGATCGGCCTGCTGCTGGCCAAGTTCATGCGCCGCAGCGCCGAGATCGGCGTGCGCCGCGCGCTGGGTGCGCCGCGGCGGGAGATCTACAGCCAGTTCCTGATCGAGGCCGGCACCGTCGGCGCGGCCGGCGGCGTGCTGGGCCTGTTGCTCACGGCGGTCGGCGTGGGCGGGGTGGGGCTGCTGTTCGCGCCGGACATCGCACGGCTGGCGCAGGTGGATCTGTCGCTGATGCTGCTGACCCTGCTGCTGGCGATCCTCGCCACGGTCGTCGCCGCGCTCTATCCCACCTGGCGCGCCGCGAAGGTGCAGCCGGCGTGGCAACTGAAATCCAACTGAGGGGAACGGGCATGCAGATCGGACCGATCCTCGTCGCGCTGCGCCGGCACAAGGCCGGCACCACGCTCATCGCGCTGCAGATCGCGCTGACGCTGGCGATCGTGTGCAACGCGCTGTTCATCATCCAGCAGCGGCTGGTGCGGGTGGACCGCCCCAGCGGCGTGCAGGAGACGAACCTGTTCGTCATCCAGAACGACTGGCCGCAGAAGCTCTCGCCGCAGGACGCCGACGCGCGCATGCGCGCCGACCTGCAGGCGCTGCGCGGCCTGTCCAGCGTGCAAGACGCAAGCTCGTCCAACAGCTTTCCGCTGCGCGGGTCGGGCTGGGACAACTTCGTGCGCATGACTCCCGAGCAGGTGAAGATGACCACCGACACGGCGATCTTCTTCTCCGACGAGCACACCCTGGCCACGCTCGGTACGCGGCTGATCGCCGGGCGCAACTTCCGGTCCGAGGAAGTCGGCAGCCAGGGCGGCACCGACCCGATGCACGCGCGGCAGATCATCGTCAGCAAGGGGCTGGCGCAGCTGCTGTTCCCGCACGATTCGGCGCTGGGCAAGACGGTCTACGTGTCCGGCGACAACGCACCCTCGACCATCATCGGCGTCACCGACACCCTGCAGGCGCACATGACCGGCCTGTGGGCACAGGCCTATGCCTACAACGCGTTGCTGGTGCCTGCGCGGCTCACCGGCGACAGCACCTTCTACCTGGTGCGCGCGCGGCCGGGCCAGCTGGCCGATGCCATGCGGCAGGCGAAGGCCGCCCTCTACGCACAGACCCGCATGCGGATGATCCCGCCGCACGATGGCGTGATGACCTTCGCTCAGGTGCGCGAGCGCGCCTATGACGCCGACTACGGCATGGCGATCCTGATGGGCATCATCTGCGCCGTGCTGCTGGTGATCACCGCGGCGGGCATCGTCGGCCTCACCAGCTTCTGGGTCGGCCAGCGGCGCCGGCAGATCGGCGTACGTCGCGCGCTGGGTGCGCGCCAGCGCGACATCCTCGGCTACTTCCTCACCGAGAACCTGCTGATCACCCTGGGCGGCGTGCTGCTGGGCATCGTGCTGGCGCTGTCGATGAACCTGTGGCTGGTGCTGCGCCTGGGCGTGCAACCGTTGTCGTTGACCTACCTGGCGGCCGGCGTGGTGCTGCTGCTCCTGCTGGGGCAGGGCGCCGTGCTTGCCCCGGCCATGAAAGCCTCGCGCGTGCCGCCGGTCGAAGCGACGCGATCGGTCTAGTCCTTCGCGCCCCTCTGGAGAGAGACATACCGATGTTCGCCTATTACCTCGAACTGGCCCTGCGCAGCCTCAAGCGAAGCCGGGGCCTCACCGTGCTGATGGTGCTGGCGGTCGGCTTCGGCGTGGCCGCCTCGATGACCACCTACTCGGTGTTCCGCGCGGTCTCGGGCGATCCGATCCCGTGGAAATCCTCCAAGCTGTTCGTGCCGCAGATCGACATGTGGGGACCGAAGGGGCGCAGCAACAACAACGAGCCGCCCGAGGCGATGGACTACACCGATGCCATGGCGCTGCAGCGCGCGCACCGCGCCAAGCTGCAGTCGGCGATGTACCAGGTCTCGCCCTCGGTGGTGCCTGCCGGCGCCGGCAAGCACCCGATCAACGTCAGCGGCCACGCGGTCTACAGCGAATTCTTCCCGATGCTCGACGTGCCCTTCCGCTACGGCAGCGGCTGGGGCGCCGACGCCGACACCCAGCGCGCCGCGGTGGTGGTGATCAGCCACAAGCTCAACGAGAAGCTCTTCGGCGGGGCCAACAGCGTGGGCAGGTCGATCAGCATCGAGGGCAAGGACTACCGCGTGGTGGGTGTGCTGGACGACTGGAACCCGCAGCCGCGCTTCTACGACGTGGTCAACACCGGCGGCTTCAGCAGCGGCAACGAGGACGTGTTCCTGCCCTTCGAGCGAGCCATCGACGTGGGCATGCCCAACGACGGCAACACCAACTGCAGCGAGGTCCCGGCCGAGTCGGGCTTCGTCGGCCTGCAGCGCTCCAGCTGCGTGTGGATCGCCTACATGGTGGAGCTGGACGACGCGGCCGCGGCGAGCGCCTACCGGCATTACCTGGACGGCTACGCGCAGGACCAGCAGCGCGCCGGGCGCTTCGGCTGGGCGCCGAACAACCGCCTGCGCAACCTGCCCGACTGGCTCGATGCCGAACACGTGGTGCCCAGCGACACCAAGGTCTCGCTGCTGGTCGCGCTGGGCCTGCTGGTGGTGTGCCTGGTCAACACCGCCGGCCTGCTGCTGGCCAAGTTCCTGCGCCGCAGCAGCGAGATCGGCGTGCGCCGCGCGCTGGGCGCACAGCGCTCGGCGATCTACGCCCAGTTCCTGACCGAGGCCGGGATCATCGGCCTGGCCGGCGGCGTGCTCGGGCTGGCGCTGACCGGCGCAGGCGTGGCCAGCGTGAGCTGGGTGCTGCCCAAGGACATCGCCGCGCTGGCCCGGCTGGACGTGCCGCTGCTGCTGCTGACCCTGCTGGTGGCCACTGCTGCGACGCTGCTGGCCGGCCTCTACCCCACGTTCCGTGCCTCGCGGGTACAGCCGGCCTGGCAGCTGAAGAGCAATTAGTGCGCTGTCCCTGTGCGAGAAAGCGGCCATCCATGGCTGCACTCCTCAAGAAGAGCCGGCTCATTCATCGAATTTCGCAAGGAACGAAGCCATGAACCTGCATCCCATGATCGCGGCGTTGCGCAAGCACAAGGCGGGCGTGGTGCTGATCGCGCTGCAGATCGCGTTGACCCTGGCGATCGTCTGCAACGCCATCTTCATCATCGGCCAGCGCGTGCAGCGGGTGAACCGGCCCACCGGCCTGGACGAGAACAACCTGATGCTGGTCAGCCAGCAATGGGTGGGCGCACCCAGCGGCGACCA
>NZ_JABFWW010000043.1 GCF_013362045.1 Frateuria sp. | reverse complement strand
CATGCAAAGGCGACACCGAGGCCCAAGAGAGCTCCGGCGACGATCCGGTTCATGCCCATCTTGGCGCCAAGCTGTGGCGCTATCAGGAATACCAATCCGGCGACCGACAGGATGCCGCCTATTGCAATGGCAATGCCGCAGGCCCACTGCAGCCGACCTGGCATCAGGCCGCGTGCGTGGCGCGCCAGCCGATCGTGGTTCCATAGATAGATCGCCGGCGTGCTGAGCAGGGTCAGCAGCTGCGACACCAAGAGCCCGCCGACGATGGCGATGCCGAGCGGCTGGCGCATCTCCGAGCCGATGCCGAAGCCGATCGCCAGCGGCAACGCCGCGCCCATCGCCACCAGCGTGGTCATGGTGATCGGGCGGAAGCGCACCAGCGCGGCCTCGCGGATGGCGTCGGGCGGCGACTGGTTGCGCTCGCGCTGGCCGACCAGCGCGAAGTCGACCATCAGGATCGCGTTCTTCTTGACGATGCCGATCAGCATCAGGATCGCGATGATCGCCATCAGCGAGAGCTGGGTCTGCGTCACCAGCATGGCCAGGAACGCGCCCATGCCGGCGGCGGGCAGGGTGGAGAGGATGGTCAGCGGGTGGCCCAGGCTCTCGTAGAGGATGCCCAGCACGATGTACATCGCCACGATCGAGGCCAAGAGCAGGATCATGCCGTTGGACTGGGCCTGCTGCAGGCGCTGGTTGGCGCCGGTGAAATCCACCCGCATGCCGTCGGGTAGGTGCGCCGCGAAGGCGGCCTGCTCGACCAGCTTGACGCCGCGCGCCTGGTCCACGCCCTCGGCCAGGTTGTAGGTGATGGTGGCCGCCTGCAGCTGGTTGTGGTGGCGGATGCGCATCGGCGCGATGTTGGGCTCGATGTGCGCCAGCGCCGAGAGCGGAATCATGTGTCCGTCGCTGTTGCGCACGTGCACGTTGAGCAGCGATTCGGGGCTGATCGTCTCGGCGCCGGCGGAGGTAAGCACCACGCGATATTGGTTGATGTCCGAGTAGATCACCGACACCTGGTTCTGCCCGAACGAGTTGTACAACGCCGAGTCGATCGCGCCCAGGCTCACGTGCAGGCGGCCGGCGGTCTCGCGGTCGACCTTCAGCAACTGCTGCTTGCCGGCCTGGTCGAAGTCGCTGCCGACGTCGCGGAACTCCTTCTGCGTGCGCAGCTGGCGCACCATCTTGAGCGTCCAGGGCTGCAGGTCGTCGCCGTTGTCGCTGATCAGCTGGAACTCGTACTGGCCGCCGCGGCTGCCGCTGCCGCCGCCGGAAAGGAACTGCGCCACGCTCAGCTCCACCCGCACGCCGGGCAGCTTGTCCAGCCGCTTGGATAGCCGCTCGACTACCTTCTTGGAGCCGACGTCGCGCTGGCCCGGTTCGCTGCCGCGCGGCTTGAGGTCCATGAACATCTGTGCGCCATTGCCAACCGCGCTGCCATCGCCACCGCCCTGGCCGCCGAGCATGGTGAGCATGTCGGCCACCGCCGGGTCGG
The DNA here is from genome assembly GCF_013362045.1 of Frateuria sp. Classification (GTDB taxonomy): domain Bacteria; phylum Pseudomonadota; class Gammaproteobacteria; order Xanthomonadales; family Rhodanobacteraceae; genus Frateuria_A. The sequence goes on along the minus strand of NZ_JABFWW010000043.1, from coordinate 17,811 downwards.
CCTGGATGATCCCGGCGACCTCCTGCACGCGCTCGGTCAGCAGCGCCGGCGAGATGTTGGCGTCGGCGGTGATTTGCGCCTGCAGCTGGCCGGTGTCCTCGTCGGGCATGAAGGTGCCGCCGGCGGTCTTGCCCACCGCGATGCCCAGCAGCACGGTCAGCACCAGCAGGATCAGCGGCTGCCAGCGCATCAGCCGGCGATGGCGCATGGCCCAGTCCAGCGCGCGCTCGTAGCGGTGCAGCAGGGCGCGGTCGAAGCGCTCCACCGCGCGCTCGATGCGCCCGGGCGGCGGCGGGTTGGCCGGTTCGGCGGTGAGCAGGCGCCCGCACAGTGCCGGGGTCAGGGTGAGCGAGACGATCGCCGAGATCACCACCGCGGCGGTGAGCGTCACCGAGAACTCGCGCAGCAGCATGATCAGCATGTTGTTGCCGAACAACAGCGGCGCGAACACGGCCACCAGCGACAGCGTGATCGACACCACCGTGAAGCCGATCTCGCGCACGCCCGTGAGTGCGGCCTGCAGCGGCGGCATGCCGTGTTCCATGTGGCGCACGATGTTCTCGATCACCACGATCGCATCGTCCACCACGAAGCCGATGCACAGCACCAGCGCCACCAGCGACAGCGTGTTGAGCGTGTAGCCCAGCGCCCACATCGCCACGAACGCGCCGGCCAGCGACAGGGGCACGCTCAGCGTGGCGATCAGCGTGGGGCGCAGCCGGCGCAGGAACACCAGCATCACCAGCACCACCATCGCGATCGAGATCAGCAGCGCGACTTCCACCTCGTGCAGCGCGGACTTGGTGGTCTGGGTGAGATCGAACGCCGTGTTCATCTGCACGTTGGCGGGCAGCACGGCGCGCAGCTGCGGCAGCTTGGCGCGGATCGCCTCCACCGTGGCCACCGCGTTGGCTTCCGGACGCTTGCTGATCTGCATGCCGACCGCGAGCGCATTGCTCTGCGGCGTGCTGAACCAGGCAGCCTGGTACTTGTCCTGCTGGCCGCCGTAGACGTGGGCGACGTCCGACAGGCGCACCGGCACGCCGCGCTTCATCGCGATCAGCAGGCGGGCGAACTCCTCCGGCGTCTGCAGGCCGTCGGTGGCGGTGACGGTCATCTGCGTGCGGCCGTCGCTCAGCGTGCCCTGCGGCGAGGTGACGTTGGCCGCGCGCAGTGCGTTGGCCACGTCGTTGGCGGTCAGGCCCTTGGCGGCCAGCGCGTCGTTGTCCAGCTCGATGCGCACCGCGTGCGGCGTGCCGCCGAACACCTGCACCTGGGCCACGCCGGGAATCTGCGCCACCGCCGGCTTGAGCAGCGTGTCGGTGAGGTCGAACAGCTGGTCCTGCGGCAGGCCGGAGGAGGTCAGCGTGATGAACAGGATCGGGATCTGCGAGGTGTCGAACTTGAAATACTGCGGCGGGCTGGGCATGCCCGAGGGCAGATCCGGCGCGGCCGCGTTGATCGCCGACTGCACGTCGCGCGCGGCGCTGTCGGCGGTGCGGTCGAAGGTGAAGCGCACCATCACCGACGCCGAGCCTTCGGTGGCGTTGCCGTACATCTCGTCGACGCCGGGGATGCGGCCCAGGTGGCGCTCCAGCGGCGCCAGGACGGTGCTGGCCATGGTCTGCGCGCTGGCGCCCGGCTGGCTGGCCACCACGTAGACGCCCGGAAAATCCAGCGTGGGCAGCGCGGCCACGCCCAGCAGGATGTAGGCCCAGAAGCCGGCCAGGGTCAGCCCTAAGGCCAACAGCGAGGTGCCGATCGGGCGGCGGATCAGGGGGGCGAAGATGTTCACGTGGCTTCCATACCGCGGGGCAGATGCGCGGCGGCAACCGCCGCGCCGGGGCGCCTAGGGTAGCGCGCGGCCGCGCCGCGCTCGCTGGGCCAGGCGATGCAAGTCATGCGCGTTTTATGCCGCGGCAATGGCGGCATGCGGATGTGCCTGAAGTCCGGCCCCTGCCGGAAGGCAGGGGCGCGGGGATCCATGGGCTTCTCCCGCCGTTGCGCGGACGTAGGCTTGATCGGACGACGCCCTCCCGCAGGGATTTCCTATGCCGCCGTGCGAGGGAAGGTCCGCGGGGCGGGAGCGCCAGGCCGGAGGCCCGGCACTCAGCTCCCCGGTGCGTACCGCACCGTCAGGTACCAGCTGCGCCCCGGCTGGTTGAAGTAATAGACCGTCTCGTAGCGCCGGTCGAATGCGTTGGCCAGCCGAGCCTCCAGCTGCCAGCCGGGCGCGAACGCGTAGCTCGCGCGCAGGTCGGCCGTGGCGTAGCCGCCCAGGCGATGCAGGTTGGCAAGATCGTCGTAGCGCGGGCCGGCGGCGAGCAGGCTGGCGCCCACGCCGAAGGCGCCGAAATGCCGGTCCAGGTCCAGCCGCACGGTCCGCTCGGGGCGACGCGGCAGCAGGTGGCCGTCGTTGGCGCCGCCATCGCGGTTCAGCGGGCGCTGCAGCGTCAGGTAGCTCTCCAGCTGCCAGCCCGCCAGCTCGGTGCCGAACTGCGCCTCGATTCCGCGGATGCGGGCGTGGCTGATGTTGCGCGGGAAGTAGTTGGCGTCCAGCGCGATCAGCTGCTCGATGGTGGTCTGGTAGGCGTTGAGCGCCCAGTGCCAGCCGGCCTGCTTCTGGGCCAGCCCCAGCTCGGCGCTGCGCGAGGTCTCCGGCTTGAGGTCCGGGTTGCCGATGCCGAAGGGGTAGTACAGGTCGTTGAAGGTCGGCGCGTGGAAGGCGCTGCCCCAGCTGGCCGAGAGCTTGAGGCCATGGTCGAAGGCATAGCCCCACGCCGCCGCGCCCGTGGTGTGGCCGCCGAACTGCTGGTTGTCGTCGTGGCGCAGCGAGAGCTGCACTTCCTGCCGGCCGAAGCTGCCCTGGTACTGCGCGTAACCGCCGGTGTCGTCGCGGCTGGACGCGAGGTAGCCGGTATCGCTGGACAGGTGCTCCTGCTGCCAGTCGACGCCCAGCGTGAGCAACTGGTTCTCGGCCAGGCTCAGGTCGTTCTGCCAGGACGCCTGGTTGCGCCGCGAGTTGCCATAGCGCAAGAACACGCCGTCGTTGTAGGTGCGCGACTCATCCAGGCTCTGCCCGGCGCCGAGGGTGACCCGCCAGGAGGCCAGCGGGTCGAAGCCCAGCCGCGCGCCGGCGACCTGCTGCAGGTTGTGGTTCTGGTTGCCGTAGGGAGCGCCGTCGAAGTCCACGTGGCCGGCGCTGCGCAGCCAGGTCGCCGCCAGCTCGGTGCCGTTGTCCCAGCGGTAGCCGGCGGTGGCCAGGGCGTTGCGGTTGCGGTAGGCGTCGCGGTCCGGCTCGTCGACGAAGCAGCCGGCGAAGGCTTCGGCCGCACCAACCCGGCAGGCATTGATGCCGCGGGTGTATTGCCCGCCCACGCTGAAGTTGTACCAGGCGTGCGTATCGCCGCCGGACAGGCCGAACTGGCCATCGGCGTAGCCGCGGCTGCCGACGCCCAGGCGCAGCGACGGCGTCAGCCGGCCGTCCTGCCGGCCGTGCCGGGTGAAGATCTGGATCACGCCGCCGATGGCGTCGGCGCCGTACAGGCTCGAGCGCGGTCCGCGTACCACTTCGATGCGCTCGATCTGGTCCAGCGACAGCTGGTCGAACGCCGGGATGCCGGCGCTCACCGTGCCCACGCGCACGCCGTCGATCAGCAGCAGCGTGTGCGAGGAATTGGTGCCGCGCAGGAACAGCGAGCTCTGCTGGCCCAGCCCGCCGGCCTGGGCGAAGCTCACGCCGGGCAGCCCCTGCAGCAGGTCGATCAGCGACACCGGCTGCAGGCGCTCGATGTCCTCGCGGGTGATCACGCTGACCGACGAGAGCGCGTCGTCCACCGTGATCGCGGTGCGGGTGGCGGTGACGAGCACCGGCGACAGCGTGGCCGGTTCCTTCGCGTCGGCAGCCGACGCGGCAAATACGCAGCCGCACAATGCAGCGGCAAGCAGAGCCTTATTCATATGTATGAGTCGTTCCTTCGGCCGCGCGCCCACGCACGGTCCTCAGCAATGGATGAGCTGGCCGATTGCGGAAAGAGGAAGGAACGACGGGCAGGCGCTGGCCGTGCACGAGGTCCGGCCCGCCCACCGCAGGTCCACCAGGCAGCGTCTCGGGCCGGTCTCCGGGCTCGCGAGCGCAGGCCTCAGGGCCTGCCGGGCGGCGCCTTCCCATGCGTTGAGCACAGTGGCGTGGGGCCGTCCATCGGACTCGCTTACCGTTGCGGGGGCAGCGCCGGCCTTGTTGTGCATCGCACAACGCACCGGCTTCCCGTTTCATCCCGCCGGCTTCAGACCTGCAGGACACCCGAAACGCGGTCATGGTAACGAAAATCCAACGCGCGCGCTCTGTCTAGGCGACGTCGACGGAGCGTATTCAAAGTGGGGAAAAATTGCTAAAAAAAAGTTGACACGTCGTTGGGCGCGGCGCTAGCTTGCCCCGGCAACTCATCGCTTTTGCGCGTTGCAGGCAACGAATGGACGTTGGGGCAGGGCCGCGAACCGGTAGCCATACCGATCCCGGCACCAGGAGCGTCCGTCGTTGGAATCCGGTGTGTGCTGGCTCCTTGCCTGCCGCTCGGCTTTTAAATGACTCGTCTGAGTCGATCTGGGGAGATCTCTTGATGAATAAGCGTTACAACTCGCGCGGTGTGCAGCCGCGCCGCACTGCCTTGACCGTGGCGCTCGCCATGGGTCTGGGCTTCACCGGCTTCGCCTACGGCCAGGCCACCACCGGCAGCATCTTCGGTACCGCGCCGGTTGGCGTTGGCGAAACCGTCATGGTCCAGGGTGCCAACGGCACCAACCGCGAAGTGGCCGTGGACTCCAGCGGTCGCTACTCCGTCACCGTGCCGGTGGGCCGCTATACCGTCACCCTGCGCAAGGATGGCCAGGTGCTTGCCACGCAGGAAAACGTCGGCGTTTCGCCGGGCGGCGGCACCCAGGTTCCCTTCGCTGCCGCCACTGCGCAGAACGCGCAGAATCTGAGCGCGGTGCAAGTGGTCGCCAGTGCGTTGCCCGCCATCGACGTGACCAGCGTCAATTCCAGCACCATCATCACCGCGGCCGACCTGGCCAAGCTGCCGGTCTCGCGCAGCGCCGAATCCATCGCGTTGCTGGCGCCCAGCACCGCCAAGGGCAGCAGCTACTTCCCCAACGCCGTGGCGTTCGGCGGCTCGAGCGTGTCCGAGAATGCGTACTACGTGAACGGCTACACCACCGGCGCGCCGTACAAGAACATCGGCGGCTTCCAGCTGCCCTACGGCTCGATCGACCAGCAGGAGACGCTGACTGGCGGCTATGACGCCAAGTACGGCCGTTCCGACGGCGGCGTGATCAACCAGATCGGCAAGCGCGGTACCAACGAGTGGCACTTCGGCGCGCAGGTGGCGTGGGAACCCCGTTTCCTCGAAGCGAGCCCGCGCAACACCTACTATCCCCATCAGACCGTTCCCGGTCCGGCGGGCCCGACCACCTACCAGCTCGCCTCCCCGGAGCTGCAGGGTACGCTTGACCGGTACCGCAACGACAACAAGCAGTGGGAAACGATCTATTCGGCCTACGTCGGCGGCCCGCTGATCAAGGACAAGTTGTTCCTGTTCCTGGCCGGCGAAACCACCAAGACCCACTACAATAGCGTGCAGACCGCCGTCCAGGGCAGCGTGAGCTCGGTGGACTACAACCGGGACAAGCACAACAAGTTCTACGGCAAGCTGGACTGGAACATCACCGACAACAACGTCCTCGAGCTGACGGCGCTGAAGGACAACCAGACCACCGGTGCAGGCTCGACCTACAACTTCGACTACAACAAGCTGCAGGCCACGACCTTCCGCACGCCCAATGACGTGTCCAAGAACAATGCCGCGTTCTACATCGGGCACTTCACCAGCTACATCACCGACAACGCGACGCTGAGCGTGCTGTACGGCAAGGGCGAGTTCGAGAATCCGACCACCTACAGCAACACCAGCACGTTGCCGATGATTGCCGGTTCGTCGAACATTCCCGCCGCCAAGCTTCCCGCGGGTGGCTACGTCAACCCCCAGACCAATCGGAGCTGGTTCTCGGGCAACGCCAAGAACGGCTCGCATGGCCTGCGCGTCGACTTCGACTACAAGCTCGGCGATCACGACCTGGCGGTCGGTATCGACAACATGCACTACGCGGCCAAGAACCAGGGCCCGTCGCAGTACAACCCGTTCGATCCGAGCGTGAACTATTTCTGGTCGTATCGCGCCAACGGCACGGTGCGCAAGTACAGCATCGGCTGGGCGACCAGCATGTCGACCGACCAGAAGGCGTACTACCTGCAGGATACCTGGCAGGTCTCGTCCAACGTGCTGCTGAAGGTCGGCCTTCGCAACGACCACTTCATCAACTACAACGATGTGGGCCAGGCCTTCGTCGACGAGAAGAACCAGTGGGAGCCGCGTATCGGCGCCAGCTGGGACGTGAACGGCGACTCGTCGTTCAAGATCTACGGCAACGTCGGTCGCTACTACCTCGCGCTGCCGGAGAACGCGGCCGAACGCGCGGCCAATACTTCGACCTACATCTATCAGATCTACAACTACACCAGCGTCGATGCGACCGGCCAGCCGCAGGGCCTGACTTCGCCCGACGCCGGGAAGCTCCATTCGCCCGACGGCGAGTTCGGCCTGCCGAAGGATCCGGAGCAGGTCACCGCGCGTAACCTGAAAGCCGAGTACATGGACGAGTTCATCGCTGGCTTCGACAAGAAGCTCAACGAGAACTGGACCTACGGTGCCAAGGCGATGTGGCGCGACCTGAAGACCGCCATCGACGACGAGTGCTCGCCGGGCCAGATCGCCACCAAGATGGCCGCCATGGGCCTCAACTCGAACGATTACTCCAATTCGCTGTACGGCGCGGCTTATTGCCGCCTGATCAACCCGGGTGAAACCAACACCATGTTGATCAGGGCTAACGCCGGTAGCGGCCAGTCCGACAAGCTGGTGTCGATGACCCAGCAGGATTGGGGCTACACCCAGGGTGTGAAGCGCAAGGTCGGCTCGCTGAACCTGTACCTGGAGCATCCGTTCGACGGCAAGTGGCAGGCGCGCGTCGACTACACCTACACCCGCGGCTTCGGCAACACCGAGGGTCAGGTGCGCTCGGACTTCGGCCAGTCGGACGTGTCCAAGACCGAGGACTGGGATGCCTGGCAGCTGATGGACGGCCAGAACGGCGAACTGTTCAACGTCCGCAAGCACCAGCTCCGCATTCGTGGCGCGTATCAGTTCACGCCGGAATGGCTGGTTTCGGGCACCTTGCTGGCGCAGTCCGGCGTACCCCAGGAGTGCCTGGGCTACTACGGCCCCAACGGCAACGAGGATCCGGTCGGCTACGGCTCGAACTACCATTGGTGCGCCGGCAAGCGCATCACCCCGGGCTTCAAGCACACTCCGTGGACCAAGGAAGTCAATCTCGGCGTCCATTACACGCCGGCGTTTGCCGACCACAAGCTCGGAATCAATCTGGACGTCTTCAACGCGTTCAACCAACAGAAGGCGACCCAGACCGACCCGACCCAGGACGCCGATGTGGGCTTTATCAGCGCCACCTACGGCATGCCGCTCTACTACCAGACCCCGCGCACTTTTCGACTGACGGTCACCTAAGATTACAGATAGCAGTACTGGCTGAGTTCAGCCTTGAAGCCACCAGCCTCGCGGCTGGTGGCTTTTTTCATGGGCCACGTTGGCCGCGGTCAGGCCGCACTAATGATGGCAGTTCGTGCGGAGCTCGCGCGGCCTGCCTCCTCCACCAACGCCCAGGCGCGCTCCAGGCCAGGCATCCCGGCAGGGAAGACGCCGCGGCTCCAGGCGCCTGGCGTGTTGATGTCACTGGCCAGGCCCCAGGCCTGAATCGACCGCCGTACATGTGGGCCGTCGCGCAGGTTGACGGGCTGGCGTAGCGCCTGCGGCGCACGCGGGCCTTCCTTCATTAGACCCGCAGTGGCTCAGTTCCTCATGCACACCCGCCCGGATGTGTCTTGGCCCTTGCTGTGCACGCAAACCAATCCGTGGATCGTGCCGACGCGGTGAGGCGGTTGCGACGGGCGGGAGCCATAAGACATGGCACCTCTGGTACGAACAACGGCAGAGGCCTCGCCTTCGTTCGATCACTGACCCTTGGGCCTGCTTATCCGCCGAGCAAAACATCGCTTGCAGGGTGCGGGCGTTCGAGCCTTTCACTAACACGCCCTTCACAACGAAATGATTAAAAAATCGATACCTCCCCGCTCCTAGTACGTGTGCAAGCCGCGATACAACCGTAAAAGTTGTGGCCAAAGATCTTCGGGTTGGAGTGGGTCGGGAGCAGGACGGCGCCAACCGCACGCCGATTTCAAGGAAGCATTCTGGCTTTCTTGCTGTTTTGGACGGAAAGACCGGCAGCGAGTCGACTTGGGGAGATCTCTTCGATGAAAAAGCAACATCTTGTTTTGCACGGGGCGCTGCCCCGTCACACCGCCTTGACGGTTGCCCTGGCCATGGGACTGGGCGTTACGGGCCTGGCCTACGGCCAGGCAACGACCGGCAGCATCTTCGGCTCGGCTCCCGTGGCAGCGGGCGAAACCGTCATGGTCCAGGCCGCCAACGGCTCGACCCGCGAAGTCGCGGTGGGCGCCGATGGCCGCTATTCGATCAGCAGCCTGCCGGTGGGCCGCTACACGGTCAGCCTGCGCAAGGACGGCCAGACGCTGGCGACGCAGGAAAACGTCACCGTTTCTCCGGGTGGCGGCACGTCGGTACCCTTCGCCGCCGCCAGCGCGCAAAACGCGCAAAACCTCGGCGCGGTGCAGGTGGTCGCGAGTGCGTTGCCGGCGATCGACGTGACCAGCGTCAATTCCAGCACCATCATCACCGCCGCCGACCTGGCCAAGCTGCCCGTGCAGCGCAGCGCCGAGTCGATCGCGCTGCTGGCGCCGGGCACGGTGCGCGGCAGCCAATACTTCAGAGGCGGCAACGCCGTTGCGTTCGGCGGGTCCAGCGTGTCCGAGAACGCCTACTACGTGAACGGCTACAACACCGGCGAGCCGTACCGCAACATCGGTGGCTTCCAGCTGCCATATGGCGCGATCGACCAGCAGGAAACGCTCACGGGCGGCTACAGCGCCAAATACGGCCGCTCCGACGGTGGCGTGCTCAACCAGATCGGCAAGCGGGGCACCAACGAATGGCACTTCGGTGCGCAGGTCGTGTGGGAGCCGAGGTTCCTTGAGGCCCATCCCACCAACAACTACTACGGCAATCCGACCGTGCCGGCTCCGATTGCCAATCCCAACAGCCTTGACGGCCTCACCCATTATGAGCTCGCCGATCCCAGCAAGCCTGGCACGCTGCGCCAATACCGCAGCGACAACAAGCAGTGGCAGACGGTCTACTCGGCCTACGTGGGCGGTCCGCTGATCAAGGACAAGCTTTTCATGTTCCTGGCGGCCGAAACCACCAGGACCAACTCCACCAACGTGGAAAACGACGATCTCTCTGACGTCCAGTACAACCGGGACCGCAGCACCAAGTTCTACGGCAAGTTGGACTGGAACATCACCGAGAACAACGTTCTGGAAATCACGGCCCTGAACAGCCGCCAGACCACCGGCGCCGGCTCGACCTACAACTTCGACTACAGCACGCAGAAGGCGACGGACTTCAAGACGCCCAACGACGTGGTCAAGGACAACGCCCAGTTCTACATCGCACACTTCACCAGCTACATCGCCGACAACCTCACGCTGAGCATCCTGTACGGCAAGGCGAAGTACCAGAACCCCACGATCTACGGCAACACCAGCCCGCTGCCCTTCATCTCGCGGGCGACCTACGAGAACCCGGCCTTCCTGCCAAACGGCGTGCCGATCCGCAACGCCCAGACCAATACGTCCTGGGATTCGGCCAACGCGACGAACTCCTCCAGCGGCCTGCGCGCCGACCTCGACTACAAGCTGGGCGATCACGACCTGTCGGTCGGCATCGACAACGTGAGGTATGGCGCGAAGAACCAGGGACCCAACCAGGTCAACCCGTTCAACCCGTCGTTGAACTACTACTGGCGCTACTACCCCGACAACACCGTCCGTTCGCGAGAGATCGGCTGGCAGACCAGCATGACGACGACGCAGAAGGCGTACTACCTGCAGGACGCCTGGCAGATCACCCCGTCGTTGCTGCTGAACATCGGCGTGCGCAACGACCACTTCACCAACTACAACAACGTCGGCCAGGCGTTCGTCGACGAGAAGAACCAGTGGGAGCCGCGTATCGGCGTCAGCTGGGACGTGTTCGGCGATTCCTCGTTCAAGATCTACGGCAACGTGGGTCGCTACTACCTCGCCCTGCCGGAGAACGCGGCCGAGCGCGCGGCGAACACCTCGACCTTCATCACCACCCACTACAGCTACACGGGCATCGACCCGACGACGGGCGTGCCCACCGGCCTGACCCAGCTCAGCCCGCCCACCTCGCCCGATGGCGAGTTCGGCCTGCCCAAGGATCCCGAGCAAGTCACGGCGCGCAACCTCAAGCCCGAATACCTGGACGAGTTCATCGCAGGCTTCGACAAGCAACTCAACGAGCACTGGACATACGGCGCCAAGGCCATGTGGCGTGACCTGAAGGCCGCCATCGACGACGAGTGCTCGCCGTCGCGGATCGGCACGAAGATGACCGCCATGGGCCTCAATCCGAACGACTACTCCGACTCGCTGTATGGCGCGGCGTACTGTCGCCTGATCAATCCGGGCGAGACCAACGACATGCTGATCCGGTCGAACGACGGCACCTCCAGCGTGCTCGTGCCGATGAGCATGCAGGACTGGGGCTACACCCAGGGCGTCAAGCGCAAGGTCGGCTCGTTGAACCTGTACCTGGAGCATCCGTTCGACGGCAAATGGCAGGCGCGCATCGACTACACCTACTCGCGCGGCTTCGGCAACACCGAGGGCCAGGTGCGCTCCGACTTCGGCCAGGCCGATGTGTCCAAGACGGAAGACTGGGACTCGGCCGAGCTGATGGACGGCCAGAACGGCGAGCTGATCAACACCCGCAAGCACCAGCTGCGCATCCGCGGCGCCTACCAGATCACGCCCGAATGGCTGGTCTCGGGCACTTTGCTGGCGCAGTCCGGCGTGCCCAAGGAGTGCCTTGGCTACTACGGCCCGGCCGGCGTCGGCGATCCGACCGGCTACAACAACGGCGGCACCGGCAACTATCACTGGTGCCATGGCGTCCGCATTCCGCCAGGCCGCGCCGGGCACACACCGTGGACCAAGCCACTCAACCTGGGTGTCCACTACACGCCGGAGTTCGCCGACCACAAGCTGGCATTCAACCTGGACGTGTTCAACGTGTTCAACGAACAGAAGGCCATCCAGACCGATCCGGTCGGCGAGGCCGCCTACAACGGCGGTACCGATTCGGCCGGCAACCCGGCTCCGGATATGGTCTTCATCCAGAACACCTACGGTGGTGCGCTGTTCTACGAAACTCCGCGGACGGTTCGCCTGTCGGTCACCTACGACTACTGACGGGCCTGCCCGACGTCGACTCCGAAAGCCACCGGTCTTGCGGCCGGTGGTTTTTTTTTTCGGCACCCAATCCGCGGTCACCCGGAAAGGCGGAGTGCTGCTCGCCGGGAAGATTCGCGCACCGGCGGTCAGTTCCGGACGGCGGCCGCCTGGTCGGCGAGCAGCCGGGACAAGGGCTCCAGTTGTGCGGCGTAGTGACGCCACTGGCCGACGCCGCGTGCATGGATCGATTCGCGTACCTGGGCGCTGCTTGGAGTCGCCACCGGCGCGGCGTTCCGCTCCGGGTTCAGGCACGCCTGCTCCACGGCGAGCCCGCAGTGATCCAGGACCTGGCTGATCACCGCGGCCGGCTCGCGCACCAGCTCGTCATAGCGCACGTCGAGCATCGCGCCGGGCATGGCCGAGTGCCAATGCCGCACCAGGCGCTCGTACTGCGAGTGATAGTGGGCGAGGGCTTCCAGATCGTAGCTGTACGGCGAAATGTTGCCGTACATCGCCTTGAAGTTGGAGAAGCACGTATCCATCGGCTCCCGCACCATGTGCAGGATCGGCGCATGCGGCAGCGCCCGACGGATGAACGACACCAGATTGATGTTCGCCGGCAGCTTGTCGATGTAGAAGTCACGCCCCTGCGCCCGCCATTGCGTCTGTTTCAGGTAGCGGGCGCCCAGCTGGTGGTAATCGATGTCGGCGTGGCGCCCGATGATCTTCAGCAGGCCGCTCGCCTTGGCGGGCACGACGTCGGCTGCCCAGTGCAGCTGCCGCCAGAAATCGAGGATCTCGCCGGCCGAGGTCACCTTGGAATGGCTGGAGAGAATCCGGTCGAGCAGGGTCGTTCCCGAGCGTGGCATACCCACGATGAAAATGGGAGTCGGCCCTTCGAATGCGGTCGACTCCCGCTCGCGGCCGCCATGGACCGACATGCCGATCGTTGCGTCGGCAACCGCCTCCTCCGATGTGGCATCGTAAGGGTTGAGCTCGTGCATCAGTGCGTTGCAGCGCGCCAGCGCAGGCCAGGCCTCTTCGTGCCGGCCCAGATCGTCCAAGGTCTTGAATGCCGCGTATTCGAACTCCGCCCGCACGAACGACTCGTCCGGGCTGCCCGGCGGCGCCGGCAACTGGCGCAGCTGCTCCTGCAGCCAGCCCAGCCGATGCGATCCTGGCTTCTGCTTGCGCAGGTTGACCAGCACCATGGCCGCGTCGCCAAAGTGTGGCCAACGCAGCAGGCATCGCTCCAGCACGGCGCAGGCCTTGTCGATGTCGCCGCTGAATTGCAGGAGCATGGCGTGCAGGTGCAGGTCGCCGGGGGTGTTGGCGCCCGCCGCCAAGGCCTTTTCGACCAAGGCCAATGCCACGGATCTCTCGCCGCTGGCAATGCGCAGGCTCGCCTGCGCGATCAGCAGCTCTGCCGGCGGGTCGGGTGCCAGCGCAAGCAGGTCCAGACAGGCGCGCGCGGCGACGATTTCGCCGCGCGCGACCAGGTGCTGGGTCAGGCTGAGGATGAGCGGTGCGTTGCGGGGTAGCCGGCGTATCGCTTGCAGCAACGGCTGGGTAGATGCCTGCAGCCTGCCGCGCCGGAACAGGGCGTCGGCAAGGTCGATGCTCGAGGCCAGGTCCTGCGGCGCCTGTTGCAGCACCTGCTCCAGCAGCGACTGGGCCTCGGCCCATTGCCGGTTCTGCATATGGTCGCTCGCGCGGAGGCGCAGCGCGTCCAGTGTGGCCGAATGGGTAGAATTCATCCCCCCATACTAGCGGTCCTGCGAACGGCAGGCGCCGTGCGGGGGAACGGCCGGCCGGGGTCTCGTACGGCGCGTACGCAGCGGTCAGTCGGTATGCAGTTCCGCCACGAAATCGTAGATGTCGCCGCGGTACCAGGAGCTGGTGAACTCGACCACGCGGCCGTCGTCGAGGAAGCTGCGCCGCTCGATGCTCAGGCCGGCGCTGCCCACGGGCACGTGCAGCAGGCGGGCGTGCTGGGCACCGAGGGATACCGCGCGCAGCCGCTGCAGCGCACGGCGCGGGCGGGCGTTGCGTCGTTCCAGGGCCTCATAGAGCGAGTCGCGCACCAGCATCGGGTCGGGCAGCACGCTGGCGGGAACCACGCTGCGCTCGATCGCCAGCGGTTCGTCGCCGGCATAGCGCACGCGATGCAGGCGTACCACCGCCGCGCCGGGCGAGAGGTTCATCGCCATCGCTTCTTCCGGCGTCACCTCGCCGATGCCGCGCTCGAAGAACTCCGACCGCGGGTTGAGGCCGCGCGCGCGCAGGTCCTCGGTGAAGCTGGTCAGCCGCGACATCGGCTTGACGATGCGCTCGGCGACGAAGGTGCCGGCGCCGTGGCGCTGGGTCAGCAGGCCTTCCTCGACCAGGCCGGCGATGGCCTTGCGCACGGTGACGCGGGAGAGCCCCAGTGCCTGCGAAAGATCGCGCTCGCTGGGCAGCGCCTGGCCCGGCTCGATGTCGCGGTGCTCGACCACGGTGCGGATCGCCCGGCGCAGGCGCAGGTAGGCCAGCGGCTGGCGCGTTTCCGGGCTTTCGCAGAGGCGACGGTATTCGGCGGCGAGCGCGGTCTCCATGCGGGAACGATACCAATCCATAACCATTCGCAGCAAGCAGCCATGAAAACGTATGCACGCCATCGACGCGGGGCTGTGTAATCTGGTATTTCACTGGTACGATCCTGGCACCCAGCGGACCCTAGGCCCGCCTCCTTCCGAGCAATCGAGGTGAACCCGTGACGGCTTCCTCCCCGCCCGTCGATCCGTTCGACCTGGTGATTTTTGGCGGCACCGGCGACCTGGCGCTGCGCAAGCTGCTGCCGGCGCTGTTCCATCGGTTCGCCGACGGCCAGGTGCCGCCGAGCAGCCGCATCATCGGCGTGGCGCGCGAAGGCCTGGACGATGCGGGCTACCGCGCGCTGGTGCGCGAGGTGCTGGTCGACGGCGGCTCCGCGCCCGAGCGGATCGAGGCCTTCCTGCCGCAACTGGTCTATCTGCCGCTCGATGCGCGCAAGGACGAGGGCTGGGAAGCATTCGCCGCCCTGGCGAACGAGCAGCCCAGGCACATCCGCGTGTTCTACCTGTCCACCTCGCCGGAACTGTTCGTCGATATCTGCAACCGGCTCGGCGCGCACGGCCTCAATGGACCGAACGCGCGCGTGGTGCTTGAGAAGCCGATCGGCCGCGACCTGGCCAGCGCGATGTGCATCATCGATGCGGTCGGCCGCGTCTTCTCCGAGGCGCAGACTTTCCGCATCGACCACTACCTGGGCAAGGAGACGGTGCAGAACCTGCTGGCGCTGCGCTTCGGCAACGCGCTGTTCGAGCCCTTGTGGAACGCCGGCCACATCGACCACGTGCAGATCACCGTGGCCGAGACGCTGGGGCTGGGCCGCCGCGCCGGCTACTACGACCATGCCGGCGCGCTGCGTGACATGGTGCAGAACCACATGCTGCAGCTGCTGTGCATGGTGGCAATGGAGGCGCCCGCGTCGCTCTCGCCCGACGCCGTGCGGGACGAGAAGCTCAAGGTGCTGCACGCGCTCAAGCCCATCGACATGCGCAACGCCGCCCAACTGTCGGTGCGCGGCCAGTACAAGGCCGGCGCGATCGACGGCGAGCGCGTGCCCGGCTACCTGGAAGAACTGGAGAACGGCCAGTCCAACACCGAGACCTTCGTGGCGCTGAAGGCCGAGATCGCCAACTGGCGCTGGGCCGGCGTGCCGTTCTACCTGCGTACCGGCAAGCGTTTGGCCACGCGGTTGTCGGAGATCGTGGTGGCGTTCAAGTCGGTGCCGCACTCGATCTTCGACGCCTCGGCCGGTCCGCTCGCGCACAACCGCCTGGTTCTTCGGCTGCAGCCGGACGAGGGCGTCAAGCTGTGGCTGACCATCAAGCATCCCGGTCCCGGCGGGCTGCGCCTGCGCCACGTGCCGCTGGACATGAGTTTCGCCGAGGCCTTCGGCGTGCAGCAGCCCGACGCCTACGAGCGCCTGCTGCTGGACGTGGTGCGCGGCAATCCCACGCTGTTCATGCGCCGCGACGAAGTGGAAGCGGCCTGGCGCTGGATCGACCCGATCCTCGCCGCCTGGGGCGCAGCCGGCGAGCCGCCGCGGCCGTATGCCGCCGGCAGCTGGGGGCCGAGTGCGGCGGTGGCGTTGATCGAGCGCGACGGCCGAACCTGGAACGAGGACAGCGAATGAGTCCAGCGCATCGCTTCACTCGATGCAGGCGATGCGCTTTCCAGACTCCCTGCCCTGACCGCAATCCATGACGACCGTGCTCGACCTCACCACGCACAGCTTCACCGACTGCCATGCCCTGGCCACCGCGCTGGCCGAGCGCGTGGCCGGGCACCTGCGCGACGGCCTGCGCGAGCGCGGGACCGCGCTGCTCGCCGTTTCCGGCGGGCGCACGCCGCTGCACTTCTTCGACCTGCTCGCGCACGCGCCGCTGGACTGGTCGAAGGTGCAGGTGACCCTGGTCGACGAACGCTGGGTGGACGAGAGCGATCCGCACTCGAATGCGCGCCTGCTGCGCGAGCATCTTTTGCGTGGCCCTGCCGCCGCCGCGCGGTTCGTGCCGCTCTACACCGGCGCGGCCACGCCCGAGGAGGGCCAGGCCGAGGCCGGCCGGCGCGTGCTGGCGTTGGGGTTGCCGTTCGACGCGGTGGTCCTGGGCATGGGCCTGGACGGCCATACCGCATCGTTCTTTCCCGGCGGCGACCAGCTCGCCGCCGCGCTCGATCCGAACCTGCCCACCGGCGTGGTGGCGATGCGCGCGCCGGGTGCGGGCGAACCGCGCATCACGCTGACGCTCCCCACGCTGCTGGCCACGCGCCAGCTGTTCCTGCACATCGAGGGCGACGACAAGCGCGAGGTGCTGGCCCAGGCGCGGCTTGGGCTGGGCGAGGCCGCCCATTATCCGGTGCGCGCCGTGCTGGAGCGTGCGCCGGTGGCGGTGTACTGGTGTCCATGATCGTTGTCGATTGCCGGCCCGCGCGTGCGCCCGCCGGCGCCTGCCGGAGTTGTTCGCCATGAGTCCGCTGCATCCCGTCCTCGTCGAAGTCACCGCGCGCATCGCCGAACGCAGCCGCCAAAGCCGCGCTGCCTATCTCGCGCGCATCGACGCCGCGCAGGGGGATGGCCCGCACCGCGCGCAGCTCTCCTGCGGCAACCTCGCGCACGGCTTCGCCGGCTGCAGCCCGCCGGACAAGGCCGCGCTGCGCGAGGGCCGCGCGCCGAACCTCGGCATCGTCACGGCATACAACGACATGCTTTCGGCGCATCGGCCCTACGAGCGCTACCCGGCGCTGATCCGCGACCTCGCGCGCGAAGCCGGCGCCACCGCGCAGGTCGCTGGCGGCGTACCGGCGATGTGCGACGGCATCACGCAAGGGCGCGCCGGCATGGAGCTGTCGCTGTTCTCGCGCGACGTGATCGCCATGGCCACCGCGGTGGCGCTCTCGCACGACATGTTCGACGGCGCGCTGTACTTAGGGATATGCGACAAGATCGTGCCGGGCCTGCTGATCGGCGCGTTGAGCTTCGGCCACCTGCCCGGCGCCTTCGTGCCCTCCGGCCCGATGCCCAGCGGCATTCCCAACGAGCAGAAGTCCAAGGTGCGCCAGGCCTATGCCGAGGGCAAGGCCAGCCGTGCCGAACTGCTGGAAGCGGAGGCCGCCTCCTACCACAGCCCCGGCACCTGCACCTTCTACGGCACCGCCAACTCCAACCAGATGCTGATGGAGATCATGGGCCTGCAGCTGCCGGGTTCGAGCTTCGTGACCCCGGACACGCCGCTGCGCGACGCGCTGACCCGCGCGGCGGTCGAATCGGTGATCGCCAACGCGGCGGCGCCCTCGCGCATGCCGCTGGGCCGCATCGTGGACGAGCGCGCGATCGTCAACGGCGTGGTCGGCCTGCACGCCACCGGCGGCTCGACCAACCATCTGCTGCACCTGGTGGCGATGGCCCGCGCGGCCGGCATCGCGCTCAGCTGGGACGACTTCGATGCGCTCTCGTCGGTGGTGCCGCTGCTGGCGCGCGTGTATCCCAACGGCTACGCCGACGTGAACCAGTTCCACCAGGCCGGCGGCATGGCCTTCCTGATCGACCAGCTGCTGGACGCGGGCCTGCTGCACGCCGACGTGCAGACCATTGCTGGCCAGGGCCTGGCACGCTACACGCAGGTGCCGGCGCTGGACGAGGCGGGCCGCCTGGCCTGGCATCCGGTAGCGAAGGAGAGCGGCAACCGCGGCGTGCT
>NZ_JABFWW010000242.1 GCF_013362045.1 Frateuria sp. | reverse complement strand
ACTGCCGGCGCCCGCGTGCCGCCACCGCAGGACACGCCTTACCCGGGCACGGTGACGATCCACGTCGATGCGAGCGACACGCGCCAGGGCATCTTCCGCGTCCACGAGACGATTCCGGCGCAGGCCGGCCCCCTCACGCTGCTGTATCCGCAGTGGATTCCCGGCGACCATTCACCCAGCGGCCCGATCGCCATGCTGGCGGGGCTCAGGCTCAGCGCCGGCGGCAAGCCGCTTAAGTGGACGCGCGACGAATACGACGTGTATGCGTTCCACGTGGACGTGCCCGCGGGCGTGTCCGCCATCGATGCGGACTTCCAGTACCTGTCCGACCGCAGCGGCGGCTACGAGATGACCGACCGCATGCTCGACCTGGAATGGAACAAGGTGGCGCTGTACCCGGCCGGCCATTACTCGCGCCGCATCACCTTCGCGCCCAGCGTGACGCTGCCGCACGGCTGGCAGTTCGGCAGCGCGCTGGAACGTGCGGGCCAGGCGCAGGGCGACACCACCACCTTCAAGCCGGTGCCGTTCAACACGCTGGTCGATTCGCCGATCTACGCGGGGCAGTACTTCAAGCGCGTCGACCTCACGCCTGCGGGCGGGGCGCCGGTGCACCTGGACGTGGTCGCCGACGAGCCCAAGTACCTGGAGATGACGCCGGAGCAGGTGCAGGCGCACCGCAACCTGGCGGCGCAGGCAGTGAAGCTGTTCGGCTCGCACCACTACGACCACTACGACTTCCTGTTCTCGCTGTCCGAGCAACTGGGCGGCAACGGGCTGGAGCACCACCAGTCCAGCGAGAACGGCCTGGGCGCCGACTACTTCACCGCGTGGAAGGACGCCGCGCCCGGCCGCGACTTGCTGGCGCACGAGTACACCCACTCGTGGAACGGCAAGTTCCGCCGCGGCGCCGACCTGTGGACACCCAACTTCAACGTACCGATGGGCGACTCGCTGCTGTGGGTGTACGAGGGCCAGACGCAGTATTGGGGCTTCGTGCTGACCGCGCGCGCCGGCCTGTGGACGCCCGAGCAGTTCCGCGACGCGCTGGCGATGGTGGCGGCCAACTACCAGCGCAACCGCGAAGGTTTCCAGTGGCGCACGCTGGAGGACACCACCAACGACCCGACCGCCGCGCACCGCACCGGCCTGCCCTACCGCAGCTGGCAGATGAGCGAGGAGTACTACAGCGGCGGCCAGATGATGTGGCTGGCGGTGGACGCCAAGTTGCGCGCCCTCACGCACGACAAGAAGTCCCTGGACGATTTCGCGCGCGCCTTCTTCGGCGTCGACAACGGCAGCTTCGTGACCCGGACCTATGCCTTCGACGACGTGGTCGCGGCGCTCGACGGCGTGGCCAGATACGACTGGGCAAGCTTCCTGCGCGCACGCGTGGATGCGCTCGATCCGCCGCTGCTCGATGGCGTGGAGGGCACCGGCTGGAAGCTCGTCTACACCGACCAGCCGAGCGACTACGAGAAGCAGTACGACAGCCGGCCACAGTCGCCGCGGCACCTGTTCAACTTCGCCTGGTCGATCGGCCTGACCCTGGATGACCACGGCCAGGTCAACGACGTGCGCTGGGATGGTCCGGCATTCAAGGCCGGCGTCAGCACCGGCGCGACGGTGGTGGCGGTGAACGGCCAGGACTACTCGCGCGAGGTGCTCAAGCGGGCGATCGCCGCGGCCAAGGACGGCAAGGCGCCGATCCGGTTGCTGCTCAAGTTCCAGGGCGGCTACCAGACGGTGCCGGTGGACTACCACGGCGGCCTGCAGTATCCGCACCTGGTGCGCGTCAAGGGCACGCCCGATTACCTGAGCGAGATCATCGCGGCGCGCAAGTAAGGAGTTGCACGCCCCGATGGCAGGATGGCGCCGCCGCAGGCCGCTCCTGCGGGCGTCGAGCCACCCGGCGGTCCGCCACGAACAGCGGCGATCACTGCGTTGCCAGCGTGGCCTGCCCATAGACCACGCTGGCGCCATACGGCGACCAGCTGCAGCTAGTGGCCTCGGCGAGCCCGCGTGCGCGCGGCCTTCTTGGCCGCGGCGGAGCGTCCGGCGGCACCCTTGGTGCGCGCCGCCTTCTTCGCGGCCGCGGAGCGGTCGGCGGCGGTGCGGTGACTGGCGGCCTTGTGCGCCTGGCGCGAGAGCGCCTGCTTGGACGCGGTGCCGGTGCCTTCCTTCTTGAGCGCCTTGGTGGTTGCGCGGCGACGGGTGGCGGCGGATTCGGACGATTTCTTCGCCGCGGCCTTGCGCGTGGCGGATTTCTTCGCGGCGGGCTTCTTGCGCGCGGCGCTCTTGCCGGACTTGCTCTTGTCGGGAATGTCGACGCCCGCGCGGCGCGCCTTGGACAGGCCGATGGCGATCGCCTGCTTGGCGGAGCGCGCGCCGTGCTTGCCTTCGCGCACGTGCTCGATTTCCTCCTTCACGAATTCGCCGGCCTGGGTGCTCGGCGCCTTGCCTTCGCGTTTGTCCTTGCGGGCGCGTTCGAGGGTCTTCTTCTCGGGCATGGTCATATCCTCCCGTCGATCGGTGAGCGCAGCCTGCGCCATTGCGCGTGAAGCGATGGGCAAGCGGCCATGCGCCTTGCGCACGCAGGCCGGCTCAGTGGGCGGCGGGCCGCCAGCCGCGGTTCCACGCCTTGCTCCAGCTGAGCACGAGCGTGCGGCCGGCCGCGCGGGCGAGGCGTGGTGGCCCGCGGCTAGGTTCCATTGGTCCGCAGGACGGTTCCCGTCGATACCCATGGCGAGGGGACGGGCGCCGTCGCTCAACGTGTACTGGCCGGGCACCGCGATGGCGAACGGCTGCGATCCGGCAGGCAGCGTCTTCCCGGCCACGTAGACGCCCGCCGGGCCGAGCAGGTAGTTGCGCGCGACGAAGAGACGGTCGGCCGGCGGAAGGCGGTCGGGAATGACGACCATGGTCCGGTGCGCGACCAGCGCGCCCGGGATCGTATCGGCCATTCGCCCGTAGCGCAGGCGGCGCAGCGCCAGGCTTTCCATCACGGGGTAATACGGCCGTGGGCGGAAGATCGCGCCGCTCTTGGCATCCATCACGGTGTCGCCAGGATCGGTGTCGCGCAGCACGGTGGCCAGTTCGGCGCGCTCGCCGGCCAGCGCATCCCGCCAGGGTGGCGCGCGTTGCACCAGGACACCCAGCTCCAGGGCCACCAGGGCCGTCGCCACCAGCACGCCAGCGCCCTTGCTGGAGGCATCGGCGTCGAGCCGCGAGGCGATGGCCCCGGTCAGCACCAGCATGATCGTGGGTATCACCGGCAGGAAATCCTGCGGCGTGGACAGCGGCCAGGCCACCCAGATCAGCAGCGCGTACAGTGCGCCGTGGAGCGCAAGGAACGCGCGCCATCGCGCCTCGTTCGTGGCGAGGCGAAGCAAGCGGTACGCAGCCACGGCCATGACCAGCGCCAGTAAGCCCAGGTAGGCGGCTTGCCGCCAGGCATGGCTGGCTCCGCCGGTGGGCGCCAGGCCATAGGCGACCAGATCGCGCCAGGCGGGCAGCAGATCGTGCATGGAGGCCAGCCACAACCCGAGGCCGGTGGGGATCACCAGGCATCCGGCCAGGAATGCCACCGCGCGGCGCACGATCGGCCGGACCCGCCGGCGTGGCGAGGCCATCCACACGCAGCCGCCGGCCAGCAGCGCGGTCGCGAGCAGGGGCAGGGTCTTCTGCGATATGGACAGGGCCGCGCCCACGCCCAGTCCCGCGAGCAGCCAGTGTCCTGCGGATCGGCCGCGCGATAGTGCCAGGGCGAGCGAGCCCAGCCACAGCGCCGCCCAGGCATCGTCGGTGCGGAACTGGCCGGTCTTGAGGAAGAACACCTGCATCAATGCGCCGAGCAGTACGGCAGCATCGGCCACGGCTGGCCGGTAAAGGCTGCGCGCCACGCGCCATGTCGCGAACACGGCTAGGCCATACCAAGGCACCACGGCCAGGCGCAGCCACCAGAGGATGTCTGCGCGCTCCCCGAGCGCATGCATCAGCGGCGCATAGAGCAGCGCGAACAGCGGACCGTGGTTGTCGAACACGTCGCGATAGGGCACGTGGCCCTGGGCGATGCTCCAGGCGACATGGGCGTGCTGGGGTTCGTCGGAATCGAGCGGATAAGCGCCAAGCCAGAGCACGCGCATGGCCAGCAGCGCCAGCGCAGGCGCGAAGGCAGCGCACGGGCGGGCCGGATGGGTTGGCATGCCGCGAGGCTACGCCTGGCGCTTTTCCGCCAACTTTCAGATCGACGCGCGCGGCCGCGGAGATCGACGCTCGAGAGGCTCGCGCGGGACACGCGGTGGTGGCGAGCTCAGCGCTTTCCTCTGCCTTCGAGCATCGCCTTGAGGTCGGCGAATGGATTGCCGGTGGCGGGAGCGACGGTGGTGGCGGCCTCGTAACCGGCGCCGCGCACGTGGTCGATGTGGCGCGAGTGCTCATTGTCGTGGCAGTACACGCACAGCAGCTCCCAGTTGCTGCCGTCGGGCGGGTTGAAGTCGTGGTCGTGGTTGCGGTGGTGCACCGTCAGCTCGCGCAGGTTGCTGCGGGTGAACTCCCGCCCGCAGCGGCCGCACACCCATGGATACATCTTCAACGCCCGCTCGCGATAGCCCAGCTCGCGCTGTTCGGCCGCGCGGCGTGCCTCCGCGACGATGCGGTCGAGCTTGGCGGAATCGGGCGTCTTGTGCTGGCTCATGCTGGCGTCGGATGGGGACCTGGGCCGAATTGTGCCCCAGCCGGGCCCGCGGGCGAGGCTGCCGGACGGCACGGTGGAGGCGCGTGGCCGCTTCCGCAACAATGGCGCGGCTTTCCTCACCGGGCCGTCGCCATGACCTACCTCTGGATCAAATCCTTCCATGTCCTTTTCGTCATTGCCTGGATGGCGACGGTGTTCTACCTGCCGCGCATCCTGGTCAATATCGCCGAGGCCGACGGGGAAACCGCGGTGCGGGCGCGCCTGCTGCTGATGGGGCGGCGGCTGTACAAGTTCGGGCACAACATGTTCGGCATCGCCTTCCTGTTCGGGCTGGTGCTGTGGCAGGGTTGGCGGGTATTTCCCGCGACCTTGCCCAATGTGGCGGCGGGCATGCACTGGATCGATGCGAAGCTGGGGCTGGTCGCGATCCTGCTGGCCTATTTCATCCTGGTCGGGCGGATGCTCAAGCGCTGCGAGAAGGGCGGCGCGCTGCCGTCGGCGAAGGCGCTGCGCTGGCTCAACGAGTTGCCGGTGCTGCTGTTGCTGGGCGTGATCTTCCTGGTGCTGGCCAAGCCCTTCTGAAGCTGTTCGCCCGTCGCGAAGAAACAAGGGGGCGCCCCATGGCGCCCTTTTCTTCCTGCAACTCCGCCTCGCGAAGGGAACCTCACGGGGTGGCGTGCGCCGACGCAGGTGGCGATGCATCGCGCGGCCGGGTGATCTGCGCCTGGCCATAGTCGCCGGGCAGATGGCCGGTGCGGGCGAAGTCGGCCAGCATGCGGAAGTAGCCTTGCGGATAGCGCGTGGAGATGCGCTCGCCGTTCTTGCCGGTCTCGAACAAGGTCATGCCGTGTTCGGCACCGGGATAGACCGCCAGGGTAATCGGGTGGCCGCCGGCGACGAGCCCTTTCAGCCGGCGCGAGGTTTCGGCGCTGGGCGCTTCGAGATCCTGGCCACCGAGCACCCACAGCTGCGGCACGGTCACGGCGGCGAGCGTGGGCATCGGATCGTAGTGGAACGGCGTGCCGAAGCGGAAGGCGGGCGCGGCCTTGGCAAGGATGTCCTGCCGGCTGAGCGGCAGGATGAACCAGGTGTAGTTGCCGTGCACGTCCTTGTACCAGGGCTCGTGGCGGTACCTGGCGCGGATCGCGTCGAACGCATCCAGGCCTTCGGTGAATCCGCTGGCGAACACCCGTTCCGCCGCCGCGCCGATCGCCTGGGCATTGGCCACGATGTCCGGGCCGTAGCCCTTCAGCTGCATTTCCAGCGCGATCTCCTGCTGGTCCTCGTCGATCACCGAGACGGCTAGCCCGAAACTGACGATGGCGAAGTCCTCGCGTTCGCGCCGGGCGGCGAGCGGCACCACCCAACCGCCCTGGCTGCCGCCCTGGTAGC
>NZ_JABFWW010000071.1 GCF_013362045.1 Frateuria sp. | reverse complement strand
GGCGCCGCCGCGGCGCGCCGCGGCACCAGCCGGAAGTCGATCTTGCGGTCCTCCAGGCTGGCGCGCAGCACCTGCACGCGCACGTGGTCGCCCAGGCGGAACTGCTCGCCCGTGCGCTCGCCCTTGAGCAGCTTGCGTGCCGGATCGAAGTGATAGTAGTCGTTGGCCAGTTGGCTGATGTGCACCAGGCCGGACACGCGCGACTCCTCGAGCTCGACGAACAGGCCGAACGATGTCACGCCGGTGATCACGCCATCGAACTCGCTGCCGACGTGCTTGGACATCCATGCCGTCTTGAAGCGCTCGTCGACGTCGCGCTCGGCCTCCTCGGCACGCCGCTCGCGCTGCGAGCAGTGCACCGCCATGGCCGCCATCTCGGCCGGGGTATAGGTGTAGTCCTTCGGCTTGCCGCCGGCGAGCGCGTAACGGATCGCCCGATGGACGAGCAGATCCGGATAGCGGCGGATCGGCGAGGTGAAGTGCGCGTAGGCCTCCAGCGACAGGCCGAAATGCCCGCGGTTCTCCGGCTGGTAGGCGGCCAGGCTCTGCGCGCGCAACAGCACCGACTGGATCAGCTCGCGCTCGGGCCGGTCGTGCACCATGCGAAGGACGTCGGCGAAGTCGCCCGGCGTGACCTCTTCCACCGGCGGCATGCGCAGCTTGAATTCGCGCAGGAACTGCTGCAGGTCCT
Source organism: Frateuria sp. (assembly GCF_013362045.1). Lineage (GTDB taxonomy): Bacteria > Pseudomonadota > Gammaproteobacteria > Xanthomonadales > Rhodanobacteraceae > Frateuria_A. The sequence continues at coordinate 18,675 of NZ_JABFWW010000071.1, read as the reverse complement.
CGTACTTCTCCGCCGGCGGCGGCTCGTGGGCGCGGAACAGCGCGGGGATTTTCTTCTTCGTAAGGAACGTGGCCGCCTGCACGTTGGCGGCGATCATGCATTCCTCGATCAGCTTGTGCGCGTCATTGCGCTCGGTCGCGCCCATCGATTCCACCTCGCCGCGCTGGTCGAGACGGAACTTCACCTCCGGAGTTTCGAAGTCGATCGCGCCGCGGCGCTTGCGTTGCGCGGCCATCGCCTTGTACAGCGTGTGCAGGTGCTCGAGCTGCGGCAGCACGTCGGCCACCTGGCCGCGCGCCTCCGGATCGAGCAGGCCTACCGCCTGCCACACGACGTCGTAGGTCAGCCGCGCGTGCGAGCGCATCACCGCGTCGTAGAACTTCGACTTGACCACTTCACCGTCGGCGTCGACCTGCATGTCGCACACCATGCACAGCCGCTCGACCTTGGGGTTGAGCGAACAGATGCCGTTGGACAGCGTCTCCGGCAGCATCGGCACCACGAAGCCGGGGAAATAGGTGGAGGTGCTGCGCTCGTAGGCTTCGCGGTCGAGCGGGCTGGCGACCTTGACGTAATGCGACACGTCGGCGATCGCCACCACCAGGCGCCAGCCGCCGCCGCGGCGTGGTTCCGCATAGACGGCATCGTCGAAGTCGCGGGCGTCGGCACCGTCGATGGTCACCAGCGGCAGCTTGCGAAGGTCGATGCGCCCCTCGCGCTCGGCGGCGGTCACCTGCGGCTCCACCTGGGCCGCATCGCGCAGCACCTCCGGCGGCCACTCGTGCGGCAGGTCGTGGCTGGCGATGGCCATCTCCACCAGGAGCGAGGGCTGCAGGCGCTCGCCCAGCACCGCGACGATATGGCCCAGCGGCCCGCGGTGCGGCGTCGGCGGATCGGTGATCTCGGCCACCACGATCTGGCCGGCGCGCGCGCCCTGTTCCTGCCCTGGCGGGATCATCACGTCCTGGTGCAGGCGCCGGTCATCGGGCGACACCAGGGTCACGCCGTTCTCCACCACCACCCGGCCGACCAGACGCGGCGAGCGACGCTGCAGCACCTCGGCGATCGCGCCCTGGCGGCGGCCGCGGCGGTCGATGCCGACCACGCTGGCCAGCACGCGGTCACCATGCAGCACCGTGCGCATCTGCTGCGGCGACAGGTACAGGTCGTCACCGCCCTCGTCGGGACGCAGGAAACCATAGCCTTCGGCGTTGGCCAGCACGACGCCCGGAATCAGGTCCAGCTTGCGCACCGGCGCGAAGTCGCCGCGCCGGCCCTGCAGCAGCTGGCCGTCGCGCACCATGGCGCCCAGGCGCTTGCGCAAGGCGCCGATGCCGTATTCGTCGTACAGGCCCAGCGCCTCGGCAATGCGCGCCTCGCTGAGCATCTCGCCGCGTTCGTCCAACAGCGTCAGGATCGCCTCGCGGCTGGGGATGGGCCGCTCGTAGCGCTGCGCTTCGCGCTCGGCGAACGGATCGCGCACGCCCTCCATGTGAGTGGGCGCGGCGGCCGGCGGTGCGCGCCGTGCAGGATTGCGCCCGCGTGGCTTCGGTGCGCGGAGGCCTGCGCCCGTATCCCCGCCCCTGCCGGTGCGGGATGACTTCTTTCTGGTCACGAAATGTCCTTGTGGTAGAGCACCGCGCAGCATGCCGCGCGGTGCGATGAAATTCCTATCAACGAAGTGTTGACAAGCCTGGGGGAGATGCCTACTCTACGCGGCTCGCGCAGTCCGAACGGCTCGCGCGGCACCTGCCCAGGTGGCGGAATTGGTAGACGCACTAGTTTCAGGTACTAGCGGGTAAAACCGTGGAGGTTCGAGTCCTCTCCTGGGCACCAATTGTAGATGAAGCCCGCCGCAAGGCGGGCTTTTTCGTTTCGGCCAGAAGCTTCTCGCGGCAGCGGCAAGACCGCTCACCGGCTGCCGCCACGTCACCCGTGGACGACACGGCGGCGGGTAAGTTGTCCGGATCGTACGCATCCGGAGAAAATCCATGACTCACGCGGCGGAACACATCAGGAACTGGCCGGAGGAGTCGCGCGAGGCGGCCCAGCTCGTCATCGACGCCCATGGCGAGCCCGACGAAGCCACCGACAGCGAGCTGACCTGGTTCGAAGCGGGCCCGTGGAAACGCATGGTCGCCTCGCGGGCGTTCTTCCGGCACGATTTTCCCGCGCCGCACATCGACGCGGTCGAATCGGTCATCGACTACCGCGTACCGCCGGAAAAATTCACCGAGCTGGCGAAATTCGACGGCAGCGTCATCGTGGAGCGCACGGCGGGCGAGGTTTCCGCCCGCTGCCACGACGAGCAGGCCAACTTCCTCGCGCTCAACCTCATGCACGACATCGTCACCGGCGCCAAGAACGCCGACGAGGCACGCGCCTACTACGCCAAGGAGTTCGCCGACTACCGGCGCAAGCAACCCACGCCCTACATGGAGAAGCTGCGCTTCGCGCCGGGCCACGGCACCGGCGACCCGGACAGGCGCCTGCTCTCGGACGAGGACCTGGCACAGGCAAAGAAGGAAGGCCAGCAGCGCGAGCCGTCGTAGCCGGCAGGCTGGCGCACGGGCGCCCCGCGCGCCTCACGGAGTCGGTCCTCCCGCGCGCACCACGGGCGGACCTTTCAGCTCCACCCTGTTGCCCTGCGGGTCGTAGCAGTAGATCGACGGGCCTTCGCCCTGCGCACCGTAGCGCGAGCCGATCTCGCCTACGCGCACGCCGTGCGCGTGCAGGTGCGCCACGATGGCCTCCTCGTCGTAGCCCTCCACGCTCAGGCACAGGTGGTCCATGTTGTGGCCCTCCCTGCCCGGCCCCGCGCCACCCAGGCGGCCGAGCTTGCCCTCCAGCGGCACCAGGTCGATCAGCGACGCGCCCGCGCGCAGCTGCACCAGGCCGATGTCGTCCTGACGGCGCTCCACGCTGCAACCGAGCACGCCGCAATAGAACGTCTGCATGGCGGCCAGATCATGCACACGCAGCACCACGTGGTCGATCTGCTGCAGCCGGAACGGGGGCATCTTGAACTCCTGGGGGAGGGGGTGGTCATCGTACAGGCGCCAGCCAGGCCGGTCCTGCCCAACCATGCCGTCGAGCCGGGTTCGGGGCGTGCGGATCCGCCGGCACCTGTATAATCGGCCCTTCGCACGCGGCGGGAGAAGCGGGGAACAATCCGCTGCCGAAGACGCAACGCCCGTAATCGCTCAGGCCCGATACCGTCGCGTGCAAAAACTCTGGAGAGAGCGGTTGAATCCGCCGCCGAAGGGGCACGAGGCGCATGCGCTTCCAAACTCTCAGGCAAAAGGACAGAGGGGCGCCCCGCGTGCGGCACGCACGCGTTGCCTTTGGACGCCCGCCATGAGCCAGACCCACAACCCCACGCTGCGCGACCTGGAAAACCACGACGCCTTCATCGCGCGCCACATCGGCCCCAACGAGGCCGAAGTCGTGCAGATGCTGCGCACGATCGGCTACGACTCGCTCGAGGCGATGACCGACGCGATCGTTCCGGCCAAGATCAAGTCGCCCGCGCCGCTGGACCTGCCCAGTGCGGTCAGCGAAGTCGAGGCACTGGCCAAGATCCGTGCGATCGCCAACAAGAACCGGGTGTTCCGCAGCTTCATCGGCCAGGGCTACCACGGCACCCACACGCCCAACGTCATCCTGCGCAACATCCTGGAGAACCCGGCCTGGTACACGGCCTACACGCCCTACCAGGCGGAGATCTCGCAGGGCCGCATGGAGGCGCTGATCAACTTCCAGACCATGTGCGCCGACCTGACGGGCATGGAGATCGCCAACGCCTCGCTGCTGGACGAAGGCACCGCGGCGGCCGAGGCGATGACGCTGGCCAAGCGCTCGGGCAAGTCCAAGTCGAACGTGTTCTTCGTTTCCGACCGCGTGCATCCGCAGACGCTCGAGGTGCTCAAGACCCGCGCCGAGGCGATGGGCATCGAACTGCACATCGGCAGCGACCAGGACGCCGCCACGGTCGACAGCTACGGCATCCTGCTGCAGTACCCCGACACCTTCGGCCACATCGGCGACTACAAGGCGCTGGCCGACGCCGTGCACGCGCGCGGCGGCATCGTCTGCGTGGCCACCGACCTGCTCGCGCTCACCCTGATCGCCGCGCCCGGCGACTGGGGCGCGGACATCGTGGTCGGCAACACCCAGCGCTTCGGCGTGCCGTACGGCTTCGGCGGCCCGCACGCGGCCTTCATGGCCTGCCGCGATGCGTACAAGCGCTCGATGCCCGGCCGCCTGATCGGCGTCTCGATCGACACCGAGGGCAAGAAGGCCTATCGCCTGACCCTGCAGACGCGCGAGCAGCACATCCGCCGCGAGAAGGCCACCTCCAACATCTGCACCGCACAGGTGCTGCTGGCGGTGATGGCGAGCATGTATGCCGTCTACCACGGCCCCGAGGGCCTGACCCGCGTCGCCCGCCGCGTGCATCGCCTGGCCGTGATCCTGACCGTCGCGCTGCGCCGGGCCGGGGTAAAGGTCGGCGGCGATTTCTTCGATACGCTGCACGTCACCGGTATCGACGCCGCCGTCGCCCACGCCAAGGCCAGTGCCGCCGGCATCAACCTGCGCGAAGTGGACGCGACCAGCCTGTGCATCAGCCTGGACGAGACCACCACCCGCGCCGACGTCGTCGCGCTGGCGGGCCTGTTCGGCGCCGAGGCCGACATCGATGCGCTGGACGCCGCCGTCCACGACGCGCTGCCCCGCACGCTGCTGCGCCAGAGCGCCTTCCTCACCCACCCGGTGTTCAACTCCCACCACAGCGAGCACGAGCTGCTGCGCTACATGCGCTCACTCGCCGACAAGGACCTGGCGATGGATCGCACGATGATCCCGCTGGGCTCGTGCACCATGAAGCTCAACGCCACCGCGGAGATGATCCCGGTGACCTGGCCCGAGTTCGGCCAGATCCATCCGCTCGCACCCGCCGCGCAGACCCAGGGCTACCAGGAACTGATCGACGGCCTGGAAGCCATGCTGGTCGAGTGCACCGGCTACGACGCGGTCAGCCTGCAGCCCAACTCCGGCGCGCAGGGCGAATACGCCGGCCTGCTGGCGATCCGCGCCTACCACCGCTCGCGCGGCGAAGGCCATCGCGACATCTGCCTGATTCCGGAGTCGGCTCACGGCACCAACCCGGCCTCCGCGCAGATGTGCGGCATGCAGGTGGTGGTGACCAAGTGCGACGCCAACGGCAACGTGGACGTGGAGGACATCCGCCGCAACGCGGAGAAGTACTCCGGCCGCCTGGCCGCGCTGATGATCACCTACCCGTCCACGCACGGCGTGTTCGAGGAGGACATCGTCGCCATCTGCGACATCGTCCACCGGCACGGCGGCCAGGTGTACACCGACGGCGCCAACATGAACGCGCTGGTCGGCGTGGCCAAGCCCGGCAAGTGGGGCTCGGACGTTTCCCACCTCAACCTGCACAAGACCTTCTGCATCCCGCACGGCGGCGGCGGCCCGGGCGTAGGCCCGTGCGCGGTCAAGTCGCATCTCGCCCCATTCCTGCCGAGGAAGCTCGGCGAGGACACGCCGGTGGGCATGGTCTCGGCCGCGAGCTTCGGCAGCGCGAGCATCCTTCCGATCAGCGGGATGTACATCACGCTGATGGGCCGCGAGGGCCTGCGCCGCGCCACCCAGGTCGCGCTGCTCAACGCCAACTACATCGCCAGACGTCTGGCGCCGCACTACGAGACGCTCTACACCGGCCGCAACGGCCTGGTGGCGCACGAGTGCATCCTCGACCTGCGCCCGCTTAAAGAGAGTACCGGGATCAGCGCCGAGGACGTGGCCAAGCGCCTGATCGACTTCGGCTTCCATGCGCCGACCCTGAGCTTCCCGGTGGCGGGCACCTTGATGGTCGAGCCGACCGAGTCCGAGTCGCAGCAGGAGCTCGACCGCTTCATCGACGCGATGATCCAGATCCGCGACGAGATCCGCGCGATCGAGGACGGCCGCCTGGACCGCGAGGACAATCCGCTCAAGCACGCCCCGCACACCGCCACCCAGGTGTCGGCCACCGAGTGGACCCACGCCTACCCGCGCGAGCTGGCGGCCTTCCCGCTGCCCAGCCTCAAGCTGCAGAAGTACTGGTCGCCGGTGGCCCGCGTGGACAACATCTACGGCGACAAGAACGTGTTCTGCAGCTGCGTGCCGATCAACGACTTCAAGGAAGAAATCGAGGCGTTCAGCGAACCGAACGTGTCCTGAGCCAGCTCATCGCGATGACGAAGGCCCCGCATGCGGGGCCTTCTTTTTTGCCGCCAACCAGCCAGTGCGTTGACGGCACTTCGACGCAGGCGCGTCCGCGCCGGGCGAGCGGCCACCGGCACTCCGGTTCCGCCGTGCGCATTTCGCACACACATGCCGCCCGAGAATCCGCCGCTTTGACGGTGGCCGGCGCCACCGGCCATCCGCGGAGCCTTTGATGTTCGCAATGACCGTCCCCCCACCCGCATCGCACGGCACCGTGGCCGTCGTCGCCGGGCCCGCCCGGGGTGCGTCGCTCCCGGTGCTGAGCCATGGCTTCCGCTACAAGGTCGATGGCAACACCTTGCTCGACCCCGCCGACGTACGGGCGGCCCTGGCCGGTGCGGCGACACCCGAGGCAGCGATCGGCGCGCTCAAGCATGCCTATGCCGACAAGGGCTATTTCCTCGTGGCGGTTGCCGCGGGCGTGCAGGGCCAGGACGTCCGGATCGAGGTGACCCAGGGTCGCTTGGCCCATGTGGAAGGGCCCGCTCACCTGGCCGCCTATTTCAACGGTCTGCTGGGCAGGGACACGCTGCGCACCGCACAGGTCGTGCGGCGCGGACTGCTCGCGCAGGCCGATGCGGCGACCAACGGCGAGCAGCCGAAGATCAGCTTCGAACCGGCGGCCGAACGCGGCGGCAGCACGCTGCGCATCGACACCGCCCCGCTCGAGGACAGTCGTACCGCCAGCGGCAGCGTGACCGTCGGCAACCTCGGCAACCGCTACGCCGGCCACGACCTGGTGCAGGTGCAGGGCCAGCTGCAGCACGACGGCTACACGTTGCAGGCCACCCATACGCGCGCACTGACCGGCATCGACCAGGACAGCCGCGGCGGCTACTACGCGGCGACCGGCGCGACCCTCGCCAAGGTCACCCCGGCCGGCTGGTTCCAGCTCGACGGCAACGCCACCCGCTACCGGCTGGGGACAGCCTTCGCGCCGCTGAACCCGGGCGGCACGGTGAAGGTATTCGGCGCCGGCGCCACGCAACTGCTGTACGCCGACGACGCGCGCCGCTGGACACTGGCCGAGGGCCTGCACCGCATCCACGACCGCGAGACGGTGTTCGACGGCGCCTATGCATTGCGCGACCAGCGCTACGACGTATTCGACCTGGGCACGCAAGGTTCCTGGCGCGTGGCTGGACTGGCCGGCCGTTCCGCCACGCTCAGCCTGGGCGGCGGGTTGAAGCTCGGCGGACTGGGCGGCAGCCACGGCTTCAGCGCAGCTCCCGGAAATGCCGACGGGCACTTCAGCATCTACACCGCGCGGGCCGGCGTCGACCAGGCGCTGGGCGGCGGCTACAGCGTGCAGATCGACCTCAGCGCGCAGACCACGCCCGACACGCTGCCGTCCTACGAGCAATGGGTGCTGGGTGGCTGGAACATGCTGGCCGCCTGGTTCCCCGGCACGCTGGTGGGCGATCGCGGCTACCTGGGGCGCGTCACCATGCAGGCACCGGCGTGGTCGCTGGGCGCGCTGAAGCTGCGGCCGGCACTGTTCGCCGAACACGGCGCCGCGCGCTACCACGCGGATCTCGCCGGCCAGGGATGGCAGCGGCTTTCCGATGCCGGCGCCAGCCTGGGCCTGGACCTGCCGGCCCTGGATGCCCACGCGCTAGTCGCCTACGCGCGGCCGCTGGGCAGCTCGCACACGCCGCAGGACCCACGCCGGCGGCAGCGTGCGCATGCGTTTTTCTATTTGCAGTTCGGGTTGTAGCAGGCGATGCACGGGGCGCATTTTTTTGCGCCACATCGAACGCTTTCCGCGGTTTTTTCCAGCGCACGTTTACTCACGAGTCCGCCACGCGGGCGTGCGTAGCCTGCCGCCCGCACGACCGCCTCTCCCCACCCAACACCATTCTCGAGGGTTCCGTCCATGTACAGGATCAGGGGCTGTAACGCGGCCGCACTGGCCGCTGCGATCACGCTCTCTCTGGCTTGCGCGCCCGTCCGTGCCGACGTGAGCCTCCGGCAGATGCCCGGCAAAGGCACCATCGTCAGCGGCCACGTATCGGCCGGAGTCGCCGGCGCGGGCACGCAGACGATCGTCATCGGCAATGCCAGCGATACCGGCGGGGCGAACGCGGTGATCAACTGGGGCTCGGGCACCGACATCAACCCGACCCGCCCGGCCGGCTTCAACCTGGGTCCGAATTCGCACCTGGCCTTCAACGACGGCACCGGCGGCTACGGCGCCGCCGTGCTCAACATCGACAGCAGCGGCAGCCCCTCGCAGCTCTACGGCCAGCTGGTCGGCAACGGCACCAGCATCTTCGTGGCCAATTCGAACGGCATCATCGTCGGCGCCGGCGCCAGGATCTCTTCCACCGCCGGCGTGGGCCTGATCGGCAACACCACGCTCGCAGGGACCGGCAGCGATTTCGGCGGCACCGCCAGTTCCATCGCCTACACCGGCACCGGCGGCGACGTCACCGTCGCCAGGGGCGCCACCATCAGCGGCACCAGCGTGCTGATCGCCGGCGGCGGCAACGTCAACGTGGATCTGAGCGCCTTCACCGGCCCGAGCGGCAGCACCAGCCTCAGCGCGGGCCTGGCGTCGGCCAACGCCGGCGCGGGCGGCGCGAACAATACGAGCGCTTCGCTGACCACCGCTGGCGCCCTGCCCTCCGGCCGCAGCCTCGGCGGCTTCGGCTCGGGCGGCACGGCGCTCAACACTGGCACGCTGGCACTGGGCGACTACAGCGTGGCCGGCCTGTTCACCAACCAGGGGACGCTGACCATTCCGACCACCAACGGCGCGATGTGGAACCAGGGCACGCTGACCAGCACGGTGGGCACCACGTTCACCTCGCTGACCAACGACGGCACCTTCAACACCCTGCACGGCATCACCGTGCAGGGCGGCGGCAACCTGGTCAACAACGGCACCATTACCGGCGCCCAGCTGATCAACGTGATCGACGGCAGCATCAACAACACCGGCAGCATCACCGGCGTGGTGGGCCTGAGCACCGCCTCGGACAGCAACTGGCAACCGGGCGCGTACTACTCGATCACCAACAGCGGCACCCTCACCAGCTATGGCCAGCTGACCATCGACGCCAACCGCGCCAGCCACTACGGCGGCAGCGCCAACACCTCCACCGGCAGCCTGCTCAACACCGGCACGCTGCAACTAGCGCAAGGCTCCAAGCTGCAGGTCAAGGCGTGGCAGGACATGTACCTCGGCGGCAAGGTGCAGACCGGCTACGGCACCAACGCGGCGGACCTCACGCCCACCAACACCATCGGCCAGCTGGTGAGTTCCTCCAGCGGCTACAACGCCACCGACGACACCCCGACCTTCTGGACCGATGGCGTGCTGACCCTGGCCACGCCGCTGTACGTGACCGGCGCGATCGTGCACGGCCGCCAGGTGAAGATCCTCAGCAACCTGATGAGCGTGGCCAGCACCGGCGCGCAGTCGGGCAACATCACCATCGCCGCCGGCAGCGAGATGGCCAACGACTATGCGGTGACCGTCGGCAGCGGCGCCACCGTCTCGGCGCACCTGGTCAGCATCAAGGGGCCGACCTATACCGTCCTGCCCACCGACGGCCGCGTAGTCGATCCCAATGTGTTGCTCAACGGCACGCTTTCGGCCGGCTGGATCTTCCTGGGCGATTCGAGCCAGCCGCTCAGCAGCGTCTACAACGGAGCGGGCGGCAACCTCAACTTCACCGGTACCGACCCGCGGCTGACCGTCGCCTTCACCGGCACCGTGGGCGCCTTGCCCTCGCCCGGCACCGACTTCCGCTACGCCTACCTGCCGGCCCGCTCCGTGCGGGCGCCGCTGCAGCTTTCGCTCAAGCCGGTGACCTACAACAAGGCCGCCGGCTCGGTGAACCTGCTGGTGAACGGCAGCGTCCTGCTGGTGCCCCCGGGCTACACCCGGTCGCCGGCCATCTACGGCAACGGGTCGGCCGCCGTTTCCTCCGGCCTGCCCAACACACACCTGGTGCTGCAGGCGTCGGGCAACATCGCCACCGGCACGGGCAATTTCTACTGGCCCGGCTACGTCTACCTGGGCACGGTGAACAAAAACGCCGACGGCACGGCCGCGCCGGCGACGCTGGGCAACGGCACCATCACGCTCGGCGGCAACTTCAGCAACGTGCTGCCGGGCAGCACGGCGAGCGACGGCGGCATGGAGTTCATCACCGCCAACCCGCTCAACCTGGGCAGCTACACGGTCACTACCAACGCCAACAGCCCGATCAGCTTCGGCACCAGCGCGCTGACCCAGCAATACGCCAGCGGCGCGCTCGGCGCAGGCGCCTTCTTCGGCGGAAAGCAGAGCGGAAGCAATGTGATCTACGCCGCGCTCGATCCGTCCATGTTCCAGACCGACACGCCGCCGGCGGCGAACTAGGCGCTCGTCTGCGATGCCGGCCGTCAGACGCGGCCGGCATCGCCCTCCAGGAAACGGTAGCCGACGCCCGGCTCGGTCTTCAGCCAGCGCGGTGCGGCCGGGTCGTCCCCGAGCTTCTGGCGCAGCTTGGCGACCACGATCCGCAGGTAATGCGTGTCCTGCACATGAGTCGCGCCCCAGATGTCGCGAAGCAGCTGCTGCTGGCTGACCACGCGCCCGGCATGCCGCAGCAGCAAGGCCAGCACGGCGTACTCCTTGCGGGTCAACGGAACCGTCCGTCCGTCGAGGCTGACCTCGCGGCTCAGCAGGTCGACCGCCAGCCGGCCATCGTCGTAGCGCGGGCCACTGTCGGTAAAGGCAGCGGCCCGCGCGCGCAGCAGGGCACGCAGCCGGGCCATCAGTTCCTGGATGCCGAACGGCTTGGTCATGTAGTCGTTCGCGCCGGCATCGAGCGCACGGACCTTCTCGCGCTCCGCCTCGCGCACGGAAAGCATGAGCACGGGCACCGGGCTCCACCGACGCAGCTCGACGAGCACCTCGTGGCCTTCGCGGTCGGGCAGGCCCAGGTCCAGTATCACCACGTCGGGCGAGTGCGTCGACGCCAACGCCAGGCCCTCGGCCGCGGTGGCCGCCAGCGCCACCCGGTAGCCCTCGGCACGCAGGCCGATGTCGAGGAAACGGCGGATCTGCACTTCGTCGTCGATGACCAGCACGCGCGGCGCATTGCTCATGGGACGGTGTCGGGCGCAGGGGGCAGCGGCAGGGTGACGCGGATGGTCGTGCCTGCGCCGCCGCCTGGCAAGGCCTCCACGCTGCCGCCGTGGGCGCCGACCATGCCGCGGCAGATCGCCAGCCCCAGTCCGGTGCCCTGCGGCGCACGGTCGCCGCGCGCGACCGAGTAGAACATATCGAAAATACGGGCGCGCTCCTCCTCGGGAATGCCCGGCCCCAGGTCGGCCACGTCGATCAGCAATCGCTCTCCTTCCCCACGCACGGCCACTCGCACCGGCGCTTCCGGCGGCGAGAAGCGCGCAGCATTCTCCAGGATGTTGAACAGCGCCTGCTCGATCAGCGCCGGATGCGCGAACAGCAGCACGGCCTCCGCAGGCGCGTCGATCTCCACGCGCACGGCAGGGAACAGCTTGCGCAGGCGGCCGACCGCCGAGGCGACGACCTCCCCTGCGTCCATCCAGTCGCGGTTGAGCTTGAGCGTGCCGTAGCCCAGGCGGGTCATGTCCAGCAGGTTCTGGATGTAGCGGTCCAGGCGCTGGCCCTCGGCGAGAATCGCCTCCAGCAGCTGGTGCCGCTCCTCGCGCGGCAGTTGTTCCTCATAGCTGGCGAGCGTGCCGGCCGCGCCGATCATGGAGGCCAGCGGCGAGCGCAGGTCGTGCGATACGGAGGACAGCAAGGCGCTGCGCAATCGCTCGGTCTCGCCCTGCACTCGGGCGCTTTCCAGCGCCTCGGCCAGCCGCGCGCGTTCGAGGGCAAAGCCGATGTCCTGCGCCATGGCAAGGGCCAGGCTTCGCCGGTCGGGATCGGGCTCGCCGGCGCCTTCGTCGAAGCGCAGGGCAGCCACGCCCAGCGGTTTGTCTTCGCCGCCCAGCGGCAGCATCCAGCAGTTGGCCGTGTTGATCGTGTCGGTGCAACGCCCGGCCGGCTTGGCGTGTCGCTCGCTCCAGTCGGCCGCCGCCAGGTCCTGCTGGGACAGCGACAGCCCCGCCGGCGACGACGCGGCCAGTTCGAGCAGTTGGTCCTGGCCTCGGGCAAGGATGGCGGCGCGCGCATCCAGCGCCTGCGCCAGCGCCTGCGCGCCCACCTGACGCACGGCCTGCGCGTCGGTGCTGGTCGCCAGCCGATGGCCCAGGTCCAGCAAGGCCCGCGATCGCACCTGCGCTGCGCGCAGCGATTCGACCTGGCTGGCCAGCCGCGTCGCGAGCCGCCCGCATACCAGTGCGGCGGCGAGGAACAGCACCACGGCCAGCAGGTCGTCGGCGTTCGCCACGGCCAGCGTGTAGCGCGGCGGGGTGAAGAAGAAGTTGTAGCCAAGAAAGCACAGGATGGCCGTATAGATGGCCACCGCCATGCGCGTACGCACCGCCACCATCAGTACCGTGGTGAGGAAGACCAGCGACAGGTTGGCGACCGAAAGGAAGCGCTCGCCCACGAACGCCAGCCCGAAGGCCGCCAGCGTTGCCAGCGTGGCGAACGCGTACTGGTGGCGACCGCCCCAGCTGCCGGAAGCGAGCCACCGGCGCGAGCGCGACCGCTCCATCGGCGTGGCGACGATGGCGAGCTCGAGGTGCGCGCCGCGGCGGAGCAGCTGCTGGGTCAGCGACCGCCCGGCCATGCGTGCAAGCGGCCGCTCGCGGGTGCGTCCGAGGATGATCTGCCCGACGCCTTCGCGGTCGGCATGGGCCAGCAGCTCGTCGGCCACCGCATGGCCGCGCAGCATCACGGTATCGCCGCCCAGGCGTCGGGCCAGGCGCATGGCCGCCTCCACGCGCTCGCGCCGCGCAAGGTCTCCCGCACCGCCCGTGTCGACGTGGGCCACGCCCCACGGCGCACCGCGACGCTCGGCGATGCGGCGCGCCACGCGCACCAGGTACTCGCTCTGTGCGTGGCCGTCGATCGCGGCCAGCACGCGGCGGCGCACCGGCATGGCGCTGCCGCGCGAGCGCATGTGCTCGCGCAGGTTGTTTTCCACGTGAATGGCGACCGTTTCCACCGCCAGCTCGCGCAGCGCCGCCAGGCTGCCGGGCGAGAAAAAGGCATCCAGCGAGGCGGCGAGGGTTTCCGGCACGTGGACCTTGCCCTGGCGCAGCCGCCCGATGATTTCGCGCGGCGGAAGGTCGACGAGCACGATGTCGCGGGCGCAGTCCAGGAAGGCATCCGGCACCGTCTCGTGCACGGTGATGCCGGTGATGCGTCGTACCTGGTCGTTGAGGCTCTCCAGTTCCTGCACGTCGAGGGCCGTGTAGACCTCGATGCCTGCGTCGAGCAGCTCGGCGACGTCCTGCCAGCGCCGCTGGTGGCGGCTTCCCGGCAGGTTCGTGTGCGCCAGTTCGTCCACCAGCAGCACGCCGGGCCTGCGCGCCAGCGCCGCATCCAGGTCGAACTCCGCGTAGCCGCGGTCGCGGCAGCGCGCCGTGCGTTGCGGCAACACCTCCATGCCGTCCATCAGCGCCGAGGTCTCAGCGCATCCATGCGTCTGCGCCAAACCGACCACGACATCGACGCCCTGCCGCATGAGCTCGCGTGCGGCCGAGAGCATGCCGTAAGTCTTGCCCACGCCGGGAGCGGCGCCGAGGAACACCTTGAGCCGGCGATGAGGGGTTTCCGGCATTGCGCCAGGGAACGCGCCCACGTGCGCCTGGCGCGGGTCGATCAGCGATGGATCAGCCATGCCGCTGCCGCCGGTGGAGGGACCTGCCTACGTTAGCGCGCCTCAAGGACATCGGCACATGGCTTCGTCGAGCTAGATCTCGACCTGCGCGCCGAGTTCGATCAGGCGGTTGCCCGGGATGCGGAAGAACGCGGTGGCGGGCAGCGTGTTGCGCGCCATGAAGGCGAACAGCTTGTCGCGCCAGGACGCCATGCCGGGCCGCTGCGCGGCGACGATGGTCTCCCGCGAGATGAAGAACGTCGTGTCCATCATGTCGAACGAAGGGCCGCCATGGCCGGCGCAGTAGGTCATGGCCCTGGGAACGTCGGGGTCTTCGGCGAAGCCGAAGCGGAACAGCAGGCGGCCGAAGCCGCCATCGAGCGCCTGCCATTCGAAGCGCTCCCCGGCCTCGGCCACGGGCGTGTCGAGCGTCTCGACCGTCAGCAGCACGTTGCGCTGGTGCAGCACCTTGTTGTGCTTGAGGTTGTGCAGCAGCGCATGCGGAACCGCATCGGGATTGGCGGTCAGGAAAACCGCCGTGCCCTGCACTCGCACCGGCGGGTACTCGGCCATGCTGCGGATGAACGGCGCGAGGGCCAGGCCGCCGTGCTTGAGTTCCAGCACCACCAGTTCGCGGCCGCGGCGCCAGGTGGTCATGGCCACGAAGATGCTCAGGCCGAGGATCAGCGGGAACCAGCCGCCGGACTCGATCTTGATGATGTTCGCGCTGAAGAAGGCCACGTCCACCGTCAGCAGGCCCAGGCCCGTGGCGAGCACTGCAGCCAGGCTCCAGCGCCACAGGTAGCGGGCCACGATCAGCGCGAGCAAGGTGGTGATCACCATCGTGCCCGTGACCGCGATGCCGTAGGCCGACGCCAGGTTGTCCGACGAGCGGAAGCCGATCACCGCCGCCAGGATCAACACCAGCAGGATGCGGTTGATCCAGGGCACGAAGATCTGCCCGGACATCTCGCGCGAGGTATGCACCACGCGCATGCGCGGCACATAGCCCAGCTGCATGGCCTCGCGCGTCATCGAGAACGCGCCGGAGATCACCGCCTGCGAGGCGATCACCGCCGCTGCGGTCGCCAGCGCGATCATCGGGTACAGCACGGCGCGGGGCACCAGGAGATAGAAGGGATTGGCGGCGGCGGCCGGGTCCTGCAGGAGCAGTGCACCTTGGCCGAAATAATTGAGCAGCAGCGCCGGCAGCACGAAGAAGAACCAGGCCACGCGGATCGGCCGGCGCCCGAAATGCCCCATGTCCGCGTACAGCGCCTCGGTGCCGGTCACCGCCAGCACCACCGCGCCCAGCGCGAAGAACGCCTCGATGTGGTTGCGCAGGAAGAAGGAGACGCCGTAGCTGGGGCTGAGCGCCCACAGCACGCCGGGATGGCGGGCTATGCCGTAGACACCCACCGCCGCGATGGCCACGAACCACACCGCACAGACCGGCCCGAACACGGCGCCGATGCGGTGGCTGCCATGCCGCTGAAGCCAGGCCAGCCCCACGATCACCACCAGCACGATCGGCACCACCCACTTGGCCAGCGGCGGCGCGGCCACCTCCAAGCCCTCCACCGCGCCCAGCACGGTCACCGCCGGCGTGATCACGCCATCGCCGTAAAACAGCGCGGCGCCGAAGATCGCCAGCAGCGTGATCAGCAGGCGCACGCGCGGCAGCTCGCGAACGCTGCGCTGGGCCAGCGCCATCAGCGCCATGATGCCGCCTTCGCCCTTGTTGTCCGCGCGCATGATGAAGAGCACGTACTTCACCGACACGACGATGACGAGCGACCAGAAGATCAGGCTCAGCGCACCCAGCACGTTCTGCGGCGTAGGCCCGATGCCCTGCTCGCCGAACACGGCCTTGAAGGTGTAGAGCGGGCTCGTGCCGATGTCGCCGTAGACCACGCCCACGGCGCCCAGGGCCAGGGCCGCCAGGCGCTGCTTGGAATCGGAAGTATTCATGCCGGGCTCAGCAGCGTCCGCGCGCGATCGGGCGCGGCAAGGCGGCTAGGCCGGCGACCGGAAAAGGAGGAACCGGGAAAGGGCTGCGCATGGGAGTGAGGAACGCGAACATGGAGCGACCATTTTATTGCGCAGATCGCGTGCGCATCGTCCGTGCGGCCGACGGCAGCGTAAATTCTGCGTAAAAGTTCGCGGCGCGCAAGAAATCGCGCAGGCCCACGGCAGTGCGCTCGGCGTCGCGCTGGCCATGCTCTCGGTCACTCGAACAGGGTCTGTGCAGGCCGGCTTGCCCAAGGGTGCCGGCACGCGTCGCACCTAACTGCCGTGGGGCTTCAGCCGGGCACTGAGGGCGGGCAGCCGTCCGGTGCGTGCCAGCAGGCGATACTTGCGTCCGGTCGAGCAGCCTGGTGGTCCGCTTCGAACATCGGCGGCACGCCACCCTTGGCCGCGATGCCGGTGGTCCTGGCCCGGTCCGGCGCGACCAGCGCGATGGCCAGGCCTAGCGGCACGCCCGGCGCCAGGCAGCGGTGCGAAGAGGAGAAATCGTCACGGTGCATCGCGGCTCCTGGCGATAATCGGGGCCGGCGGGCATGCCGGCAGTGAGGCGACAGGCATGCGGAAGGCGCTACCGGCTACCGCTCGTCGGCGCTCCGGGCGGCGGATCGAACCCTCCGCCCTGTCCGTCGGCACCGTGGCCCTTGGTCGAGCCCACGCCGCTCTCGCGGCGCTTGCGTTCCTCGACGTGCTGCGCGCGGTCCAGGCCAACGCCGCCGGTCTGATAGGTCGGCCCATTGCGCGGCTCCGGCAGGATGGCTTCCGGATCCTCGGATTCGCCCGGCGTGTTACGCCTGGCGCCGAAGCCATGGTGCGGCCGCATCTGGCCGGTGCCGCTTGCGCCGCCGGTGCCGCCCGCGGGCTCGATGGCTCTTCGGCCTTCGCCTTCGACTTGCACCTGCCCGGCGCGCTTGCCGATGGCGTCCTGCAGGTTGGCGTTGGTGCGCCCGCGCGGATCATCGATGCTGCCCATGGGGTTCTCCCAATTCCGTTTCGCTGCGCAGGATCCTGCCGCAGCGAAGGTCAGCGGCGCGTGCAGTGCCGATTCGCGGCGCGTTAGATCGGCGCCTCGTACACATGCGCCGGCGCAAGCTCGGGCAACGGTTGTCCCTGCCGGAACCACGACGCGATGCGAGTACAAGCCTTTCTGCTTTCGCCCCACGACTGGGTGCCCAACCATCCGCGGTTGCCCGTGTTGCTCTACCGCCAGGCGCTTGCCGATACGGGCGAGGACACCACGGTGACTTTCGAACTGCGCTTCCGCCTCAACGGCTGGCCGCCGCAATGGCGCGCCGGCGTTTACGACTTCCATCATTACCACTCCACCGCCCACGAGGTGCTCGGCGTGGCAAAGGGAGCGGCGCGCCTGATGCTGGGCGGGCCAGGCGGCCGCGAGGTGGAAGTCAAGGCGGGCGACGCGGCGGTGCTGCCGGCAGGCACCGGCCATCGCAGCCTGGAATCGAGCAACGACTTCCTGGTGGTGGGCGCCTATCCGCCCGGGCAGAAGTGGGACATCTGCCGCGACGCGCCGGATGCCCAGATGCTCAGGCGCATCGACCAACTGCCGTTCCCGCGCTGCGATCCGGTCGCGGGCGAGCACGGTCCGCTGACCACGCGATGGAGCCCACCGTAGCCGTATCGCCACCGGCCGCATCGCCACGGCCGGGAACGCCTTGTTTCCTCCTCGCGCGGCCTGAGCCTTTTGCTAGCGACTGCTAGACGGCGGCCTCACGGTCGACGGGCCACCATCGCGACAAGCGAGTGGCGAGGCATCGTCCCGGCCACTCGTCCCTGCCGCGTGCCACCTCATTCCGCGACTGACAGCCAGACCGAGAACGTCCCCATGCCAAACGCACTGAAACTGCGCTGCAACCAGTTGGAGCGCTCCATGCGCAGCCTCCATGACGAATGCGAACGCCTGATGCGCGAGAACGCCGTCCTGCGCGAACGCATGCAGGCTCATGCCAGCGGCCGGGCAACGCAGCGCATCGACGACGTAACCCGCATCGCGGCCGCCCCGGAGCACGATGCCGATCCATACGTCATCCGCGCCGCATCGATGCGGATGTACTGATGTACTGAAGAGGACCAAGCCGCCGGCGCTTCCGCTCCGGCTAGCGCCAGCCGGCATCGCGCGCAGCGCGTTCCTGCCGGGCGTCGAAGACATCGCCGCGCAGGCGCGCGTCGACCGCCGCCTGGACCTCGGGCGGCAGGGCACTGGCGGCCTGGCGCAATTCACTCCTTTCCGGCTCCGCCGCCGGACCGAGCACCGGCAGCGACCAGCCCGCGCCGCCATGGCAGGCAAGCCCTGCCCGTGCCGGACGGGTGCGCAGGACGAAGGTGCGGCAGACGTGCCCGTCGGTGCTGCGGAAACTCAGGCCGATGGCGACCTCGGCATGCGCGTCCGGCTCGCTCGCCAAGGCGCGGTCGAGCGCGTGCTCGAGTGCACCCGCCGCGATCGCCTGGCCGCCCTGCATGCGCACCAGATCGCCGCCGGGTTGCCACCACCACAACGCCACCGCAACCAGCGCCACCGATGCGGCCAGCGCGGCGCCCGGCATCAGCCAGCGGCGCGGCACCCGGCGGCGCGCGGCGCCGGCGCGGT
>NZ_JABFWW010000087.1 GCF_013362045.1 Frateuria sp. | reverse complement strand
CTACGCGGCGACCAACCAGTTCAGCTATGCCAACCCGATCCGCGTGGTCAGCAATTCGTGGGGCAGCTCGGGCAAGTTCGATCCGGCCGACCCGGTCAACGTGGCCTCCTACGAGCTCTACAAGCGCGGCATCGTCACCGTGTTCGCCGCCGGCAACGACGGCCCGGGCGAGGACACGCACAACCCCTACGCGCAGGCGCCGTGGGTGATCTCGGTGGGCGCCAGCGAGAAGAACGGCGTGCTCACCGATTTCTCCTCGCGCGGCAAGCGCGGCGAGAGCGGCACGTTCACCATGCCCGACGGCGCGCAGTGGACCTACGTCAACGAGCCGACGATCGTGGCGCCGGGCGTCGACATCATCTCCACCCGCGACAGCACCGGCACGTTGCCGGCACTCGCCGCACAGCAGGATGCGGCGGTGATTCCGGCGGCGTACCTGCCGTTCTACACGATCATGAGCGGCACCTCGATGGCCACCCCGCACGTGGCCGGCATCGTCGCGCTGATGCTGGAGGCCAACCCCAACCTCACGCCGGCGCAGGTGCGCGACATCCTGCGGCGCACCGCCACCAACATGACCGGACGGCTCGGCTGGGAAGCGGGCGCGGGGCACATCAATGCCTATACCGCGGTGGCGGAAGCCGCCGGCATCCGCAGCGGCTTCGGCGCCACGGTCAACGCGCTGCACAGCTTCAACAGCAACGCGCTGGTCACGCCGGGCGCGCCGCCGATTCCGTTCTCGGTGGACTTCGCCCCGGTCGGGCCGGTGGGCGAACAGAGCTTCACCGTGGGGCCGGAGGTGGCCTGGGTCAGCGCGCGCGCCACCATCGACGCCAACACGCTGGCGCTGGTGCTGATCGACCCCGACGGCGTGCGTTACGGCTCGTCGATCGCCCTGCCGGTGCTCGGCGACACCGTCACCACCGGCGCGCCGGCCAAGCCGGGCGTGTGGAAGGTCACTGTGCGCGGCATCGGCTCGGTCTCGGGCACCAAGGTGGACCCGCTCGGCGTCACCAACGGCTATGCCGCACCCGGCACGGTCAACGGCGAGGTCAGCTTCCTCAACAGCGGCGGCTACACCGGCCTGGGCGACATCGCCAGCCATCCGGCACGCCAGGCGATCGAGTTCGCGGTCGCCAACCGGCTGGTGGATGGCCTGGCCGACGGGCTCTACCATCCCGACGACCCGCTCAAGCGCAGCGACCTGGCCAGATACCTGGTGATGGGCACTAGCGTGCGCCAGTACCTGCCCTTCGACGGCCAGCCGAGCTTCACCGACCTGGGCACCGGCAAGAGCGCCTACCCGTTTGCCGAGTCGGCGATCGCGCGCGGTGGCGCGTTGCGCGATACCAGCCAGAGCCAGGACGGCGTGATGAACCTGTGGGGCGGCCAGTTCCATCCCAACGACAGCGTGACGCGGCTGAGTCTGGCCTATTCGCTCGTGCAGAGCCTAGCCCTGCAGGACGAGGCACGCGCCTACACCGGCGCACTCACCGCGTTCTACGACGGCCAGCGCATCCCGCTCGACGACGCCGGCCTGATCCCGGCCGACCTGCGCGGCTACGTGCAGCTGGCGCTGGACCGCGGCGTGATCAACGCGCGCTTCGCGCTGACCCAGGGTCCGTACGACCTGCAGCCGACCCTGCATGCGTACTTCGACCCCGGCAACGTGGTGACGCGTGCCGCGTATGCGGTGGCGGCCGGGCGTTACCTGGCGTCGTACCAGGGCGGGCAGTAGCCGGACCGCCGCACGATGGGCGGCCCGGGCGCTCCGGGCCGCCCTCTGCCTCGGCTCAACCCGGCCAGTCGAAGGCGATGTGGGTGTTGTTGAAGTGCGGGTCGTCCAGGCTGCCGCGCAGGTGCGCGACCAGCTCGCCGGGCAGGCCCTCCACCTCAAGCGGCTGGCCGTCCACGAACTGCGCACCCAGCGCCTGCAGCTCGACCAGCCGCTCGCACAGCAGGCCGGCCTGCTCGGCCAGGGCTTCGGGCACATCGCGGAAGCTCAGGTCCGGCCGGCCGAACTTGCGCAGGCCGCGGGTGTGCACGTGGGCGCGGCCTGCCGTATCGCCGGCGTTGCGCAGGATCAGCACATGGTGGCGCGGCGGCGCACCGCCGGCGATCAGGTAGTGGCGCCGCCAGGCGGCGGCCTCGAACAGGGTCAGGATCTGCGGGTCGAGGATCGCGCAGCCGCCCACGTCCAGCAGGCCGGCGAGCACGCCCAGCGTGTCGCGCAGGTAGTCCAGGCTGTCGCGGTCGGGCAGCTCGCCGCGTACCACCAGTACCTCGGGGGCGGCACGGGCCAGGTCGAAAGCGGCCGGCGCATCCTCCTTCAGCAATTCGCCCAGCGCGCCCTTGAGCGGGTAGCCCTCCCAGCCGCGCAGCGCGGTGTGCGCGAAGCGCTGCAGCCCGACGCCCTCCGGCAGGCCCCGGCTGGCGTAGCGCGCGGCGGGGATCGCCAGGTCCTCGGCAAAGCGCCCGAAGACGTAGAAGTTGAGCACGATGGCTTCGCCGCCCGGTTGCCAGTAGGGGCGCGGCCAGGCTTCAGGGGTGGCGGTCATGGGGTTCCTTAGGTTTGCTTGTTCGAGAACAAGGGCCTCCCCTCTGCCCAGCCCTCTCCCCGGCGGACCGGGGGAGAGGGAGCGAAAGGCGTCAGCGCTTGTCGTCGAGCGGCAGCACGCTCTGCTGCAGTTCGATACGGCCGCGGCCCTCGGTGATGTGCTTGAACTCGGCGCGGCTGACCGAGACATAACGGTCGTTGCCGCCGATCTCAACCTGCGGGCCTTCGGTCACCGCCCGGCCCTGCCCGTCCACGCGCACCACCATGGTGGCCTTGCGGCCGGTGTGGCAGATGGTCTTGATCTCGTCCAGGTGGTCGGCCCAGGCCAGCAGGTAGCGGCTGCCCTCGAACAGCTCGCCGCGGAAGTCCGTGCGCAGGCCGTAGGCGAGCACCGGGATGCCGAGCCGGTCGACCACGTCGGTGAGCTGCCACACCTGCGCCTTGCCCAGGAACTGCGCCTCGTCGACGAACACGCAGTGCAGCGCGCCGCGATCGGCGATGTCCTTTTCCACCAGCGCGAACAAGTTCTCGTCGGCGCCGAAGCGCCGCGCGTTGGCCTTCAGCCCGATGCGCGAGGCGACCACGCCCTCGCCGTAGCGGTCGTCCAGCGCGGGCGTGAGGATCAACGTGCGCATGCCGCGCTCGTGGTAGTTGTAGGCGCTCTGCAGCAGCGTGGTGGTCTTGCCGGCGTTCATTGCCGAGTAATAGAAATAGAGCTTGGCCATGAGGCGCGAGCCGGACCGGTCAGCGGAAACGGGGCATTGTAGGCGCGGCAGCGCTCATCCGGCGCGCGCCTGCGCGAGGCGCTGGCGGTGGCCGGCCCACCACCGGCGGACGTTGCGCAGGACCATGATCGCGTAGACCAGCTTGAACAGGCGCAGCCGCAGCAACACCCGCGGCGCGTCGAACAGGTCGCCGGCGAGCATCGAGATCACGCCCTGCTCCAGCTGCCACACGTTGCGCGGATCGCGAAACATCTGCCGCATCACCGGCTCGTTGAAGCGGTAGATGAAGAAGGCGAAGCGCGCCATGCCTTCGCGCAGGCGCTTCTCCAGAGCGCGTTGCAGCGCCGCCTCGCGCCCGGGCTCGCGCAGCGCGCCGTCGACCACCTCGACCGCCCGCTCGGCGGCGTCCATCGCCAGATACACGCCGGAGGAGAACACCGGATCGAGGAAGGCGAACGCATCGCCCACCAGGATCCAGCCCTGTCCGGCCATCTGCGTGGAATCGTAGGAATAGTTGCCGGCCGCGCGCACCTCGTCGACCAGCTCGGCGCCGTCCAGCCGCTGCCACAGCGCGGCGTTCTGCCGGAGCGTGTCGAGCAGGAACTGGCGCGTGTCGCCGCGGCGGCGCTTGAGATAATCGGGCCAGCACACCGCGCCCACGCTCATGCTGCCGTCCGGCAGCGGGATCATCCACATCCAGCCGTGCTCGAAGCGGTAGATGCTCACGTTGCCGGCGTCCTCGCCGGGGCGGCGCGCGGCATTCGCGAAGCGGCCGAAGATCGCCGCGCTCTGGTGCAGGCGGTTCCTGCGCTTGAGCTTCTTCTTCGAGGAGAGGAAGGCATCGCGGCCGCTGGCGTCGACCACGTAGCGCGCCTCGATGCAGTAATGGCGCCCCTCACCGGCCCGCACCTCGATCAGGCTCTCGCGCGGACCGGCCTGCTCCACCTTGAGCACCTCCTGTCCTTCACGCGCATCGGCGCCGCACTCGCGCGCGTGTTCGTAGAGCATCCGGTCGAAGTCCTGCCGCCATACCTGGTAGCTGTGCGGCGGGCTGTCGCCCAGCGCGCGGCCGAAGGAGAACACGTTGTAGCCGCGTTCGTTGTCCGCCTCGAAATCGGCGCCGGCCTTGAGCACGCCCAATGTCCGCACCTTGTCCAGCACGCCCAGGCGCTCGAAGATCGGCAGGTTCATCGGCAGCAGGGACTCGCCGATATGGAAGCGCGGGTGGCGCTCCTTCTCCAGCGCGATCACCCGGTAGCCGCGCCGCGCCAGCAGCGCCGCGACGGTGCTGCCCGCCGGTCCGCCGCCGATCACCGTCACGTCGCATCGCTCGACCGCCGTCTCCCGTTCCATCCGCGCTCCCCGCGCACCCCGCCGGTGCGCCACGGCGCGATTATGGACGAAGCGTCCGGCGCGGGAGAGGCGCTCTGCTACCATCCCTCTTCGTCCGCCGCCGCCCTCGCTCCATGCTCAATCCGCAACAACTGGCCGCCGTCGAACACTGCGACAGCCCGCTGCTGGTGCTCGCCGGCGCCGGCTCCGGCAAGACCTCCGTGATCACCCAGAAGATCGCCCACCTGGTGCAGCGGCGGAAGCTCGCCGCATCCAAGATCGCCGCGATCACCTTCACCAACAAGGCCGCGCGCGAGATGCGCGAGCGCGTGGGCAAGCTGGTCAGCAGCGAGGACGCCGCCGCGCTCACCGTGTGCACCTTCCATGCGCTGGGGCTGAAGTTCCTGCAGATCGAGCACGCGCGTGCCGGCCTGCGCCGCGGCTTCTCGGTGCTGGATGCGGACGACAGCGAGGGCATCGTCAAGGAGCTCGCCCCGAAGGGCGCCAAGCCCGACGTGCTGTTCGGCATCAGGAACCTGCTGAGCCGCGCCAAGAACGCCGGCCTCTCGCCGGAGGAGGCGCTGGCCGCCGCGCGCGCGCCGCGCGAGCTGGAGGCGGCGACGATCTACCAGATGTACCAGCAGCGCCTGGCCGCCTTCAACGCGGTGGACTTCGACGACCTGATCCGCCTGCCGCTCACCATCCTGGAGTCCGACGACGAGTGCCGCGACGCCTGGCGCGAGCGCCTGCGCTACCTGCTGGTGGACGAATACCAGGACACCAACGATGCGCAATACCGGCTGCTCAAGGCGCTGGCGGGCGAGCGCGGCCGCATCACCTGCGTGGGCGACGACGACCAGTCGATCTACGCCTGGCGCGGCGCCAACCCGGAGAACATCGACCAGCTCGGCCGCGACTGGCCGAACCTGCGCGTGATCAAGCTGGAGCAGAACTACCGCTGCGGCAAGCGCATCCTGCGCGCGGCCAACCGGCTGATCGCCAACAACCCGCACCTGCACGAGAAGAAGCTCTGGAGCGAGCACCCCGAAGGCGCGCCGATCCGCGTGCTCGAGTGCAAGGAGGCCGAGCACGAGGCGGAGAAGGTCGCCGCCATTGCCACCACGCTCGCCGAGAAGCACAAAGCGCGCTGGCACGACATCGCCATCCTGTACCGCGGCAACTTCCAGGCCCGTCCGTTGGAGAAGGCGCTGCGCCTGGCGCGCATTCCCTATCACCTGACCGGCGCCTTGAGCTTCCTCGACCGCGCCGAGGTGAAGGACGTGCTCTGCTACCTGCGCCTGCTGACCAACCCGAGCGACGACGCGGCGTTCCTGCGCGTGGTCAACGTACCCAAAAGGGAAGTCGGCGCTACCACGCTGGAGAAGCTCGGCCAGCTGGCCCAGTCGAAACACTGCTCGCTGCTGGAAGCCACCCGCAGCGACGCCGTGCTGCGCCAGCTCCCGGCGCGCCCGGCCGCCGCGCTGGCGGGCTTTT
>NZ_JABFWW010000140.1 GCF_013362045.1 Frateuria sp. | reverse complement strand
GCGCGCGCCCCACGTCCATTTGCTGGTGGCGGATTTCGCGATGCCGGGCATGAACGGCGTCGAGGTGGCCCGGCAGGCACGCCTGCGCCAGCCGGACCTGCCCGTGCTGTTCGTCACCGGCTACGCGGACCAGTCCGCGCTCGCCGCGGTGGGCGACGAGCGCGTGGTGCAGAAGCCGTTTCGCGACGACGAGCTGGAGCGCAAGGTACTGGCGGCGGCCGGCGGCTAGGTGCCGCGGTGCGGGGAGGTAGGAATCGGGCGGCCTCATGCTTACCATGCAGGGGTTGTCCCCAACCCACAGGTGCTCCGTGAACCGACCGCTCGCTGCCGCCATTGCCGCGGCCCTGCTTGTTCCCGCACTGGCCGTCGCCACCGACCGGCCAACCTTCGATCCGCACCGCCTTTCGCAGGAGGTCAAGACGCTCGCCTCCGACGCCTTCGAGGGCCGCGGGCCGGCCACGCCCGGCGAGACCAAGACGGTCGACTACGTGGTTGCGCAGTTCAAGGCGGCCGGCCTGCAGCCGGGCGGCGCCGTCGTCGACGGCAAGCGCACCTGGACCCAGCCGGTGCCGCTGGGCCGCTTCGAGATCGTCGGCACGCCCAGGTTCTCGCTGACCGAGGACGGCAAGTCGCAACCGCTGACCCAGGGCGAGCAGATCGCCGTGCGCGCGGCGATGGATGGCAGCCGCAAGGTGGACATCGAGCATGCGCCGCTGGTCTTCGTCGGCTACGGCGTGGACGCGCCCGAGCGCCACTGGGACGACTACAAGGGCGTGGACCTCAAGGGCAAGATCGGGGTGGTGCTGGTCAACGACCCCGACTTCGAGACCGGCAAGGGCGACTTCGGCGGCAAGGCGATGACCTACTACGGCCGCTGGACCTACAAGTACCAGGAAGCCGCGCGCCAGGGCGCGCTGGGCATGCTGGTGATCCACGAGACGGCGCCGGCCTCCTATGGCTGGGCCACGGTGAAGAACTCCAACACCAACGTGCAGTTCGACATCGTGCGCGACAAGCCCTCTGCAGAGCATCCGACGCTGGAAGGCTGGATCCAGCGCGACCTGGCCGTGCAGATGTTCAAGGCGGCGGGGCTGGATTTCGACACGCTGAAGAAGCAGGCGCAGACGCGTGCGTTCAAGCCGGTGACGCTCAAGGGCGTGACCTTCTCGGCGCAGTACGACGTCGATGCCAAGGTGATCACCTCGCAGAACGTCGTCGGCCGCGTCGAAGGCAGCAAGCGCCCGGACGAGACGGTGATCTACAGCGCGCACTGGGACCACCTGGGCGTGGGCCAGCCCGATGCCAAGGGCGACCGCATCTACAACGGCGCGGTCGACAACGCCACCGGCACCGCGGCGCTGATCGAGCTGGGGCGCGCCTTCGCGCATGCGCCGCGGCCGGACCGCTCGGTGGTGTTCCTCAACGTCACCGCCGAGGAGAAAGGCCTGCTCGGCTCGGAGTACTACGCCACGCACCCGCTGTACTCCAACGCCAAGACCGTGGCCGACATCAACATGGACGCGCTCGACCCCAACGGCCCGGCGCGCAACTTCACCATCTCCGGCAACGCCAAGCTGGGTCTGCTCGACCGGCTGATCGCGCTGGCCAAGACCTACGGCATGAGCTACGCGCCGGACCCGCATCCGGAGGCGGGCAGCTTCTTCCGCTCCGACCATTTCTCCTTCGCCAAGCAGGGCGTGCCGGCGATCTCCTACGAGTCGGGCGACGACCTGGTCAAGGGCGGCAAGGCGGCCGGCGAGGCGGCGAGCAAGGCCTACACCCGCGACCACTACCACCAGCCGTCGGACGAGTGGCAGGCCAGCTGGACCTTCGCCGGCATGGCGCACGACCTGCCGCTGCTCTACCAACTGGGCGAGCAGCTGGCCAACTCCGACGCCTGGCCGGAATGGTCGAAGGATTCGGAATTCCGCGCCATGCGCGAGAAGACCGCCGACCAGCGCAAGTAGCGCCTCGGGCCGGTCCCTCTCCGCGATGCGGGAAGGGACCGGCCGTGGGAGTGCCTGCTCCCGGTCGTTCTCGTCAGGTGAGCGGAACGACGGGAGCCACGCGGGACACCGGTACGGGACGCCTCACTTGGCGGGCACGGTGATGTTCTGGCGCGTCAGCATGCGCCCGAGCGCATCGGTGGCCGCCAGCTTGTACCGGCCCGGCCGCAGGTACAGTTCGCCCGCGGCCAGGCCGCCGGTGGGCCGCAGGCCGGTGTCGGCGCGCGCATAGGCGGGCTGCGGGTCGAGCGCGAGCCGGTCGGCCGGGATCGCGTCGTCGCCCTCGTCGGCATAGCGTGCCTCGACCAGGCACGGGTACTGGTCCTTGCAGGCGTCGCTGCCGCGTACCACGTAGGTCTTGCGCAGGCCGCCCAGGTCCAGCCAGGTCGGGCGCCCGCGGCGCAGCACCTGCGGTGGAAAGAACACGCTCACGTCGTAGCCGGCGCGCAGCGTCCAGGGCTTGCCGTCGTCCTGCATGAAGACCAGCGACTGCCCAGGCTCCAGCTTCTGCATGACCGCGGTGTACCAGGGGTGGTCGTGCGTGGGGTCGGGATGCGGAATCATCACCGTCTGCTCCACCGTGAGCGGATCGATGCCGGTGAGCTTGCGGAAGTACTGCGCCATCGAACGCCCGCCCAGGTACACGCCGCTCTCCTGGATGTGCGCGTAGCCGGCGTCGACCACCAGCCGCGCCCGCGGGTCGTGCTTGAAGACGCGTTCGTACAGGTTGTGCGCCTGCTGGCTTTCGCGCGGGTCGCCGCTGGCCTGGTCTTGCGCCTCGTAGGCGACCACGCGATAGCCGAGCTTGAGCGCGGTGCGCACCATTTCGGCGCAGATCGGTTCCTCGGTGTAGAAGCCGGTGCCCTCCACCGGATAGCCGCGCGCGGCCAGCTTGTCGTCGCTGGCATAGAGCGTTTCGGCGGCGAAGGTGTCGAAGCCTTGCTCGCGCAGCCTCGCCAGCATCTGGACGGTGAGCGTGCGGGTCAGCGGCAGGTGGTGCGCTTCGTTGAAGAACACCGCCTGGCGGCCGCGCGCGAGTGCGGCGATCGCCTCGACGGCCGGTTGCGGCCGTGCATGGCCGTCCAGCGGCGAAGGATTGTCGCCCGGCTGCAGCAGCTCCTGGATCGAGAAGCTGGCCGCCGCGTTCGGGTAGTCGCCGATGTAGGTCTGGTACCAGCTCAGGTACTGCCCGAAGATCACGTGGAAGGCAGGGTTCGAATCCCCGGCGACGGCTGCGCTGACCATGGTTTCGTAGCGCCCGAGCAGATTCTTGCGGGCGTCGGCCTGGCGCATGATCTCGTCGGCCTTGTCCGCGGCGCGCATCTGCATGGCACGCCACTGCGCTGGCGTGGGCGTTTGCGGCGTCTGCCTGGGCACGGCACCGGCGGCGCAGCCCGTGAGCAGGCAGGCGGCGACGTAGAGGGCGGGCGTCCAGGAACCAGGCATCGCGGAGCTCCAGTGCGGCGTGGGCAGCAGTCTGCACCGATCGAGTGCCGCTGCAACCGTGCCGGATGTAACCTCGCCGCGCAATCAGGCGGTCGGTGGCCGCGCCCGGAACGCAAGGCTGATCCGCGGCCCCATCGGCGCGCGCTGCTTGGGAATGCCGTGGTCGTAGTGGAACTGGCTGGCATAGTCCATCAGCAGCAGGCTGCCGGCCTCCAGATCCAGGTGCAGCGCGCGCCGCGGCGGGCGCTTGGCGCGGATCACCATCTCGCGGGTGGCCCCCAGCGACAGCAGCGCGATCGGCTGGCCGCGCGCCAGGTCCTCCAGCTTGTCGCTGTGCGGCGCCACGCTGTCGTGCTCGTCGCGATAGAGGTTCAGGCCCACGCTGGTGAAAGGCGCATGGGCCGCGCCGCGCACGGCGGCCAGCGCCTCGCGCAGCGGCGGGGGCAGCGCCGGATCGGCCAGGTCGAAGTGCGCCCGCAGGCGCGGCACGTCCACTTCGCGTTCGTACATCAGGCGGCGGCCGCCGCGCCAGGCGACGCCGTCGAGCAGCTGCGCGAACCAGGCCTGCGCGGTCGCCCCGGGCACCAGGCCGGGGGTGTAGACGACCCTGCCGCCCGCATCGTCGAGCAACACCTGCGGGCCCTGGCCGAACAACGGCAGCTGCGCCATGGCGGCTCAGTCCTGCTCCCGGTTGGAGCGCTCGATCGCGCGCCGACGGGCGCGCCAGGTCTCGGTGGTCTGCGGCTTGATGAACAGCGAGGTGACTTCGGCATGGTGGGC
This sequence comes from Frateuria sp., assembly GCF_013362045.1. GTDB lineage: Bacteria > Pseudomonadota > Gammaproteobacteria > Xanthomonadales > Rhodanobacteraceae > Frateuria_A. Next base: position 1,954 of record NZ_JABFWW010000140.1, on the reverse strand, counting down.
CTTGATGGCCTTCTCGATGCGGTTGATGCATTCCTCGATCTGCGGCGTGGTCAGCTGGTCCTCGAACTCGGCGCTCAGCGCCGCGACCACCTGGTGCGGTCCCATCTGCACGGTCAGCACGCCATTGACGCGGCCCACGCCCGGATCGTCGGCGGCGATCTGCAGCAGCGATTCGCGCAGTTGCGGATGCGCCGGCTCGCCGATCAGCAGGCCCTTGCTCTCGCGCGCCAGCAGCGTGGCGGCGATCGCCAGCACCACGGCGATGCCGATGGAGGCGACGCCATCGAGTTCGGGCATGCCGAACGCGCGCGCGCAGACCACGCCGGCCAGGGCGATCAGCAGGCCCAGCAGGGCGGCCGTGTCCTCCAGCAGCACGGTGAAGGTGCCCGGGTCCTTGCTTTTGCGGAAGGCCTCAAAGTAGCCCATCGAGCCCTTGGCCGCCCGGAATTCGCGCAGCGCGATCAGCCACGAGCCGCCCTCGAACAGCATCGACACGCCCAGCACGAGATAGTTGACCAGGGGATTGACCAGCGGCTCGGGGTTGCGCAGGTGGCTCACGCCTTCGAACAGCGATACGCCCGCGCCCAGCGCGAACACCAGCAGGGCCACGATGAAGCTCCAGAAATACAGTTCGCGGCCGTAGCCGAAGGGGTGCAGCGGGTCCGGCGGCCTGGCCGCCTGGCGCATGCCGTGGAGCAGCAGCAGCTCGTTGACGGTGTCCACCAGCGAATGCACACCCTCGCTGAGCATCGCCGAGCTGCCCGACAGGCCGGCGGCGATGAATTTGCTGACGGCGATGGCCAGGTTGCCGGCGAGCGCGGCATAGACCACCCGGCGCTGACCGGACGAGGACACCGCTCAAGCCTCCACGTAGCGGCGCTGGCACAGCTCGCAGAAGAAGCTGCGCCGGTGAGTCCGGCCCAGGTAGGCGCGGTGGAACCTCACGTGGTCGCGCGGGCAGATGCTCCGGTTGTGCGCCAGCCAGTGCTTGCGCAATACGAAGGCACGCTTCCACGCCAGGAACTCGAAGCTGTACTGGCGCGCCTGCTCCACCAGCTCGCGCAGCTTGCGCGCCGGCAGTGCGCCGATGGTGGAAAGCGGATGCGTTCGGATGCGGAACAGCACCTCGTTCTTGATGATGTTGCCCACGCCGGCAAAGACGTCCTGGTCCAGCAGCGCATCGCAGGCCAGCGTCTGGGGCATGGCCCGCAGGCGCCTGCGGGCGAGCGCGGGATCCCAGGTGTCGGCCATCACGTCGGTGCGCCAGTCGTAGAGCGCGTCCAGGTCGCCTTCCAGCAGGCGCACCGAGCAGGTATAGAAATTGAGCTCGCCTTCGTCGAACTGCAGGCTCAGCCTCGGCGCCGCGTCCTTGCGTTCGTCGATGCGGTAGCTGCCGAACATGAGCAGGTGGATGCGGATGGCGACCTCGGGCAACTGGATCAGGAACTGCTTGCCGAAGCTGCGCAGGGAAATGATGCGGCGGCCCGCGAGCCGGTCCATGTCGATCTTGGCGTTGCCCTCGGCGCGGCGGATCGTGCGACCGGCGAAAGGCGCTGCCTGTTCGCGCAGGATGACGATCGAAGGGCCTTCGGGCATGGATCACCTGACGTGCTGCCTGCGCCGATTCTGGGTGCGGGCGGGGCATGGACAGGTGAACGGGGAGGGTGTCCCGCGGGCAACCGCGCCTCAATCCAGCAAGCGTCGCAACGCCAATGCATCCGCCGCGGCGTGTCCCAGCGCCGTATTGTCGAAGATGCACCATGCCGGCGGCGCGCGCTGCAGGCCGCGGGCGATGCGTTCGAGCATGGCCGGCGCATAGGCGTCGTAGTACATCCGCGGCGAACCATGCAGGCGCAGGTAGATCCGCCTGCGATCGCCGCCGGGAACGGCCGCGCGCGGCTCGCGGGCCGGATCGGCGGCCACGCGCGCCACGCCCAGCTGGCGCAGCGCCCGG
>NZ_JABFWW010000210.1 GCF_013362045.1 Frateuria sp. | reverse complement strand
GTGGTGGTCAGCGGCACGACGGCCGAGTGCGAGGCGGCCGGTGCCCGGCGTGTGTTGCGCCTGGATGCGCGCGGTGCGGTGGACGGCCTGCTGTTTCTGTTCGGGGGCGCGGCCAGCTTTGCGCGTGGCTTGAACGACACGCCCAAGATCGCCGCGCTGCTGTTGCCCGTGGCGGCCCTGGACGGCGGCGGTGCCGTGCTGGCGGTAGGCGCGGCGATGCTGGTCGGTGGCCTGTTGGGGGCGCGCCGGGTCGCCCGCACCATGAGCGAGAAGATCACTCGGCTGGACCTGGGCGCCGCGCTGGCGGCCAGCGCCACCACCGGCCTGTTGGTCGGCACCGCGTCGTTCAACGGCCTGCCGGTGTCCACCACGCACGTCTCGGTGGGCGCGCTGGCGGGCACGGGGCTCGCGGGCGGCGCCGGCATCGACCGCAAGGTGATCGGCGGCATCGTGCTGTCCTGGCTGGTGACCCTGCCGGCCGGTGCGGCGTTCGGTGCGCTGATCTACCTGCTGCTGCACTGAGTGATCGGTCCCATGTTTCGCCCGGGCGCGGCCGTGCATGTACGCTGCGGCATCGGGCCGCGGAGGTCGGACGGTTGGCCAGTCACTTGCTAAGCCACGCGTCGGCACTTCGGCTGGGTGCCTTCATCGGTGTCCTCCTCGCGATGGCGCTGTGGGAAGGTCTGGCGCCACGGCGGCATCAGGCAGTCGGGCGGCGCAGGCGCTGGCCGGGCAACCTGGGCATCGTCGTCTTCGACAACCTGCTGCTGCGGCTGATTTTCCAGTCGGCGGCGATCGGCATGGCGCTGTTCGCCGCCAGCCGCGGCTGGGGGCTGCTGCACGTGCTGCCGGTGCCTGCCTGGCTCGCGGTGATCGTCTCGGTGCTGCTGCTGGACCTGGCCATCTACCTGCAGCACGTGCTGTTCCACGCGGTGCCGCTGTTGTGGCGGCTGCACCGCATGCACCACGCCGACCTGGAGTTCGACGTCACCACCGGCGTGCGTTTCCATCCGATCGAGATCCTGCTCTCGATGGCGATCAAGGTGGGCGTGGTCGCGCTGCTCGGCGCGCCCGCCGTAGCCGTGCTGATCTTCGAGGTACTGCTGAACGCCACCTCGATGTTCAGCCACGGCAACGTCCGCCTGCCGCAGCGCCTCGACCGCGTGCTGCGCTGGATCGTGGTGACCCCCGAGATGCACCGCGTCCACCATTCCATCGTGCCGCGCGAGACCAACAGCAATTTCGGCTTCAACACGTCGTGGTGGGATCGGCTGCTGGGCACCTACCGCGCCCAGCCGGAAGCCGGGCACGAAGGCATGACGATCGGCATCGACCAGTTCCGCGACCCGCGCGAACTGCGTCTGGACCGCATGCTGCTGCAGCCGTTCCGCGACGATGACCGCAGCTACCCGCTGGGCCGGCGGGAGCCGCGGGCATGACGCGCGCCTGGCGCATCGCGGCAGGGCGCCCGCCTTGCCGGACGCAGGCATCATCCACGGAATGTGAATCCTTTGCCGCACGGGTCGCCTCTATGCGTACGAGAACCAGGCGATCTGCCACCATCCTGCCACCGCCATCGGGTAACCCATGCAGCAGCACGATCTCGTCCTTCTGGAATCCGCACGTCGCGGCGATGTCGCCGCCGTCGAGCGGCTGTTGGCCGCCTGCCGGCCAGACCTGCGCCGCATCGCCCATTCGCAGTGCCCCGGCGGGGTGGATCCGGACGATGCGGTGCAGGAGACGCTGCTGTTGATCTATCGGCGCCTCGGCGCGCTGCGCACGCTGGCGTCGTTCCCGGCCTGGACCTTCTCGATCGTGCGGCGCGAATGCCACCGCCTGCTGCGCGCCATGCGCGGGCAGGCCGAGCTGCCGGAAGCAGATGATCCCGTGTTCGCCCGCTCGGACCGGCTGGATCTGCGATCCGACCTGGCGGCGGCGATCCACTCCCTGCCGGACAAGTACCGCGAGGCCATCCTGCTGCGCGACGTGCAGGAGTACTCCATCGGCGAGATCGCCGATCAGCTGCGGTTGACCCGCGAGGCGGTGAAGAGCCGCATCCATCGGGGGCGACAGATGGTGCAGGAATACCTTCGGGACTGAGCGCGGCCGCGCGTGCCGGGCGGCAGCTCGGCGGCCGATGGCATCTGCGGTCTCAGCCATGCGCCGCCGGAACCGATGCTTCTGCCGTGGCGCGGACCGATCATCGCTCCAAGAATGTTTTTCTTCGCGACGTTCTGAACATGAAAATCGGACCCCAATGGATACGCTGGCTGATCGTCGCGGGTGTGCTCGCCGCGGTCGCCGCCTTCTTTGCGCTGGGCCTGCAGCACGAGGTGAGCCTGGAGGCACTCAAGGCGCGCCAGCACGCGCTGGCCGGCTACCGGCAGTCCCATCCGCTGGCGCTGGCTGCGCTGTTCGGCCTGGTGTACGTGGCCGCAACGGCCCTCTCGCTGCCGGTCGCCACGGTGATGACGCTGGCCGCCGGGGCGATTTTCGGCTTGCTGGAAGGGACCGTACTGGTGTCGTTCGCCGCCAGCATCGGCGCGACGCTGGCGTTCCTGGCCAGCCGCTTCGTATTCGGCGGGGCCGTGCAGCGGCACTTCGGGCAACGCCTGCGCGGCATCAACGAAGGCATCGAGCGCGAGGGCGCGTTCTATCTCTTCACCGTGCGCCTGGTTCCGGTGCTGCCGTTCTTCCTGGTCAACCTGCTGACGGGGCTGACCCGGCTGCCCGTGCGCCGGTTCTATGCCGCCACCCAGCTCGGCATGCTTCCGGCAACCGTGGTTTACGTCAACGCCGGCACCCAGCTGGCCAGCCTGCATTCGCTTTCCGGCATCCTTTCCGCCAGGTTGCTCGGTTCGTTCGCCTTGCTCGGCGTGTTCCCGCTGCTGGCGCACTGGGTCGTCGGCCGTATCCGGGCGCGGCGGGTGTACGCGCGCTGGCACAAGCCCCGGCGCTTCGACCGCAACCTGGTGGTGATCGGCGCCGGCTCGGCGGGCCTGGTCAGCGCCTACATCGCCGCCACCGTGCGCGCCAAGGTGACCCTGGTCGAACGCCAGGCGATGGGTGGCGACTGCCTCAACACCGGCTGTGTGCCGTCCAAGACGCTGATCCACAGCGCGAGACTGGCGGCACAGGCGCGGCAGGCGGCAGGCGCTGGCGTGGACGTGGGGCAGGTGCGGGTGGATTTCCGCCGCATCATGGAGCAGGTGCGAAAGGCCATTGCGACAGTGGCACCGCACGATTCCGAAGCGCGCTACGCCGAGCTTGGCGTGGACGTGTGGCACGGCCAGGCCCGCATCGTTTCGCCCTGGGTGGTCGAGATCGACGGGGTGCCGCTCAGCACGCGCGCCATCGTGATCGCCTCCGGCGCCGAGCCGCTGGTGCCGCCGATTCCCGGCCTGGCGGAGGCGGGCTACCTGACCTCCGACACTTTGTGGCAGTTGGACGAACTGCCAGGCCGCCTGCTTGTGCTGGGCGGTGGACCGATCGGCTGCGAGCTGGCGCAGGCGTTCGCGCGGCTCGGTTCGAAGGTGACCTTGGTCGAGGAGGCCGACCGCCTGTTGCTGCGCGAGGACGAGGAGGTCTCGGCGTTCGTCCGGCAACGCCTGGCGGACGACGGCGTGGACGTACGCACCGGCTACACCGCCGCCGCGGTCGAAGCGACCGGCGTACTGACATGCGAGGCAGGCGCGCAGCGCGTGCGGCTGTCATACGATGCGCTGCTGGTCTCCGTCGGGCGCAAGCCGCGTACCGCCGGCTTCGGCCTGGAGGAACTGGGCATCCCGGCCGAGCGCGCAGTGGAAACCGATGCCTACCTCGCCACGCTTTACCCCAACATCTATGCCTGTGGCGACGTCGCCGGCCCGTTCCAATTCACCCACACGGCCGCGCACCAGGCCTGGTACGCCACCGTCAACGCGCTGTTCGGCCCATTCCACCGCGTGCACGCCGACTACTCGGTGATCCCCGCGGTGACCTTCGTCGATCCGGAGGTGGCGCGCGTCGGCCTCAACGAGCGCGAGGCCAGGCAGCAGGGCGTGGCGGTGGAGGTCACCCGCTACGATCTGGGCGAACTGGACCGGGCGATTACCGAAGGGCAGGCGTACGGCTTCGTGAAGGTCCTCACCGCCCCCGGCAAGGACCGCATCCTGGGCGCCACCATCGTGGGGCAGCACGCCGGCGAGCTGCTTGCGGAGTTCGTGCTGGCCATGCGCCACGGGCTGGGCCTGAACAAGATCCTGGGCACCATCCATGCCTATCCCACCTGGACCGAAGCCAACAAATACGTGGCGGGCCACTGGAAGAAAGCGCATGCGCCCGAGCGGGTGCTCGGCTGGCTGGCGCGCTATCACGCCTGGCGGCGGGGCTGAGGGGCCATGGCAAGCCGCACGCTCCGGCGCCCCCGCTCTCCGTTGATGTCGCCGATCCGGTGGACAGCGTATCGTGTCGGCCGGCGGCCGCGTGCCGCCAGTGGCCCGCTCCACGAGGAGATATGAAGTGAACGCCGTACCCTCTCCCTCGCCACCTTCGTTCGCCCACACCCTGCACCGGCACGGGCTGGCCCTTCCGCGCACGCAGCTGGAGATCCTGCAGGTCAACGTGGGCAAGCTGTGCGACCTGGCCTGCCATCATTGCCACGTCGAAGCCGGCCCCAGGCGCACCGAGATCATGCAGGCCGCCACCGTCGAGCGCCTGCTCGAATTGCTGGCCGGCGCCCCCGGTGTGCATACGGTGGACCTGACCGGCGGCGCGCCCGAGCTCAACCCGCATTTCCGCACGCTGGTCCGTGGCGCGCGGGCGCTGGGCAAGAGCGTGATCGACCGCTGCAACCTCACCGTGCTGTTCCGCCCGGGGCAGGAGGACACCGCCGAGTTCCTGGCGGGGCAGGGCGTCAAGGTGGTCGCGTCACTGCCCTGCTACAGCAAGGCCAATGTCGAGAAGCAGCGCGGCCGGCACGTGTTCGATCCGAGCCTGCGCGCATTGCACCGGCTGAACGATCTCGGCTACGGATGCGAGGGTTCGCCGCTGGAACTGGATCTGGTCTACAACCCGCTCGGCGCCAGCCTGCCACCCCCGCAGGCCGCCCTGGAAGCGACGTACCGGCGCGAGCTGGGCGAGCACTTCGGGATCGTCTTCAACCGCCTGTTCACCATCACCAACATGCCGATCAAGCGGTTCCTGCATCTGCTCGAGCGCGAGGGTCGCTACGAGCGCTACATGCAGGTGCTGCTCGATGCGTTCAATCCGCAGGCCGCGCTGCACGTGATGTGCCGCAACCTGCTGTCGGTGAGCTGGGACGGCGAGCTGTACGACTGCGATTTCAACCAGGCGCTGGAGCTGCCGCTGGGCGGCGGGCGCCGGCGCAGCCTGTGGGACATCACGGCGCTGGCGGAGGTCGAACGCGGGCCGATCGCCTTCGCCGATCATTGCTACGGCTGCACCGCGGGCGCGGGCAGCTCCTGTGGAGGATCGCTGACATGAGCACATCCCTGGACCCGGTCGGCGCTGCCGGCGCCGAAACGCAGCAGAGCGCCGTGCGCAGCTATTACGGCGAGACCCTGCAATCGAGCCGCGACCTGCGCACGACCGCCTGCTGCAGCCTCGAGGCGATGCCGGCGCACCTGCGCGAAATCCTCGGCCAGCTGCATGCGGAAGTGCGCGACCGCTTCTACGGCTGCGGTTCGCCGCTGCCGCCGGCGCTGGAAGGCGCGACCGTGCTCGACCTGGGCTGCGGCAGCGGGCGCGACGTTTACTTGCTGTCCAGGCTGGTGGGCGAACAGGGAAGGGTCATCGGCGTGGACATGACCGCGCAGCAGCTGGCGGTGGCCGAGCGGCATCGCGCCTGGCATGCCGAGGCCTTCGGCTACGCCCGTTCCAACGTCGATTTCCATCTGGGCGACCTGGCCGATCTGGCCGCGCTGGGCATCGCCGATGCGTCCGTCGACGTCGTGGTTTCCAATTGCGTGTTGAACCTGGTGCCGGACAAGCGGCGCGCCTTCGCCGAGATCTTCCGCGTGCTCAAGCCCGGCGGCGAGCTGTATTTCTCCGACGTCTACAGCGACCGCCGGCTGCCGCACCACCTGTTGGCCGATCCGGTACTGTTGGGCGAGTGCCTTGCCGGCGCGCTGTACGAGGAGGACTTCCGCCGGCTGCTGGGCGACCTAGGCGTCGCCGACGCGCGCGTTTGCGCGCGCAGCCCGATCGCGTTGACCGACGAGGCGATCGAGCAACGCATCGGCTTCGCGAACTT
>NZ_JABFWW010000261.1 GCF_013362045.1 Frateuria sp. | reverse complement strand
CCGCTTGTGCGGGCCCCCGTCAATTCCTTTGAGTTTCAGTCTTGCGACCGTACTCCCCAGGCGGCGAACTTAACGCGTTAGCTTCGACACTGATCTCCGAGTTGAGACCAACATCCAGTTCGCATCGTTTAGGGCGTGGACTACCAGGGTATCTAATCCTGTTTGCTCCCCACGCTTTCGTGCCTCAGCGTCAGTGTTGTCCCAGATGGCCGCCTTCGCCACTGATGTTCCTCCCGATCTCTACGCATTTCACCGCTACACCGGGAATTCCACCATCCTCTGACACACTCTAGCCTCCCAGTATCCACTGCCATTCCCAGGTTGAGCCCGGGGATTTCACAGCAGACTTAAGAAACCGCCTACGCACGCTTTACGCCCAGTAATTCCGATTAACGCTTGCACCCTTCGTATTACCGCGGCTGCTGGCACGAAGTTAGCCGGTGCTTATTCCTCAGGTACCGTCAGTCCCGCCGGGTATTAGCCGACAGTGTTTCGTTCCTGATAAAAGTGCTTTACAACCCGAAGGCCTTCTTCACACACGCGGCATTGCTGGATCAGGCTTGCGCCCATTGTCCAATATTCCCCACTGCTGCCTCCCGTAGGAGTCTGGGCCGTGTCTCAGTCCCAGTGTGGCTGATCATCCTCTCAGACCAGCTATCGATCGTCGCCTTGGTGGGCCTTTACCCCGCCAACTAGCTAATCGAACATCGGTCCATCCAACCGCGCGAGGTCTTTCGATCCCCCGCTTTCTCCCGTAGGACGTATGCGGTATTAGCGTAAGTTTCCCTACGTTATCCCCCACGTCTGGGCAGGTCCCGATGCATTACTCACCCGTCCGCCACTCGCCACCCGGTATTGCTACCTGTGCTGCCGTTCGACTTGCATGTGTTAGGCATGCCGCCAGCGTTCAATCTGAGCCAGGATCAAACTCTTCACTTAAGTTTTCGACCGGCCGAAGCCGATCTATCTTTCTGAAGCGTTCTTCCCAACCGTAAACGTCAAGCTTTTGAATTGACTCTTAGGTTGGACGCTTGCATTTGTGGACAGTCATCCATCCACCGCAAGGCGCCCACACAAGTCACCTGCGCACACTGTCAAAGATCAACCACTTGCGATTCTTTCTTCGAATCGCCCCGAAACCTTTCGTCCCGGGTGAGCCGCCCATTCTACATCCCTTTCTCTGTCCGTCAACACCTGCGCCGAAAGTTTTCACTGCGCGGGGACTGGAGAAACGCCTTCGCGAGGGCGCTCGTCGAAGGGGCGAGAATCATAGCGCTCCCGGTGCTCCCTGTGAAGGGGGCGTAGAGCTTTTTCTCGCTCGGCTGCACGCAATTCAACCGCTACACTCAAGCGCTCCCCTACGAAGGATCGGTGCGATGAAACCAGCCTTGTTCGTGCCTCTGCTGCTGGCAGCCGCCGGCTGCGCCGTGGCGGCGCAGCGCTCACCCGCGCCGGCGGTGGACCTGCACGGACACCGCTTCTCCACCGAGTTCGCTACCGACGACGCCAGCCGCGAGCGTGGCCTGATGATGCGTACCGAACTGCCTGCCGATCACAGCATGCTATTCGTCTTCCCGGACTCCGAGCCGCGCTGGTTCTGGATGAAGAACACGCTGGTGCCGCTGGACATCCTTTATTTCGATGCCGACCGCAAGCTGGTCTCGATGCAACTGGACGTGCCGCCGTGCAAGGCCGACCCGTGCCCAAGCTATCCGAGCGACGCGCCAGCGCGCTACGTCCTCGAGCTGGCGGCTGGCACGGCGCGGAGCATCGGGGCGCAGACGGGTGATGCGCTGACCATCGAGGGTGATGTCGGCAGCGTGCGCTGAGCGGTCGCGCCGCGCCGGCAAGGCAGGTCGATCCGGTAGGGAACCAGCCGCGACGGATCGAGCCGCTCCAGCATCTCCCACTCGTCTTCGAAAGGAATGAACTGCTGCATGGCGTGTCCTCCTGTGGATGCGCACATGCATCAAAGCAAACGGCCCGGTCCGTACGATGACGGAACCGGGCCGTTTGATGACGGGCGCGGGGCGCGAATCAGTCGATCTCGACCATCTCGAAATCGTCCTTGGTGGCGCCGCAGTCGGGGCAGGTCCAGGTGTCGGGCACGTCCTCCCAGCGTGTGCCGGGCTCGATGCCCTCTTCAGGCAGGCCCAACACCTCGTCATAGATGAAGCCGCAGACGACGCACATCCATTTGCGCAGCGCGGCGGGTTGTTCGGTACTCATCGGCTTAGGTCTTCGTCCGCAATCGAATGGGACATTCTCGCAACTCCCCCGCCGCAGCGGAAGCTGGGCGGATCACCGCAGGACTTCACATGCCCGGCTTCACATCATGCGGCCTGTACGCCATCACCGGCGGCCCGCACGCCCAGGCTAACCTGCTCGCCGATGTGCAGCAGGCGCTCGCCGGCGGCGCGCGGATGTTGCAGTACCGCGATCTCAGCGACGACCACGCACGGCGATTGGCAGAAGCGCAAGCGCTCAAGCGCCTGTGTGACGCACACGGCGTGCCGCTATTGATCAACGGCGATGCGTCGCTCGCCCAGGCGGTGGGCGCGGCCGGCGTGCACCTGGGCGAAACCGCCGAGGAGATCACGGGCGCACGCGCACGACTGGGACACCGCGCCATCATCGGCGTGTCCTGCTCCGATTCGCTCGAACTCGCCCGCCTGATGGTGGCGGCGGGCGCCGACTACATCTCCTTCGGCGCGTTCTTTCCCTCGCCGACGCTGCCGCACGCGCGGGTGGCACCGGTCGAGCTGTTGAGGCAGAGCGCCGCACTGGGCGTGCCGCGGGTGGCGATCGGCGGCATCACGCCGGAGAATGGCGCCGCCCTGGTCGAAGCGGGCGCCGACTACCTCGCCGTCATTTCCGCGCTGTTCGGCGCCGCCGACGTGCGCGATGCGGCGCAGCGCTTCGCCGGCCTCTACCCGTCCCCGAACCGGAACCTTGCATGAGCACCAACCACGAACTCTTCCAGCGCGCGCAGCGCCTGATGCCCGGCGGCGTGAATTCGCCGGTGCGCGCCTTCAAGTCGGTCGGCGGCGAGCCGTTCTTCACTGCGCGTGCCGAGGGTCCCTACCTGTGGGACGTGGAAGGCACGCGCTACATTGATTACGTCGGTTCATGGGGACCGATGATCGTCGGCCACAACCATCCCCGCGTACGTGAGGCAGTGGAGCGCGCCGTTCGCGACGGCCTCTCGTTCGGCACGCCCTCGCCGGCCGAGGTCACCATGGCCGAGACCATCGTGCGCCTGGTGCCTTCGATGGACATGGTGCGCATGGTCAACTCCGGCACCGAGGCGACGATGTCGGCAATCCGCCTGGCGCGCGGCGCCACCGGTCGCAGCAAGATCGTGAAGTTCGAAGGCTGCTATCACGGCCATGGCGACAGCTTCCTGGTCAAGGCCGGCTCCGGCGCGCTGACCTTCGGCGTGCCGACCTCGCCGGGCGTGCCCAAGGCGGCCGCCGATCTCACCCTCACCCTGCCCTATAACGACCTGGCCGCCGCCGAGGCGCTGTTCGCCGAGCAGGGCGCGGACATCGCCGGGCTGATCATCGAGCCGGTCGCCGGCAACATGAACTGCATCCCGCCGAAGAGCGGCTATCTCGAAGGCCTGCGCGAGCTGTGCACGCGCCATGGCGCGCTGTTGATCTTCGACGAGGTGATGACCGGCTTCCGCGTGGCGCTCGGTGGCGCGCAGGCGCACTACGGCGTGGCGCCGGACCTGACCACCTTCGGCAAGGTGATCGGCGGCGGCATGCCGGTGGGCGCCTATGGCGGCCGGCGCGAGCTGATGGAGCAGATCGCCCCGGCCGGCCCGATCTACCAGGCCGGCACGCTCTCGGGCAACCCCGTGGCGATGGCGGCCGGGCTGGCGATGCTGGAGCTGATCCAGGCGCCGGGCTTCCACGATGCGCTGGCTGCACGCACGCGGCTGCTGTGCGACGGCCTGCAGGCGGTGGCCGATGGCGAAGGCGTACCGTTCAGCACCAACCGCGTGGGCGGCATGTTCGGCCTGTTCTTCACGAGCGAGAAGGTGACAAGCTACGCGCAGGCCACCGCGGCCGACACGGCGTTGTTCAACCGCTTCTTCCACGGCATGCTCAAGCGCGGCGTGTACCTGGCGCCGAGCGCGTTCGAGGCGGGCTTCCTCTCCAGTGCGCACGGCGAGCAGGACGTCGCCGACACGCTGCAAGCCGCGCGTGGCGCGCTGCGCGAGGCCAGGGCCGCGGCGTGAAGCCGCCGATCGGCTGTGTGCTGTTCGATCTGGACGGCGTGCTCGCAGACTACGACCGCGGCGTGCGCGTCGCCACGCTCGCCCGGCACCTGGACCGCAGCGCCGAGGCCGTGCACGCGGCGATCTACGCCTCCGGCATCGAGGATGCCGCCGACGCCGGCCGGCTCGACACGCCGGCCTACCTCTCCGCACTCGGGCGCGAGCTCGATTGCCGGGTCGATGCGGATGCCTGGGTCGATGCACGCCGGTCCGCGACCCACGTCCGCCAGCCGATGCTGGCGCTGGCCGGCGCGCTGCGCGAACGCGGCATCACGGTCGCCGTGCTGAGCAACAACGGCAGCCTGATGGCGGAACGGTGGCCGGCGATCGCGCCGGCGCTGTTTCCGCTGTTCGAGGGCCGTGCGTTCTGCTCCGCGCGGCTGGGTGCGGCCAAGCCCGTGCCGGCGGCCTATCTGCGCTGCCTCCAGACATTGGCGATGCTGCCCGCGACCACGCTGTTCGTCGACGACAACGCCGCCAACATCGACGGAGCCCGCGAGGCCGGCCTGGCCGGCCACCGCTTCGTCGACCGACCGACCCTGGTGGGCGCGCTGGCCGGGTTCGGCCTGGATTGAGGCTTTCCTACCAGGTGCCGGTGTTCGGCATCGACGCCCACGGCTCCTGCGGCGGCAGGTGGCCTTCCTGCAGCAGCTCGATCGAGATCAGGTCAGGCGAGCGGACGAAGGCCATGTGGCCATCGCGCGGCGGACGGTGGATGGTGTAGCCCATGTCCTTCAGGCGCTGGCAGGTGGCGTAGATGTCCTCCACGCGGAAGGCCAGATGGCCGAAGTTGCGCGCCGAGCCATAGTCTTCCTCGGAACCCCAGTTGTACGTGAGTTCGATCTCCGCCTCCGGACTGTCCGGCGCGGCGAGGAACACCAGCGTGTACTTGCCCTCGGGTACGTCCTTGCGGCGCACCTCGCGAAGACCCAGGCCTTCGCCGTAGAAGCGCAGCGAGGCGTCCAGATCGCGCACGCGGACCATGCTGTGCAGGTATTTCATGGCGTCTCCTCAGCGGGTGCGGCGAGAAAGGCGGTGAGCGCCGCGCGCAGGCGGTCCAACCCTTCGGCCAGTTCCTCGTCGGTGATGGTCAGCGGCGGCAGCAGGCGCAGCACGTCCGGGCCGGCCTGCAAGAGCAGCACACCGTGTGCGGCGGCCATGTCAAGGATCGCCGCTGCCTTGCCGTGGTGAGGCCCGGCCAGCGCGGCGCCGAGCATCAGCCCGCGGCCGCGGATCTCCTCGAACAGGCCCAGTTCGGCGTCGATGGCGGCCAGGCCGTGGCGCAGCTCGTTGGCCTGGCGTTCGACGTTGAGCAGCACCGCGGGCGAGCCAAGCTTGGCCAAGGCCACGCGCGCCACCGCGGCAGCCAATGGATTGCCGCCGAAGGTGGAACCGTGCGCGCCCACCTGCATGATCTGGGCGACCTTCGCCCCGGCCAGCATGGCGCCGATCGGAAAGCCGGCGCCGAGCGCCTTGGCGAGGGTCACGATGTCCGGCACGACCTCGTCCTGGGCGTGCGCGAACAGGGTGCCGGTGCGGCCCATGCCGCACTGGATCTCGTCCAGCACCAGCAAGGCGCCATGGCGGTCGCACAGCTCGCGCACATGCCTCAGAAAGCCCGGCGCGGCGGGTCGCACGCCACCCTCGCCCTGCACCGGCTCGAGCATCACCGCGGCGACGTCGCCAGGCGCGAAGGCTGCCTCCAGCGCCGCCACGTCGTTGAAGTCGATGTAGCGGAAACCGCCGGGCAGCGGCTCGTAGCCTTCCTGGTACTTCGGCTGCGCCGTGGCGGTGACCGTGGCCAGCGTGCGGCCGTGGAAGGAGCCGCGGAAGGTGACGATCACGCGCCGCCCGGCCTCGCGCCCCTGCGCCGCAGCCCAGCGCCGCACCAGCTTGATCGCCGCCTCGTTCGCCTCGGCGCCGGAGTTGCAGAGGAATACGCGCTCGGCAAAACCGGATGCCTCCACCAGCTCCTGCGCGAGCTTGAGCGGCGGCTCGGTATAGAACACGTTGCTGGCGTGCCAGAGCTTGTGCGCCTGCGCGGTGAGCGCGGCAAGCAGGTCCGGGTCCTGGTGGCCGAGGCCGTTCACCGCGATGCCGGCGCCGAAGTCGACGTAGTCGCGGCCTTGCGTGTCCCACAACCGCGCCCCGCGGCCGTGGTCGAGCACCAGCTCGCGCGGGCGGTACACCGGCAGCCAGTAGCGCCGGGCCAGATCGATGAGGGATGCGTCGTGCGCTGACATGACTATCTCCGGCGGCGCCGGGCGCCGTCGCGACATGGATCGAAGGGATGCGGCCGGGGCGCCGCCTGCGCATGCTAGCACCGCGCGCCGGAGCGCCGAACCGGCACCCGGGCCAGGCAACGCGCTGACGCCGCCGTGTCCTTATACTCCGCCCCGCCGGGGGGCGCGTGACGGGGAGGGGACAGGGATGGTCATCGATTTCCTGGACGAATCGGCGCCGGCCGACCAACGGGCCGACATCTGCATCGTGGGCGCGGGCGCCGCCGGCATCGCCATGGCGCACGCCTTCGTCGGCACGCCGTTGCGGGTGTGCCTGGTCGAGAGCGGCGGCTACGGCGGCGAGGAGCGCAACCAGGCGCTGTACGAAGGCCACTCGATAGGATCGCCGGCTTTCGATCCGCTCAATTCGCGCATGCGCGTATTCGGTGGCAGCTGCAATCTATGGGGCGGCGGCTGCATGCCGCTGAGCGCGATGGACCTTGGTCCGCGCGACTGGGTGCCGCACAGCGGCTGGCCGCTTTCGCCTGCGGAACTGGCACCCTATTACCAGCGCGCGCGCGCGTTCTGCGGCCTCCAAGCCCATGCGCTCGACGGCGACCGCTTCCTCACTCCGCCGCAGCGGCCCCCGGTTCCCTTCGCCGGCACGCTGGTCAACCAGATCTTCGTGCGCAGCCCGGTGCTGTTCGGGCAGGCCTACCGCGCCCAGCTGGAACGTGCGGCGAACCTCACCGTGCTGTTGCACGCCAACCTGCTCGAGCTGGAGCCGGCGCCGGACGGTGCTTCGGTACGGCATGCGCGTATCGGCTCGCTCGCCGGCCGGCGCGGCACGGTGCGCGCGCGCCATTACGTGCTGGCCTGTGGCGGCATCGAGAACTCGCGGCTGCTGCTGTTGTCCGATTCGTTGCTGCCGCAGGGCCTGGGCAACCGGCACGACCTGGTCGGCCGCTACTTCATGGACCATCCCAGCGGCAAGCTGGGCACGCTGCACGCGAACGCCGTCGAGCGGCTGGCGCGGCCCTACGACCGCCAGCTGGGCAAAGGCACCGCGCCGCCGTTTCCGGAAATCGCCTTGTCCGAACAAACCCAGCGCGCGCATCGGCTGTTGAGCGGCCGCGTGCATCCATTCGCCGTGGAAGGCCCCGTGCCGCCTGGCCTGCGCGCACTGCGCGGCCTGCGCGCGGCGATGCGGCCGCGGCCGACGGACGAGAACGGCGACCTCGAGGCGCGCCTGTGCGCGGCGATGCGCAGCGAAGCCCCGCCCGAGGCCGGGCCTGCGCAGGCGGGCGAGTCGCTGGGCAAACTGGCGCTGCAGGTGGGGATGGGCGCGGGCGATGTGGTGCGGGCATTCGGCCGCAAGCTGGCGGACCAGCCGGTGGTGCGCACCAGCCATGTGGAGCTGGTCGGCTATTTCGAGCAGGCGCCCAATCCGGCCAGCCGCGTCTGCCTGGGCGAGGAGCGCGATGCGCTCGGCCAACGCAAGGTCCGCATCGACTGGCGCCTGACGGAACTTGACCGCCACACCTATCGCGCCTCCGCCAGCCTGTTCGGCAACGAACTGGCGCGCGCCTGCGGTGGCCGCTTCGAACCCGAGCCCTGGCTGGCCGGCGACGACATGCCCGCGCGGGTACGAGGCACCGCGCACCACCTGGGCACCACGCGCATGGCCGACGATCCACGCCAGGGTGTGGTCGACCGCCACTGCCGCGTGCATGGCGTGGACAACCTGCACGTCGCCGGCAGCTCGGTGTTCCCCACCGGCGGCTGGGCCTTCCCGACCTTCACCATCGTCGCGCTCAGCCTGCGCCTGGCCGACCGCCTGCAGGCGATGTGCGTGGCCTAGAGCCGGGCACGTCCGGGTTCAGTCCAGAAACAGGTCCGGCAGCAGGGGTGCGCCCGGCGCCACCGCATAGCGGTCGAAGGAGACCAGGCCCTGCTCGCGCAGTATCTCCTCGTCGAGCGCGAAGTGGCCGGTGTAGGCCTGTGCCGGCCGCGTCAGGATCGCATGGGCGGCATCGGCGACGATCTCCGGCCGACGGCACTGTTCCGGCCGCACGCCGTCGATCATGGCGATCGCCGCAGTGGCGATCACGGTGCGCGGCCACAGCGCGTTGACCGCGATGCCCAGCGGCGCGAATTCCGCGCTCATGCCCAGCACGCACAGGCTCATGCCCATCTTGGCGATGGTGTAGGCGGTGTGCGGCGCGAACCACTTCGGGTCGAGGCTGGGCGGCGGGGCCAGCATCAGCACGTGCGGGTTGGCCGCGCGTTGCAGATGCGGCAGGCAGGCCCGGGTGACCAGGAAGGTCCCGCGTGTGTTGACCTGCTGCATGAGGTCGAAGCGCTTGATCGGCGTGTCCGCCACGCCGGCAAGCCAGATCGCGCTGGCGTTGTTGACCACGATGTCGATGCCGCCGAAGCGCTCGACGGTCTGCGCCACGGCCGCGTCCACCTGTGCCTCGTCGCGGATGTCGGCCTTGAGCGCGAGCGCCGCACCGCCCGCCTCCTCCACCGCCGCGGCGGCGGTGTGGATGGTGCCCGGCAGCTTCGGGTTGGGCACGCCGCTCTTGGCGGCGATCGCCACGTTGGCGCCATCGCGCGCGGCGCGCAGGGCGATCGCCAGGCCGATGCCGCGCGAGGCGCCGGTGATGAACAGGGTCTTGCCGGCCAGCGTGTCGTTCATGGGCGAGTGGCGCGATTGGGGTCGGGACAGGATACGCCGGTGGCCGCGCCCGGCCGGATGACAAGGGTCACTGGACGCGCCGGCCATACGCCTTCAGAGTGCGCCCGTCACCACGGGAGCCGCCGCCGATGGGCACGCTCGTACCTTTTCCCGTCCAGCCCGCCGCGCAGGCGGCCACGCCAGCGCCGGTGCTGCGCGTCGGCGGCCTGCGCAAGACCTACGAGCGGCGCGAGGTGCTTTGCGGCGTCGATTGGGAGGTGCCGGCAGGGCGCGTGATCGGCCTGCTCGGACGCAACGGCGCGGGCAAGACGACGCTGCTGCGCTGCCTGCTCGGGCTGGTGCCCATCGATGCCGGCGCTATCGAGCTGTTCGGCGCGACGATGGCCGAACCGGGTGGCGAACGGTTGCACCGGGTCGGCTTCGTGCCGCAGAACTTCGAGTTGTTCCCATGGATGAAGGTCAGCAGCTACCTCGACTTCACCGCCGCCTTCTACGCGCGCTGGAACCACGCGCTGGCAGGGCGCCTGCTGCAGGAATGGGAGCTCGATCCCAAGCAGAAGATCGGCCGGCTCTCGCAGGGCCAGCGACAGAAGCTCGCCATCATGCGCGCGATCGCCCCGGAGCCGGACCTGCTGGTGCTGGACGAGCCGGTCGCCAGCCTGGATCCGCAGGCACGCCGCGCCTTCATGGCCGAACTGCTGGCGCTGATGGGCGGCCCGGGCAAGACGGTGATCTTCTCCACCCACATCACCGCCGACCTGGAGCGCGCCGATGCCGACATCGCGTTGCTGCGCGATGGCCGCATCCAGTTCACCCGCCCGCTGGCCGAGCTGAAGGCGCGGCTGTGCCATGCGGTGCTCAATCGCCCGGCGGGCTGGAGCACGCCACCCGCGCTGGCCGGCGCGATCAAGTCGCGCATCGCCGGCACCAGCCTGCACCTGCTGCTGGAAGACGTGCCGCCGGAGCGGCTGCACCAACTGGCCAAGGACGAGGACGCCAGCCTGCGCATCGAGATGCCCACACTGGAAGACCTGTTCGTGGAACTGGCATGAGGGCGATCGTCCAGTTGTGGCTGCTGCCGTGCCGGCAGATGCCGCTGCTGGGCGTGCTCGCCCACTTGCTGTGGCTGGCCGCGCTGGCGTGCCTGGCATGGATCAGGCCACATGCCGACGGCGCCGCCCTCGGCGCCGGGCTGGTGGCGATGGGCAGCTGGTTCTGGCACATGGGCCTGGGTGCCGCGCTGCGTGGCGCGTGCCAACCGGAAAACTTCCTGCTGCCGGGGTTCCGGCGCCGCCTGGCCGGACTGGGGCTGGCCGACGCGGCCGTCTGGGTGGGCGTGCCGGCCGCGCTGGCGCTGGCCCTGGGCGTGCCGCATGCCATGCTCGGCGCCAGCCTGCTCCTGCTCGCCGCCGCAATGGGCTTCGCCATGGGCGTGGAGCGCTGGATCAGCCTGCTGTTCTGGCCGCTGCTGGTGCTGGCCGGTTGGATGCCCGGCCTGGTCGGCGCGATCGTGCACGACGCGCTCGGATCGCCGTTGACGCTGCCGTTGTTGCTGCTGACGGCGGTGCTGCTGTTGCGGCTTGCGTTGCATCCCATGCTGCAGATCACCGACCGCCCGCCGGATGCCTCGCCACTGGAAGGGCTTAGCCTCGGGCGCAGCACCGCGGCAGACACGGCCACGCGGCGCAGTGCGCTGGGACGGCGCTTCGAAGGCTGGTTCGACGCGATCGCACAACGGGCGCTGGCGCTGGCGCTGATGCGTTACCGCGAGGAGCCATCCGCGGCACGGCGCCGCGCGCTGGTGCGCCGCCTGCTGCTACCGCACGACAACGCGGCCGCACTGGTGCTGCGCATTGCGATCATGGCGGTGTTCGCCGCGCTGTACGTCGTGGTGGCGATGCATCGCCAGCACTTCAACGCGACCGTGGTGGGCGCCTACGCCGTGCTGATGGCGCTGGCGCGCTTTCCGCAGATCGGTCGCGGCATGCAGCGCATGCGCCCGAACCTGGCCGACCTGTACCTGACGCTCGCGCCCACCACGCGCACCCAATACCAGCAGATGCTGGCCAGCGCACTGCTGGTGCTCGTGCCCATCGGCACGCTCACCGCGCTGGCCTATACCGCCCTGGGCATCGTGCTGACGCGCGCCGACCAGCCAGGACTGATGCTGCTGGTCACGCTGATCGTTGCCACCGGCGGCGGCCTGGTCGCACTGGGCGTGCACCTGGTCGGGCCGCAGGGTACGGTCGGCCGGCAGCTGGTCAACGCCGCGGTACTGGCCGGCACGATGGCCACGTACTGGGGCGGCGCCTGGCTGGTCGATGCGCTCGGCTACCTGTTCGGTGGCGGGCTGCTGGCGCTGATCACGCTGGGCTTCGGGCTGGGCGTGTGGTTCGCTTCGCAGCGCGAGTACCTGCAGCGCGAGCCGTGCTTCGACGCGCCGCTGGCGTGAGCTCGGCCCTCCCCCACGGGGAAGGGAGCAACACTCAGCGCAGTGCCTCGACGAAACGCCGTGGCGCGTTTTCGAAGCCGCCGTTGGACATGAACACCACGTGGTCGCCCGGGTGGACTTCGGCACGCAGCGCATCGATCAGCGCCGCCACCGTAGGCGCAGTGCGGCCACGGCCGTCCAGTGCATCGGTGACGCGGGCCGCATCCCAGGGCAGTTCGGGCCGATGCAGGAACACCACCGCGTCGGCGTCGGCCAGCGAGGGCGCCAGGCCGGCCGCGTGCGCGCCCAGGCGCATCGAATTGGAGCGCGGTTCCAGCGCGACCAGGATGCGTGCCTTGCCGACTTTCGCGCGCAGGCCCGCCAGCGTCGTGGCGATTGCGGTCGGGTGATGCGCGAAGTCGTCATAGACGCGTACGCCACCGACCTCGCCGACCTGCTCCATCCGCCGCTTGACGCTTTCGAACCTGGCGAAGGCGGGCAGCAGCGTGCGCGGATCGGCGCCCGCCGCCGACGCTGCAGCCAGTGCAGCCAATGCATTGAGCACGCTGTGCCTGCCCAGCAGCGACCAGCGCACCTCACCGACGGGCTCGCCGCGGTACTGCACGGCAAAGACCGAACCGTCCGCCTCGATCAGGCGAGCCTGCCAGTCGCCCGTGCCGATGCCGAAGGTTTCCACCGGCGTCCAGCAACCCATCGCCAGCACCTCGGCCAGCGCCGCGTCGTGCGCGTTGACGATCAGCCGCCCGTTGCCCGGCACCGTGCGCACCAGGTGGTGGAACTGGCGCTGGATCGCGGCCAGGTCCGGGAAGATGTCCGCGTGGTCGTATTCGAGGTTGTTGAGGATGGCGATGCGGGGGCGGTAGTGCACGAACTTCGAGCGCTTGTCGAAGAACGCGGTGTCGTACTCGTCCGCCTCGATCACGAACGGCGCCTGCGCCTGCCCCAGCCGCGCCGAAACCCCGAAGTTGCCCGGCACGCCGCCGATCAGGAAACCGGGTTCCATTCCGCCGCTGTCCAGCAGGTGCGCCAGCAGGCTGGTGGTGGTGGTCTTGCCGTGCGTGCCGGCGACGGCCAGCACCTGGCGGCCGGCCAGCACCGTTTCGCCCAGCCATTGCGGACCGGAGACGTAGCGCAGGCCTGTATCAAGCATGTGCTCCACGGCCGGGTTGCCGCGCGTCATCGCATTGCCCACCACCACCAGATCGGGCGCAGGCTTGAGGTGTTCGGCCGTATAGCCGTCCATCAGGCGGATGTCCAATGCCTCGAGCTGGGTGCTCATCGGCGGATAGACGGCCGCATCGGAACCCTCGACCGTGAGATTCAGCTCGCGCGCAAGCGCGGCGACGCCGCCCATGAAGGTGCCGCAGATGCCGAGGATGTGCAGGCGCATGTCTTGAGAACCCTCCCTCTCGCCGGATTGGGCTTCCCTCTCCCGCCGGGAAAGGGGCTGGGGGTGAGGGTACAGGGCTTGCGGGGAGTGGGGCTTCGGAGCCAGGAGCGTTCTCGCTCCGCCCGCCCGCTCACCCCGACCTTCTCTCCCTTGTTTGATAAAGGACGGGGGAGAGGGAGCCAAAGGCGCTTCAGCCGTTGGCGGCGGCCGATTCGCGCTCCAGCGCGCGCTTGATGCGGGCGGTGATTTCGTCGAGCGAGCCGACGCCGTCGACCACCTGCAGCTTGCCGCGCCTGGCGTAGAAGTCGGCCACCGGCGCGGTCTGCTCGGCGTACACGGACAGGCGCTTGCGCACCGTCTCGGGGTTGTCGTCGGCGCGGCCTTCGGCCTGGAAGCGGATCTGGCAGCGGCCGACGATCGCCTCGCCGGGCACCTCCAGCTTGACCACCGCGTCCAGCGGCTGGCGGATGCGCGCGAGCAGGTGGTCCAGGGCGTCGGCCTGGGCCAGGTTGCGCGGGTAGCCGTCGAGGATGAAGCCGTTGCGCGCGTCGTCCTGGGCCAGGCGCTCTTCCAGCATGCCGAGCAGGATGTCGTCGGAGACCAGTTGGCCGGCGTCCATCACCGCCTTGGCCTTCAGCCCCAGCGGCGTGCCCGCGGCGACCGCGGCGCGCAGCATGTCGCCGGTGGAGATGTGCGGTACGTTGAGGTCGGCTTTCAGCCGCGCGGCCTGCGTGCCTTTGCCCGAACCGGGCGCACCGAGTAGGACGAGTCGCATAATGCTCCGGGGCGTGAGGTCCGCGCGCACGCTGCGGCGGTTCGCCAGATTTCACCCAAGGGTTGTCAAAGTACCGTCTGCACCCGGTGCAGTCAAACCAAGTTACGGCGCACTTTGCGCCAAGTCACTGTTCCGCAAGGGCTCATGCCCAAGCCATGGAGATCGTGCATGCCTTCCCGTTCCAGCCGTCTGCTCTATGCCCAGTCCGGCGGCGTCACCGCGGTGATCAATGCCACGGCCGCCGGCGTCGTCGAAGCGGCACGCGCGCAGGGCGTGCAGGTGTACGCGGCGCGCAACGGCATCCTGGGTGCGCTGCGCGAGGACCTGATCGACACCGGCAAGGAAGCGAAGGCAGCGATCGCCGCGCTGCGCCACACGCCCGGCGGCGCGTTCGGTTCCTGCCGCTACAAGCTCAAATCGCTGGAGGCCAACCGTGCCGAGTACGAGCGGCTGATCGAGGTGCTGCGCGCGCACGACATCCGCTGGTTCCTCTACAACGGCGGCAACGATTCGGCCGACACCGCGCTGAAGATCTCGCAGCTGGGCAAGGCGATGGGCTACGACATCCGTTGCATCGGCGTGCCCAAGACGGTGGACAACGACCTGGCGGTGACCGACTGCTGCCCCGGCTTCGGCTCGGTGGCCAAGTACACCGCCGTGTCGGTGCTGGAAGCAAGCCTGGACGTGGCCTCGATGGCCGATACCTCGACCAAGGTATTCATCCTCGAAGTGATGGGCCGCCACGCCGGCTGGATCGCTGCCGCCGCAGGCCTGGCCGGCGAAGGCGCGGATGCGCCGCCGCACGTGATCCTGTTCCCCGAGAACGTGTTCGACGAGGCCGCTTTCCTGGCCAAGGTCAAGGCCACGGTCGAGCGCGTGGGCTGGTGCACGGTGGTCGCCTCCGAGGGCGTGCGCGATGCGGCCGGGCGCTTCCTCGCCGAGGGCGGCACGCGCGACGCCTTCGGCCATGCGCAGCTGGGCGGCGTCGCGTCGGTGCTGGCGCAGTTGGTCAAGGACCGGCTCCAGTACAAGGTGCACTGGGCGCTGCCCGACTACCTGCAGCGCTCGGCGCGGCACCTGGCCTCGGCCACCGACGCGGAACAGGCCTACGCGGTGGGACGCGCGGCAGTCGACTACGCGCTGGCGGGGATGAACGCGGTGATGCCGGTGATCGTGCGCACCTCCGATTCACCCTACCGCTGGAGGATCGAGCCGGCCGAACTCAAGAAGATTGCCAACCGCGAGAAGAAGCTGCCGAAAGGCTTCATCAGCCGCGACGGTTTCGGCATCACCGCGGCGGCACGGCGCTATCTGTCGCCGTTGATCCGCGGCGAGGCGCCGCCGCCCTACGGCAAGGACGGCCTGCCCGCCTATGCCGCCCTGCGCAACGTCGCGGTAGCCAAGCGCCTGCCTGCCTTTCCCTGAGGCGGCAGGCGTCGCTTCCTTGCTGAGCATCACGTGAAAGCCGCGTGGACGCGGCTACCATGCGTTCAGACGCAGATTCCTACGCTGCGGATCACCCGGGCCTGTGCCCGGCCAAGGAGACACTCATGAAATTCCTGCTGAGCACGCTGCTGGGCCTGTCGCTGCTGGCTGCGAGCGGCGCAGTGCTGGCCGACCAGGATCACGGCCATGGCCACGGTCACGGCCGCGGCCATGACGACCAGGGCCAGCAAGACGACGACTGGCACGACGGCGACCAGGACCGCGGCGACTGGCACGACAACGGCCACGGGCATGGCCACTACGACAACGGCTGGCATGGCCGTCGCCACCATTGGGAGCGCGGCAATCGCTACGACGGCCCGATCGTGGTCGTGCGCGACTACGAGAGCTATCGGCTGCGTCCGCCGCCGCGCGGCTACCACTGGGTGCGCGACGACGACGACAACTACGTGCTGGTCGCCATCGCCACAGGCATCATCCTGGACTACGTGCTGCACTGAGGTAGCAAGGGCCGGCCAAGCGCCGGCCCTTCTTCATCCAAGCCCCGCCTGACGCCGGCGCTGCGGCGCACAACAGGCAATCACATCTCCCCTGCCTATACTCGTTAAGGCTGCCGACCAGGCGGCCAGGGCGAGCTGCCCGTGAGGCAACCCGCCATCCGCGGTATCACTCACCTAGGGAGGCACCGAATGCTGCAGCAGGACGGTATGTGGTTGTGGATCGCGCTGGGGTGCGCGGTCGTGGCGATTCTCTACGGATTGTTGTCGGTACGTTGGGTGCTCGGCCGCTCGGCGGGCAACGAGCGCATGCAAGCCATCGCCTCGGCCATCCAGGAGGGCGCGCGCGCCTACCTCAACCGCCAGTACGGCACCATCGCGCTGGCGGGCATCGTCCTGCTGGTCCTCATCGGTTTCTTCCTGAGCTGGTACACCGCGGTCGGCTTCCTGATCGGCGCGGTGCTTTCCGGCGCCACCGGTTACATCGGCATGAACGTCTCGGTGCGCGCCAACGTGCGCACCGCCGAGGCCGCGCGCAGCGGCATCCGCGCGGCGATGGACGTGGCCTTCCGCGGCGGCGCCATCACCGGCATGCTGGTGGTCGGCCTGGCGCTGCTGGGCGTCACCGGCTACTGGCTGGTGCTCAACAAGCTCGGCGTGCCCGACCCGCTGCACCCGCTGGTGGGCCTGGCCTTCGGCAGCTCGCTGATCTCGATCTTCGCGCGCCTGGGTGGCGGCATCTTCACCAAGGGCGCGGACGTGGGCGCCGACCTGGTAGGCAAGGTGGAGGCCGGCATTCCCGAAGACGATCCGCGCAACCCGGCGGTGATCGCCGACAACGTGGGCGACAACGTGGGCGACTGCGCCGGCATGGCCGCCGACCTGTTCGAGACCTATGCGGTGACGGTGATCGCCACCATGCTGCTGGGCGGCCTGATGTTCGCCGCCGACCCGCACGCGGTGCTCTACCCGCTGGTACTCGGCGGCGTGTCGATCATCGCTTCGATCATCGCCACCTTCTTCGTCAAGGTGCGCGAGGGCGGCTCGATCATGGGCGCGCTGTACAAGGGCGTGATCGTGTCGGCGGTGCTCTCGGCGGTGGGCTTCTGGTTCGTCACCCGCATGCTGCTGCCGCAGGGGCTGCCGACCGCAGGCGGCAGCATCGCCAGCATGGCGATCTTCTGGTGCGCGCTGATCGGCCTGGCGCTGACCGGCCTGATCGTGTGGATCACCGAGTACTACACCGGCACGCAGTACAAGCCGGTGCAGCACATCGCGCAGGCGTCGACCACCGGCCACGGCACCAACATCATCGCGGGCCTGGGGGTGTCGATGAAGGCTACCGCCTGGCCGGTGATCGTGGTCTGCGCCGCCATCTGGGGCGCCTTCCACCTCGGCGGCCTGTACGGCATCGCCATCGCCGCCACCGCGATGCTGTCGATGGCCGGCATGATCGTGGCGCTGGACGCCTACGGACCGATCACCGACAACGCCGGCGGCATCGCCGAGATGGCGGACCTGCCGCCGGAAGTGCGCGGCATCACCGACCCGCTGGACGCCGTGGGCAACACCACCAAGGCGGTGACCAAGGGCTATGCGATCGGCTCGGCCGCGCTCGCGGCGCTCGTCCTGTTCGCCGACTACACGCACAACCTTGCGGCGAACAACGCAGGCGCCTCCTTCGCCTTCGACCTGTCCGACCACATGGTAATCATCGGCCTCTTGATCGGCGGCCTGATTCCCTACCTCTTCAGTGCCATGGCGATGGAAGCGGTCGGCCGCGCGGCCGGCGCCGTGGTGGAGGAAGTGCGCCGGCAGTTCCGCACCATCGCCGGCATCATGGAGGGCACCGGCAAGCCCGATTACTCGCGCGCGGTGGACATGCTCACGCGCTCGGCCATCCGCGAGATGATCGTGCCCTCGCTGCTGCCGGTGGCGGTGCCGATCGTGGTCGGCCTGCTGCTGGGGCCGAAGGCGCTGGGCGGCGTGCTGATCGGCACCATCGTCACCGGCCTGTTCGTGGCCATCTCCATGACCACCGGCGGCGGCGCCTGGGACAACGCCAAGAAGTACATCGAGGACGGCCACCACGGCGGCAAGGGCTCGGAGGCGCACAAGGCGGCGGTCACCGGCGACACCGTGGGCGATCCGTACAAGGACACTGCCGGCCCGGCGGTCAACCCGCTGATCAAGATCATCAACATCGTCGCCCTGTTGCTGATCCCGTTGCTGTAGCGCGTCGCGCCCTGCCCTGCCCTGCAGCCGAGGGTCCGGGCGCACGCCGTTCCAGCCAAAAACCCAGGACAAAGGCCCGCCTGCGCGGGCCTTTGTCTTTATGGGGTTCGGATCACGGCCCGATCGGCACCGCCATGAACGCGGAGGCCACCGACCCTTCGGCGTTGAGCGCCTGCCCGGTGATCCGCCCGGCATCGTCGATGTCGTTGGCGAAAAGCAGGTGGTCGAAGTAATCCGGCGCGAGCAGCGTATTGAGATCCCTCATCACGCCGTTCTCCCACAGGAAGGCGCGTAGCCCTGCCGTGCCGCCGTACGATAGCCCGACCACCTGGCCGCGGTCGTTGATGCCCAGCGCCTGGCTGCGCGTATCGCCGGGCAGGGTGCCCAGGTCCCGCATGCCGCTTCCGCGGGTCCACAGGAACGCGTGCTCGTGGAACCTGCCCGGCGTGGCGCCACCCGGCACGTTGGCGAAACCCACCACCTCGCCGTGCTGGTTGATCGCGACGGGCGTATTCCAGGCCACGCCGCCCAGGTCGCCCAGCCGCACGATCCGTCCTTGCTCCCACATCACCGCGTGCCGTGCCGTGAAGCGCCCGACCGCCTGGTCGCAATCGCCCGAGATGCCCACCACCTGGCCGCGGTTGTTGATCGCCACCGCCGAGCCGGAGCTGTCGCCGTCGAGCAGGGGCAGGGTGCGCACCTGGTCCTTGCCCGGTCCCCAGACCACCGGCAGGAACTGCAGCACCTGGCCGGATCGCGGATCGCACGTCGGGTCGCGCCTGGCCGTCTCGGCCCATCCCACGACCTGGCCGACATCGTTGATGCCGGCGGCAAAGCCGTTGTTGCCGCCCAGCGTGGGCAATGCCCGCTTGCGGCCCCATTCCCACACCACGCCCAGGCAGGTATGGCCGGTCGCACTCGGGAAGAACGCCGAGCAGCTCCAGCTCTCGCCGTTCGGGTCGAGGCGGTCGGTCTCGGCCACGCCGGCGATCAATCCGTAGTTGTTCTTGGACGGGAACACGACAGCGCTGTTGGGCCCGCCGAGGGTGCCAAGGTCGAAGGTGGAACCGGCCAGCCAGGCGGTGGCATGCGTGCTTTGGTCGCCCGGCAGGTTGGAAAAGCCGGCGATCAGGCCGAAGTCGTTGATGCCCGCGCCGGCGCTGGACGTGCCGCCGAGCGAGCCCAGGTTGTGGACCCGGTACCTGCCGCTGTTCGCCGCGGCGGCCAATGGCAGGGCCAGGACGGCCGCGCAGGCGGCGGCCAGGAGTACGTGCGGAACCGGGCGCATGGCATCTCTCCTAGTGTGGTGGGGCGGCAGGCGAAGGCTGGCCCCGGCGCGGGGCGCGCGGAAGGTCCACTTTCGCGACGGCTGCTGGTCCGGTTCCGACGACGCCGCCATGCGCATGCACCGCGCTACACTCGGGCGCATGCGCCGCTGGGAACTCACCCTCTCGCTCGACCCCGCGCTGCCGCAGCCGCTGTTCCTGCAGCTCGCGCAAGCCGTCACCGACGCCATCCGGCGGGGCCGGCTCAAGCCCGGCGAGGCGCTGCCGGGCACGCGAGAGCTGGCGGGGCTGCTCGGCCTGAACCGCAACACGGTGGTGGCCGGCTATGCCGAACTGGCCGCCGAAGGGCTGGTGAACGCGCGCGTGGGCGGCGGCACCTTCGTTGCCGCCCAGATCCCTGCACCCCGGCCAAGGGCGGGCGCGGGCGACCCGGCCCCCACGTTCGACCTGGCTCCGCCGCTGCCGCTGCCCCCGCCCTACCCCAGCCCGGCGCCGGGCGCGCTTGCCATTTGCAACGCGATGCCGGACGCCCGCCTGTTTCCCGCGCAGGCGCTGGCGCGCGCGTTCCGG
>NZ_JABFWW010000133.1 GCF_013362045.1 Frateuria sp. | reverse complement strand
AGGCGGGCCAGGCGCGAAGGCTTCATGCAAGAATCCGGGCAATGCATCGCGCCAGCATACGCCACGAGGCGGTGCGGACGTCGCCCCCGAGGTGCTTATGCGACAACCTGTCCCTGCCATCCTGCGCCGGGCGTCCTGGCTGACCGGCGCGGCCGGCGCCAGCGCCGTGCTGCTCGGCGCGTTCGGCGCGCATGCGCTGCGCGGCGTGCTGGACCCGGCCGGGCGCGAGCTCTGGCATACCGCTACGCAGTACCACTTCTGGCACGCGCTGGCGCTGGCGGCTGCCTGCCTGGCGCCCGCAGGCCGCGCGCGCCGCACGGCGTTTATCGCATTCGCCGCCGGCATCGTGCTCTTCTGCGGCAGCCTCTATGCCCTGGCCCTGGGGGCGCCGCGCTGGTGCGGCGCGATCACGCCGCTGGGCGGCGTCGCCTTCATCGTCGGCTGGCTCGCGCTGGGCGTGGCGCTTCGTCGCGAAGACAAGCCCGCGTCATAGGGATGTCATGCCGCGGCGCCATGCTGCCGGCATGCGCCGATACCCGCTCTTGCCGCGTACCCTGCGCCGGCTCGACCGGCGCCTGCGGTTGGTCGGGACTTTTCTCGCCGCGGCGGCGCTGGTCGGGCTCGTCGCGCCGCCGCAGGCCGAGCAACCGCCAAAGCAGCTGGTGCGCTGGACCGCCGACGGCCACGACTGGCTGCTGGTGGCGGACCGCCAGCAGGACAGCATCAGCGCCTATGACGCCCACGATGGCCGCCCGCTGGGCACGATCGACCGGGCCGATGGCCTGGCCGACGTCGACCGACTGGTACTCGAAGGCCGCTGGCTGGTGGTGCTGGGGGATGCCCAGCCGCAGGTGGTACGGCTGCCCGGGTTGCGCCCGCAGCCCCTGGCATCGGTGTCGCGCTGACACTTTGCCGGAAGCGTTGCCGCACGGGGGGCGCAATCAACGCGCGCCGGGCTCCGCCTCGTCATCAGGGGCCGGCCTGGCCGTGTCGGACTTCATCCGTCCCGACTTGCGCAGCGCCTCGCGCAGCACGTATTCGATCTGCGCGTTGACGCTGCGCAGTTCGTCGTCGGCCCAGCGCTGCATCGCTCCCAGGACGCTGGCGCTGATCCGCAGCGGATAGGCTTTTTTCTCCGCAGGCATCGGCTCAGCGGCGGCGGCGTGCGGTGACGGCGATGACGACCACCAGGATCACCACGATGACGGGAATGGCGTAGCCCATGGCGCTTTCCTCAGCCGTACAGCGTGCCGGTGTTGACCACCGGCTGGGTGCCGCGCTCGCCGCAAAGCACCACCAGCAGATTGCTGACCATCGCCGCCCTGCGCTCCTCGTCCAGTTCGACCACGCCGCGGCGGCTCAGCTGGTCCAGCGCCATCTCGACCATGCTCACCGCGCCTTCGACGATGCGCGTGCGCGCGGCGATGATGGCGCCGGCCTGCTGGCGTTGCAGCATGGCCTGGGCGATTTCCTG
Organism: Frateuria sp.; assembly: GCF_013362045.1. Lineage (GTDB taxonomy): Bacteria > Pseudomonadota > Gammaproteobacteria > Xanthomonadales > Rhodanobacteraceae > Frateuria_A. The sequence continues at coordinate 18,459 of NZ_JABFWW010000133.1, read as the reverse complement.
CGCGTAGGCCAGGTGACTGATGCGCGCCTCGATCACCTGCACGCCGGCGCGTTCCAGCCGCGCCTGGATCTCGTCGCGCAGGTGATCGTTGATGACTTCGCCATGGCTGCGCAGCGAAGGCTGGCTGTCCTCGTGCGCATCGTACGGATAGCTCTGCGCCATCTGCCGCAGCGCCGATTCGCTTTGGATGTGCACGAAGTTCTCGTAGTCGTCCACGCAGAACACCGCCTCGGCCGTGTCGATCACCTGCCACACCACCACGGCGGCGATCTCGATGGGGTTGCCGTCGCTGTCGTTGACCTTGAGCCTGCCGCTCTCGAAGTTGCGCACGCGCAGCGAGAGGCGCGCCTTGGCGTAGAACGGGTTGGTCCAGCGCAGGCCTTCGTCGCGCACGCTGCCGGCGTACTTGCCGAACAGCTGCATCACCTGCGCCTGGTTGGGCGCGACCTGGAAGAAGCCCTTGAGCAGGAAACCGGCGAAAAGCAGCACAAGGATCCCCGGAACCACGTGCGGTGCCGGCTGCGCCGGATCGGCGCTCAACAGCAGCCACAGGCCGATGGCCGCCAGTACCAGGCAAACCCCGATGAAGGGGATGCCGGCGATCGAAAAGCCCTTGCGCTCGTTCATGCTGCTACCTCCCTAGGATGCGGGAAGTAGATATCAAAAATATATCATGATGCAAGTGGCTTCAGCCGCCGCGTCCGCCGCTGTTGCCGCCCCCGTTGCTCACGCCGTTGCCCGCGGGTGCCGCCGCGCCGCCCACCGGCGTGCTCAGGTCCGCGTCCGGCACTGCCTGGCTGATGTGCAGGTTGCCGAACAGCTGCGTGGTGGCGGCAAAGTGCCAGGGGTCGCCGTCGCCGCTGGCCAGCGCCAGGTGGGTGCTGTCGAAGTGACGCAGGGCCGCGTCGAAGCTCTGCCAGCGGCCATCGACCCAGGCCTGCACCCATTCGTGGGGCATGAACGTGCGGGAGACGCCGGCGAAGCGGTCGGCATACACCATGCCGCTGACCACCCGTGCCGGAATGCCCTGGGCGCGCGCCATCGCGGCCAGCAGCACGGCGTACTCGGTGCAATCGCCCTCGCGGCTGTCGAGCACTTCCAGCGCGGAGGCATAGCCCACGTCCAGCCCGTGTGCGGTGACGTAGCCGCTGACGAACTGGCGCAGGCGGCGCATGCGCGAAAGATCGTCGCGCGCGCCGTCCACCGCCTTGGCCGCCGCCCGGCGAATCGCCGGCGCGTCCGACTGCAGCCAGGCGTTGGCTTCGCGGTCGGCCGGTTGCGGCGGCGCCTGGCGTCCGGGATGGGCGCCGCCTACGTCGACCATCCAGTCGTCGCCGCCCAGCGCGGTGACCTGCTGCTCGTCCGTGGTGATGAACGGCTGCCCGATATTGCCGCTGACGTGGATGCGGTAGCGCATCGGCATCGAGCGGACGTACGAGGGCAGCAGCCGCGGCGAATCGACCGTGGCGGCGCGCAGCATGTCCACCGGCTGGTTCGGCGCGAGCGCACAGGCACGGTCGCAGGCGAGCATTTCCAGCGGTTGCCCGAGCAGGTACATCAGGCCCTTGCGGGCGATGCCCTGCTCGTCCACCCAAAGGTCCAGCGTCTGGCGGCCGTGCGCCAGCGCCAGCGTCTGGCGCTGGTGGCTCAGCCGCATGGCGCCGCCGGGCAGGGCGACCGTCTCGTCGCCCAGGATGTCCACCTGCACGTCCACCACCTGCTGGCTGGACGGGTCGAACTCGCGCAGCCCGTAGCGGTGGCCGGCCTCGCGGCCGGCTGCCATGGCCGCCAGCCGCTGTCCCTCGGCGAGCAGCGCGCCGGGGGGCCAGTCCATCAGCGAGTTGCGGCTCTGGCCGCCCACGGTCGTGGTGACCAGATAGCGCCCGGCGCCGTCGGCCTGGGCCTCCACCGTACTGTCCATGGAGGACATCCGGGTGCGCGCGGAAAACCCCAGTGGCTGGCCATCCGGCCCTTCCACGCTGCGGCTCAGGTTGCCCAGGTGCATGGGCTTGCCCGCACGGCTCAGGTCCAGCGCCAGTGTCTGGGTGGTGGTGAGGATGCCGTCCTTGCGCTCGCGGTCGATCTGCAGGTGGCCGACCTTGCGGCCGCCGAGCAATACGGTCATCCAGTCGGTCTGCGGCGCCGTGCCGGCGTGCGCGGCGGTACAGGTGCCCAGCAGGAAAATGCCCACCAGGAACGCGGGCACCAAGGTGAGCGGGACGCGGCGCATGGTCAACCCCGGGGATGGATGACTGGCCACAGTGGAACGGGTGGCGAAGCCCACGTCAATGCGCAGTGCAGCGTAGCCCTACAATGCGCGCTTTTCCGCCGGAGCCGCCCCATGAAGCCCTTTGCCACGCCGCTGTCCGACCGCGCCCTGCGCGTGTTGCTGCTGGGTTCGGGCGAGCTGGGCAAGGAGGTGGCCATCGAGCTGCAGCGCTACGCGGTCGAGGTGATCGCGGTCGACCGCTATGCGGACGCCCCGGCAATGCAGGTGGCGCATCGCAGCCACGTGGTCGACATGCTCGACGGTGCCGCGCTGCGCGCGGTGATCGCGCGCGAGCAGCCGGACCTGGTGGTGCCGGAGATCGAGGCGATCCACACGCCCACCCTGGTCGAGCTGGAGCGGCAGGGCCTGCGCGTGATCCCCACGGCGCGCGCGGCCTGGCTGACCATGGACCGCGAGGGCATCCGCCGCCTCGCCGCCGAGGAGCTGGGCCTGCCCACCTCGCCCTACCGCTTCTGCGACACCGAGGCCGAATACCGCGCGGCAGCGGAGGCGATCGGCTATCCGTTCGTGATCAAGCCGGTGATGAGTTCCTCCGGCAAGGGCCAGAGCACGGTGCGCGATGCGGGCGGGCTGCAGCAGGCCTGGGACTACGCGCAATCGGGCGGGCGCGCGGGGCAGGGGCGGGTGATCGTCGAGGGCTTCGTGGACTTCGACTACGAGATCACCCTGCTCACCGTGCGCCACCGCGACGGCACCAGCTTCTGCCTGCCGATCGGCCACCGCCAGGAGCACGGCGACTACCGCGAGTCCTGGCAGCCGCAGCCGATGAGCGATGCCGCGCTGGCCGAGGCGCAGCGCCAGGCCGGCGCCGTCTCGGCCGCGCTGGGCGGCTGGGGCGTGTTCGGCATGGAGTTCTTCGTCAGGGGCGATACGGTCATCTTCTCCGAGGTCAGCCCGCGTCCGCACGACACCGGGCTGGTGACGCTGATCTCGCAGGAGCTGTCCGAGTTCGCCCTGCATGCGCGGGCGATCCTGGGCCTGCCGATCCCGGTGATACGCCAGCTCGGGCCCGCGGCCTCGTGCGCCGTGCTGGTCGAGGGCGAGGGCCGCGCGCCGCGCTACCACGGCGTGGCCGAAGCGCTGGCCGAGCCGGATACGCAGCTGCGCATCTTCGGCAAGCCGGAGGTGAAGGGGCGCCGGCGCATGGCGGTGACGTTGGCGCGGGATGCGGATGTCGAAGCTGCCCGTGCGAAGGCGGTAAGGGCGGCGGGGTGCCTGCGGGTCGAGCTTTGATGGGCCGAGGCAAGGCCGCCTTGCGGGGAACTTCCCAGGTGCGAATAGGCTAGGCTCTCCGCTTCATCCGCAGGAGGGCAGGCGATGGCACCGGAAGGCTTCGCACACTGGCTGATCGTGCTGGTCGAAACACTGGCGGCGCTGTTCATGCTGCTGCTGGCCGTGGCGGTGGTGGTCGTACTGGCCGTCTGGATCGCCGACCGCAACCAGACGGGCAATGCGGTGCTGCGCAATTTCCCGGTCATCGGCCACTTCCGCTACGGATTCCTGCGCCTGGGCGAGTTCTTCCGCCAGTACCTGTTCGCCAGCGACCGCGAGGAGCTGCCGTTCAACCGCGCCCAGCGCGTGTGGGTGTACCGCGCCGCCAAGAACGTCGACACCACCATCGGCTTCGGCAGCACGCGCGATCTTTCCGCCGAGGGCGTGCCGTTCTTCGTCAACGCGCCATTCCCGCGGCTGGAGGGCCACCACGTTCCTCCGCAACCGGTCCGCATCGGTCCGTACGCGCGCGAGCCCTACGACCATGCCGCCTTCTTCAACATCTCGGCGATGAGTTTCGGCGCGCTGTCGGCGCCGGCGGTGCGCGCGCTCTCCCACGGCGCGGCCAAGGCCGGCATCTGGCTGGACACCGGCGAGGGCGGCCTGGCGCCCTACCACCTGGAAGGCGGCTGCGACATCGTGTTCGAGATCGGCACCGCCAAGTACGGCGTGCGCACCGCCGACGGCCAACTGGACGACGCCAAGCTGCGTGCGATCTGCGCCCATGCGCAGGTGAAGATGGTCAGCATCAAGCTCGGCCAGGGCGCCAAGCCCGGCATGGGCGGCCTGCTGCCGGCCGCCAAGGTGACGCCGGAGATCGCCGCCATCCGCGGCATCCCGGTAGGCAAGGATTCGCAAAGTCCCAACCGCCATCTCGACATCGCCAACGTGCCGCAGCTGCTCGACGCCGTCGCGCACGTGCGCGAGGTCGGCGGCAAGCCGACCGGTTTCAAGGCGGTGCTGGGCGATTGCGGCTGGATCGAGGAGCTATGCGACGAAGTGTGGAAGCGCGGCATCGAGAGCGCCCCGGACTTCATCATCGTCGACGGTTCCGAGGGCGGCACCGGTGCCGCGCCGCAGACGCTGATGGAAGGCGTGGGCCTGCCGCTGCACGAGGCGCTGCCGGCGCTGGTCGACACGCTGATCGCCAAGGGCCTGCGCGAGCGCATCAAGGTGATCTGCTCGGGCAAGCGCATCACCGCCTACGACGTGGCCTGGGCGCTGTCGATGGGCGCCGACTTCGTCAACTCGGCGCGCGGCTTCATGCTGGCACTGGGCTGCATCCAGTCGCTGCAGTGCAACCGCAACACCTGCCCGACCGGCATCACCACGCAGAACCCGAAGCTGCAGCGCGGGTTGGTGGTCACCGACAAGAGCGAGAAGGTGGCCAACTACGCACGCAACCTCATGGTCGAGGTCGGCATCATCGCGCACAGCTGCGGCGTGGACGATCCGCGGCAGCTCGACCGCACGCACTGCCGCGTGGTCGGCGACGACGGCCTGTCGGTGCCGCTGGTCAAGCTGTTCCCGTATCCGCAGGCGGGCTCGGCGCGCCCGCAGTCTTCGTAGGGTGGGCTCCAGCCGCCGCCTGCTTGCTGCAAGGGGACGGTGGGCTGAAGACCACCTACGCCCACCCTATGGATCCAGCGGCATCCAGCCCTCGCGCGTGCGCACCTGCAGCGGTCGGAAGCGGCGCTTGTAATCCATTTTCGGATGGCCCTCGATCCAGAAGCCCAGGTACACCCACGGCAGGCCGCGGCGGCGCGCCAGCTGCACCTGCTGCAAGATGGCGTAGGTGCCCAGGCTGCGGGCGGCCTCGTCGGGCTCGAAGAAGGTGTAGACCGCCGACAGTCCGTTGAGGCACACGTCGGTGACCGCCACGGCGAGCAGCCGCGTGCCGCGGCGGAATTCCAGAAACAGCGTGGGACTCCACGGCGCGGTCAGGAAACGGCGGAAATCGCTGGCATCGGCCTCGTCCATGCCGCCGCCGCTGTGGCGGGCGCGCAGGTAGGTTTCGTACAGCGCGTGGCGCTCGGCGTTGTAGCCGGCCATGCACTCGACCACGGTCAGATCCGCGTTGCGCTTGAGGCAGCGCCGCTGCGAGCGGTCCGGCGCGAAACCCTCCACGTCGATGCGGCATGGCGTGCAGGCATGGCACTGCGGGCAGTTGGGGTAGTACAGGTGGCCGCCGGCGCGGCGGAAGCCGCGCTCAAGCGCCGGACCGTAGAGCTGGTCCAGGCGCGGTGCGGCCGGATCGATCACCAGGTTCTGCGCCGTGCGCTCGGCGAAGTAGCCGCAGGTGTGCGGCAGGGTCTGGAACAGGCGGACGCGTTCGGAGCGCATGGAGCGATTCTATGACCGCATCGGCGACCGGTTGCAAATTTTCCGAGAAGGGCGCCTTGACCTGCCGTGGGGCTAGATCTTGCCCATGTAGCGCAGCATCAGGATGACGAACGCCGCGGCGAGCGCCAGCAGCACGATGCGCCGCACGCGGGTGGCCACGCCGGCGCGGCGCGACTCGGGCGTCGGGTTGCGCGCCAGCGCCAGTTCCTCGCCGTGCCTGACCATCGGCTCGATGCCGATTCCGCGCATCAGCGCACGCGCCTGGGTGTAGTCGTCGGCGCGATTGACCCATACCTGCGGCCAGCTCTCGCGGTTCTCGTTGCGCTGGGAATAGCTGAAACGCTGGTAGCTCGGGCGGTTCCAGTTCGAGCGGCCGGTGATCGTCGTCTCGATGCCGTGCTCGGCGAGCAGCGCGACGACGCGGTCGATGTTTTCCTGGCGGGGTGATGTGTAGAGCGGACGCATGGGACAAGTCTAGCCAGGTTACTCGCCGCGCAGGCGGATCAGGCCTTCCTGCGCGCTGGAGGCGACCAGCCGGCCGTCGCGGCTGAATATCTGTCCGCGCGCCAGGCCGCGGCCGCCCTGTGCGGTCGGGCTGTCGAACGAGTACAGCAGCCACTCGTCCACGCGGAACGGGCGATGGAACCACAGCGCATGGTCGAGGCTGGCCATCTGCACGTTGTGGGTCATGTAAGAAATGCCGTGCGGCAGCGTGGCCGTGCCGATCAAATGGAAGTCCGAGGCATAGGCCAGCAGCGCGCGGTGCAACACCGGCGAGTCGCCGATCGGCGCGGTCAGGCGGAACCAGATGTGCTGGATCGGCGGGCGCTTGGTCGGGCGCAACTCGTCGCGCGGCCACACCTGGCGAAACTCGAACGGGCCGTCGATGCCCAGCCAGCGCTGCAGTTTCACCGGCAGTTTGGCCAGCTCGTCCGGCGGCAGGTGGCGCATCGGCTCGACGTCTTCCGGCGCGGGCACCTCGGGCATCGCGCTCTGGTGCTCGAAACCTTTTTCCGGCTCCTGGAACGAGATCGCGCCGTTCAGGATCGGCTGGCCGTGCTGGATCGCCACCACGCGGCGCGCCGAGAAGCTGCCGCCGTCGCGCGCGCGCTCGACCGAATAGACGATCGGCGCGTCGATGTCGCCGGCGCGCAGGAAGTAGGCGTGCAGCGAGTGCGCCTCGCGCTTGGGATCGACCGTCTGCTGCGCAGCCGCCAGGGCCTGCCCGAGCACCTGGCCGCCGAACACGAAGCGGGTGCCGATGTCGCGGCTCTGGCCGCGGAACAGGTTGTCCTCCAGCCGTTCGAGCTGGAGCAGGTCGACCAGTTCCTTGACGTGTTCTTCCCGCATGGGTATCCGTGGCGCGTGGGGGGAATCGCGATTATAGGGGCCTTTGCGCCCTCTCCCCTGCGGGTGAGAGGGCTGGAGTGAAGGGCGGCGCACGCGGAAGAGCCGGGTCAGGCCCTGATGCGCTCCAATCCGCACACGGGAACGATCGCATCCCACGGAAACAGCGGGCCGGGATCGAGCTTGCGCGGCACCATCACCGCCGGATCGTCGCTGGCCGGCACGCGCGCGGTATCCAGATCCTCGTGGCCCGCGATGGCCCGCAGGTTGGGAAACTCCTGCCGAAGCTGCGCGAGCAGCTCACGCAATGCCGTGACCTGCACGTCTGGGTAAGGCTCGCCCATCGTCTGGTTGCTTGAAACGAACCAGTCCGGATAGCGCCCACGATTGACCAGCTCGATGCCGATCGAATCGGCGTTGCGCCCGCGCACGTGGTGGGCGATGCGCGTGCCGGGCACGTAGCGCGCGATGCTGCCGTCGCGGTCGATGTAGTAGTGGCCGCTGTTGCCGGCGCCGCTCTCGTACAGCACTTTTTCGCCGTACTCGCGCGCGGTGGCGAGGTCCGGCAGTTCGGTGCAGTGGATCACCACCAGCGTCACCGCCTCGGCCGGACGTTCGGGCAGGCGGTCGACGTAAGGCAGGGGCAGGTCGACGATGGAGGGCATGGTAGGGAAGTCTCGCACGGCACCGGCTATCATGCCCGGTCCCACGGCGGCACATGAGATCCGGGCGATGCGCGGCACGATCCTTCTTTCGCACGGCTCCGATGCCGGCCCGGACGCCACCAAGGTCAGCGCGCTGGCCGCACTGGCGCAGGCGCGCGGCTGGCGCACGCAGCGACCGGACTACCGCGAGGACGACGCGCGTGGCCACGCCGGTTCGGTGGCGCCGCGGCTGGCGCGATTGCGTACTGCGATCGAGGAGTGCGATGCACCGCCCGTGCTGGTCGGTTCCAGCATGGGTGCGTTCGTGTCCGGGCTGGCCTCGCTGGAGCATCCCGTCGCCGGCCTGTTCCTGCTCGCCACGCCCGAGGCAATTCCCGGTTTCGACATCGCGCTGGACGTGCGCCAGGACGTGCCGACGCTGCTTGTCCACGGCTGGCGCGACGAGGTATGCCCGCTGGACGACATCTACGCCTTTGCCGGCCGTCGCCAGCTGCCGTTGGTCATTCTGGACGACGACCACCGGCTGGCCGGCAGCCTGGCCGCGATCGAACGGCAATTCGCGCTGTTCCTCGAAACGCTGGCATGAGCGCGTTCTTCGCCACCTGCCCGAAGGGCCTGGAATACCTGCTGCGCGACGAGCTGCTCGCGCTCGGCGCCGGCGAGGCGCACGAGGCGCTGGCCGGCGCGCGCTTCACCGGCACGCTCGAGACCGCCTACCGTGCCTGCCTGTGGTCGAGGCTGGCCAGTCGCGTATTGCTGCCGCTGGCCGAGTTCGACGCGGCCGACGAGGAGGCGCTCTACGCTGGCGTGCAGTCGATCGACTGGTCGGCGCACCTGGCACCGCACGGCACGCTGGCGGTGGATGCGCACACCGCCCTGAGCAAGCTCACGCACAGCCAGTTCATTGCCCAGCGCGTCAAGGATGCGGTGGTCGACCAGTTCCGCCAGCGCGAAGGCGCGCGCCCGGGCGTGGACACCGAAGAGCCGGACGTACGCCTGAACCTGCGCCTGAAGCGCGACCGCGCGACCTTGTCGCTGGATCTTGCCGGCACGCCGCTGCATCGCCGCGGCTGGCGCGAGCAACAGGGCGAGGCGCCGCTGAAGGAGAACCTCGCCGCCGCGATGCTGCTGCGTGCGCAATGGCCACAGGTGTACGCCGGCGGCGGCGCGCTGCTCGATCCCATGTGCGGCTCGGGCACGCTGCTGATCGAAGGCGCCTTGATGGCCGCCGACGTTGCGCCCGGCCTGCGCCGCGAGTACTTCGGCTTCCTCGGCTGGCAGCAGCACGACATCGCGCTCTGGCGCGGCCTGCTGGACGAGGCGCGCCGGCGCGCCGAAGAGGGCCTGCGCGGGCTTCGCGCCGCGTTCTTCGGCTCCGATGCCGACCCGCGCATGTTGCAGGTGGCCAAGCGCAATGCGCAGGGAGCAGGCGTCGCCGGATTTTTCACGCTGGAAAAGCACGATGTGGCGCACGTCGCGCCGCCGCCGGGTTTTACGACCGGCCTGGTCATCACCAACCCGCCCTATGGCGAGCGCCTGGGCGAGCGCGCCCAGATGCCGGCCCTCTATCGTGCGCTGGGCGATGCGTTGCGCGCGCGCTTCACCGGCTGGCGCGGGGCGGTGCTTGCAGGCGACGCGGAACTCGGCCGTGCGCTCGGCCTGCATGCGGACAAGCGCTATGCGCTCTACAACGGCGCGCTGGAAACCGTGTTGCTGACCTTCGAGCTGTCGCCGCGCGAAACGGCTGCACGCGAGCCTCGGCCGCTTTCGGCTGGCGCGCAGATGCTCAAGAACCGGCTGGAGAAAACGCTGCGTCACCAGCGCAAGCGGCTTGCCCGCGAAGGGATCCTCTGCTGGCGCGCCTACGACCAGGACTTGCCCGAGTACGCGGCCGCGATCGACGTCTACGGGCGCGAGGGCGGCGATGATACTTGGCTGCACGTGCAGGAGTACCGCGCGCCCGCGGAGGTGCCGGCCGAGGTCGCCCGCACGCGGTTGCGCGAGATCGTGCGCGTGGCCGGCGAAGTGCTGGAGGTACCGCGCGAGCGCATCGCCCTCAAGACCCGCGAGCGCGGCAAGGGCGGCGCCAAGTACGGCCGCCTCGACCAGCGCGGTCAGTTCCACGAGGCGGACGAGGGCGGCCTGACCTTCCTCGTCAACCTCACCGACTACCTTGATACGGGGTTGTTCCTCGACCATCGGCTGGTACGCGCAAAGCTGCGCGACCTGGCGAGGGGCCAGCGTTTCCTCAACCTGTTTGCCTACACCGCCACCGCCAGCGTGTACGCTGCCGCCGGCGGCGCGCGCGACACCACCAGCGTCGACCTCTCCGGCACCTACCTGGAGTGGGCCTCGCGCAATCTCGCGCGCAATGGCTTCACAGGTGCCGCACACCGGCTGGTGCAGGCCGATGCGATGACCTTCCTGCGGGGCGACCGTGGCCATTACGGGCTGATCTATGTCGATCCGCCGACCTTCTCCAACTCCAAGCGGGCGGAGGACTTCGACGTGCAGCGCGACCATGCCGTGCTGCTGCTGGCCTGCGCCGCGCACCTCGCGCAGGACGGCGTGATCGTGTTCTCCAACAACTACCGGCGGTTCAAGCTCGACCGCACGGCACTGGAAGAGCGCTTCACCATCGAGGACTGGAGCGCGGCCAGCATCCCGTTCGACTTCGCACGCCGCGCCGACATCCACGGCTGCTGGCTGCTGCGCCTGCACCGCGCCGGAGCCAGCCCCTGGGACAGCGCCCGGATCAAGCGATAGGCCAAGCACACAGGCAACCGCTTAAGTGGCGATTAAGCACGCCAGCCGGAGCATCGTGGCCAAGGGCAACGATGCCCGGCATGGAGACAAGCATCATGACCAAGCGTTGGCTGAGCAAAACCGCCCTGGCGATGGCCGCGCTGCTGCTGGCCTCGATCGCGGTACTGCCGACGGGCGCCGCGGCACACGGTTGGCACGATCGCGGCTGGCATGGCGGCCACTACGACCGCGACTGGGACGACCACGGCTGGCGTCGCGATTACCGTCACGGCGGCGGCTACTGGAGCGGCGGCCGCTGGATCGCCGGGGCGATCGTCACCGGCGCGGTGATCGGGCTGGTCGACAACGCCCTCAATCCGCCGCCACGCACGGTGGTCTACGAGCGGCCGGTGTACCGGCGTCCGGTGCGGGTGATCTACGAAGAGCCGGTAGTGACGAGGCGCGTGGTGGAAACGCGCACCATCTACGAGACCCCGCCCGTCCGCTACGTCGGCTACGACGAGGACGACGACTGAGCGCGCTCCTGCGTTCCGGAAAGGCCCGGCCATGCCGGGCCTTTTCGTTTCCGGCGGTCACTTGCCGGGCGGCAGCTCGGCACCGCTGCCGTGGCGCACGGCATGCTTGCGCAACTGATCGAACTTGGTCTGGTCGATCAGGGTGACCGAGGAGATCGCGCAGGGCGGCTGGTCGCGGGCACTCACCGTTTCGCCCACCTCGCCGCAGATGCGGCCGCCGCCGACTGCCTTGTTCGATTCGTTGGCGCGCAGCAGGAAGCCGGGCAGGCCCACGCCCAGGCGCGGGCAATCGGCCTGCAGGTGGACCTCGTAACGGTACGGCCCCGTGCGAACCAGCGCGGTGCGCGGGTCCACGATGTGCCACTCGTTGATCTTGTCGGTCTGGATGCAGCGCGCGTAGGGCAGTGGCTTGTGCGCCGATGGCGCGTTGCCGGCAAGCGCGGTGGTACAGCTCGCGGTGGCCAAAAGCAGCAGGGAAGGCAGGCGTTTCATGGGCATCACCTCGCTGGAAAAGAGGTAGGGCAGCCCCAGCATCGCGCGCCGGCGATGCGGCCGCCAGTGGCCGTGTCAGCAATCTGCCATTGCCGGATCACAAGTATTGAACGATGGCTGCGCCAAGCTTGGAGCATGCCAACGGCTCGATCCGTCCCCTGGTACGGTGCTGCGCCCGAGCAATCGGGGAGCAGGCCATGACGACGCTGCATCCGCCCGCCGGCCACGTCCTGGCGGGCCGCTACCGGCGCGTGCGCGAACAGACCTTGCAGCTGTGCGCCGGCCTGTCTGCCGAGGACATGATGGTGCAGTCCATGCCCGACGCCAGCCCGGCGAAATGGCATCTGGCGCATACCACCTGGTTCTTCGAGCAGTTCGTGCTCGGCCGCGATCCACGCTATCGGCCACGCGACCCGGCCTGGCACTTCCTGTTCAACTCCTACTACCAGAGCGTGGGGCCGATGCATGCGCGGCCGCAGCGCGGGCTGCTCTCGCGGCCGGCGCTGGAGGAAGTGCTGGCCTATCGGCGCCACGTCGACGAAGCGGTCAGCGAGCGGCTGCTGCGCGACCAGGACGAGGCGCTTGCGCCGCTGGTGACGCTGGGGCTCCAGCACGAACAGCAGCACCAGGAGTTGCTGCTGACCGACATCCAGCATGCGCTGTGGTGCAACCCGCTGTTGCCGGCCTACCTGCGAGAGGCGCCGCGGTCGGCAATAAGGTCGGGCTCGATGGCGCTGGAGTTCCTGCCTGGCCGCGAGGGCGTGCTGGAGATCGGCAGCGCGGGCGAGGGCTTCGCCTTCGACAACGAAACCCCGCGCCATGCCGTGCTGCTGGCGCCGCACGCGCTGGCGAGCCGGCCGGTCACCAACGAGGAATTCGCCGCGTTCGTGCACGACGGCGGCTATCGCGAACCCTCGCTGTGGCTTTCCGACGGCTGGGCAACGGTGCAGCATGAAGGCTGGCAACGGCCGCTGTACTGGCAGCCGGACCTGGCCAGCGTCTTCGGCCTGGCCGGCGTGCGTGCGCTCGATCCGGCCGCGCCGGCCTGCCACCTGAGCTACTACGAGGCCGACGCCTTTGCCCGCTGGGCCGGTGCGCGGTTGCCCACCGAAGCCGAATGGGAAGCGGCGGCCGCCGCGCTGCCGGTGGAGGGCAACCTGCTCGATGGCGCGCCGCACCCGCCGCAGGCAGCTGCGCGCCCCGGCCTCGCGCAGATGTACGGCGACGTGTGGGAGTGGACCGCATCGCCCTACATCGCCTACCCGGGCTTCCGCCCCTTGCCGGGCTCGCTCGGCGAGTACAACGGCAAGTTCATGTGCGGGCAGTGGGTGCTGCGCGGCGGTTCCTGCGCCACGCCGTGCGACCACGTACGCGCCAGCTACCGCAACTTCTTCCCCCCGCAGGCGCGCTGGCAGTTCGCCGGGCTGCGCCTTGCGCGCGATCGATAGACATCTACGGAGCCCCCACCGTATGAACACCCGTGCCCTCGACCTGCCCGACGACGGACGCACTCCACCGGCCAGCGGCCTGCTGGAGATCGTCCAGCGCGGACTGCGCGCCCAGCCCAAGCGCCTGCCTTCCTGGCTTTTCTACGACGCGCAGGGCTCGGCGCTGTTCGAGCGGATCTGCGATCAACCCGAGTACTACCTGACCCGTTGCGAGATCGCCCTGATGCAGGCGCACGCGGCCAGCATCGCCGACCAGCTGGGCCCGGACGTGCGCCTGGTCGAGTACGGCAGCGGCAGCGCGACCAAGACGCGCCAACTGCTCGAGCACATGGTCTCGCCGGTGAGCTACGTGCCGGTGGAAATCTCCCCCGGGCCGCTGCAGCAGAGCGTGCGGCGGCTGGGCGAGCGCTTCCCGCAGCTACCGGTGCAGCCGCTGTGCGCGGATTTCACCCGGCCGCTGCGCCTGCCGATCCCGCCGCGCGCGCCGCGGCGCACGGTGGTCTATTTTCCCGGCTCGACCATCGGCAATTTCGCCGCGCGCGAGGCGGTGACGCTGTTGCGCAAGATGCGCGGGGAAATGGGCGAGAACGGCGGCATCCTGATCGGCGTGGACCTGAAGAAGGACACCGCCTTGATCGAGGCCGCCTACAACGACGCGGCCGGAGTCACCGCCGCGTTCACGCTCAACATGCTGGCGCGCCTCAATCGCGAGCTGGGCAGCGACTTCGACCTGGGCGGTTTTGGCCACCGCGCGCATTACAACGCGCTGGCCGGGCGCATCGAGACCAGCCTGGTCAGCCAGCGCGCGCAGAAGGCGCGGATAGGCCGCACGTCGGTCGCTTTTGGCGAAGGCGAGGCGATCCGCGTGGAGATCAGCTGCAAGTACTCGCCAGAGGACTTCGCTGCGCTTGCGGCGAAAGCCGGGCTGGAAGTGCTGCGCGTCTGGCTGGACCCGCAACGGATGTTCAGCGTGCAGTACCTGGCGCGTGCCGGATCGGCAGGGCACTGAACAGCCGGCTTCGCGTAGCGCAGAGTGGGCGGGCGAACTGCCGGTTCTCGATGGGGGGCTTGGCAGGTGAATGGGAGCGGTCCCGGAAGACGCCGTAGAATCCGCCCTCCGTCCGCTGTTTCCTTTTCCGATGGCATCATCCGTCGCCGCCACGCCCGAGGGCCAACTCGAGGCGTTGCTTCTGCCTGTCACCCAGGGTGAGCTGGCGCTGCCCGCTGGCGCGCGCGTGCTCTTCCTGCATGCGCGTGTCGGCAGTCGCCTGCGCCAGTGCGCCGGCTCCGGCTGGCTGTGCCAGCAGGGGTTTCGGCCGTTCGCGGACGAGCTCCAGCGTGCGGGCCTTGCAGTCGGCGAGCCGGCGCATGGCGACCGTTTCGATCTGGTGCTGGTGCTGCCGCCGCGCCAGCGTGACGAGGCGCGGGCGGTATTCGCGCGCGCGGCTGCGCTCGCATCGGTGGGCGGATGCGTGCTTGCCGCCGCACCCAATGCCGAAGGCGCGAAGTCGGCGGAAACCGACTTCAGGCGCTTGTTCGGGTCCGTGCAAGGCCTCTCCAAGCACAGGTGCCGCGTGTTCTGGGCCAGCGCGGGCGACCGCCTGGACAGGGACCTGCAGGCCCAATGGGCCGCGCTGGACGAGCCGCGCCGGATCGTGGACGGCTACCTCAGTCGGCCAGGCCTGTTCGCCTGGGATCGCATCGATCCGGCGTCCGCGCTGCTCGCGGCGCACCTGCCGGGCAACCTGCATGGACAGCTTGCCGACCTTGGCGCCGGCTACGGTTATCTGTCGGCGCAGGCCATCGCGCGGTGTCCGGCCATCACCTCGGTCGATCTCTACGAAGCGCAGGCACGTGCGATCGAGCCGGCGCAGGCCAACCTGGGCGAGGCCGTCGCCGCCAGCGGGCGCGCGGTGGCAGTGCGCGTGCTGTGGCACGACGTCATCCAGGGCTTGCCCCACCGCTACGATGCGATCGTGAGCAATCCACCCTTCCACCAGGGGCGCGCCGACCTGCCCGATCTCGGGCGCGCCTTCATCGTTGCAGCCGCGGCTGCACTGCGCCCGGGCGGGCGCCTGTGGATGGTCGCCAACCGGCACCTTCCCTACGAGGCGACGTTGGCCGCGCATTTTGCGCAGGTGCGCACGGTGGCCACGCAGGATGGTTTCAAGGTGATCGAGGCGGTGCGCGGATGAAACTGCTGCGCATGATCGCCAACCTGGGCTATGGCAGCCGCCGGGACGTCCTGCAGCTGTTCGGCGAGGGCCGCGTCACCGATGCGGCGGGCGAGCTGCTCTACGCCGACGACAAGGTCGAGCACGCCCGGGTGCGCATCGATGGCGAGCCGCTCGACCCACCCAGCGGCCTGGTGCTGCTGATGCACAAGCCGCTCGGCGTCACCTGCTCGCGCAAGGATGCGGGCCGGCTGGTCTACGACCTGCTGCCGCCGCGCTGGCGCCGCCGCGAGCCGGCGTTGTCGACGGTTGGCCGCCTTGACCGCGACACCTCGGGCCTGCTGCTGATCACCGACGACGGCGCGCTGCTGCACCGGATCATCTCGCCGAAGGCCTGTGTGTCGAAGGTGTACGAAGCGACGCTCGCGCGCGACCTCGCCGGCGACGAGGCCGCGCTGTTTGCCAGCGGCACGCTGATGCTGGAGTCGGAAACCACACCGCTGGCGCCGGCGCAACTGAAAGTGCTCGCGCCGCGGCGGGCGCGGCTGACCGACACCGAGGGGCGCTACCACCAGGTGCGCCGCATGTTCGCGGCGGTCGGCAACCATGTCGAAGCGCTCGACCGCGTGGCGATCGGGCAACTGACGCTCGACGGGCTGGCGCCTGGCGAATGGCGGGAGATCGACGCGGGGACGGTCGCGAAGGTTTTCGACCCGCCCACGTAGAGCGGCCTGGGCCGGCGCCGCATGAGGCGCTAAAGCAGCTTCACCGGCGTGGGAAGCGCCCGGCCGTACCACTTGCGCCGCTCGTCCCGGCAGCCCGGGCTGCCCATCGCGTACTTGCGGCAGATCGCCGGACGGTCCTCGTAGATCGTGCAGCGCGACGTGTTCGGATCGACCGCCGCGCACCAGCCGTCCTCGCCCTTGGCGAGGGTCGCCAGCCCATGGTCGTCGTGCGCCACCAGCCAGTCGGGCACATGGTCTTCGGGCATCAGCACCACGGTCAGCCGGCAGCAGACCGCGTCGCATGCAGTGCACTGCACCGCGGGGTCGATGCTCGTGGCGTAGCTGTCGTTTTCGACGTCGTCAATCATGCGTCAGTATGGGGCTTGCGGCCGCATCATGCGCTAAGAATGCGTATCCGTCGCTGCATCACGTGCAGACGCATGGCGTCATGCCGCATGCGATCATGCGGGCATGCGTTTCGAATTCGACAATGCTTTCGTGCGCGAGCTTCCCGGCGACCCCGAAGATGGCCCGCGCCTGCGCCAGGTGGAGGGAGCCCTCTGGTCGCGCGTCGAACCGACCCCGGGGGCTGCGCCGCGCGTGGTGGCCTGGTCGGCCGAGATGGCCGCTACGCTCGGCCTGGCCGAAGACGATCTCCGCAGCGAGCGCTTCGCCTGGATCTTTGGCGGCAACGCCTTGCTGGACGGCATGCAGCCATGGGCGAGCAACTATGGTGGCCACCAGTTCGGCGTGTGGGCCGGGCAACTGGGCGACGGCCGCGCGATCTCGCTGGGCGAGGCGCTGGACGCGCGAGGCCAGCGCTGGGAACTGCAACTCAAGGGTGCCGGCCCCACGGCCTATTCGCGCGGGGCGGACGGGCGCGCGGTGCTGCGTTCGTCGATCCGCGAGTTCCTGTGCAGCGAAGCGATGCACCACCTGGGTATCCCGACCACGCGCGCGTTGGGCCTGCTCGAAACGGGCGAGGCGGTGGTGCGCGACATGTTCTACGACGGCCATCCGCGCGAGGAGCCGGGAGCGATCGTCTGCCGCGTCGCGCCCTCGTTCATTCGCTTCGGCAATTTCGAACTGCCTTATGCGCGCAACGACGTGGCGCTGCTGCGCCAGCTGGCTGATTTCACCATCCGCCGGGACTTCCCGCACCTGCGCGGGCAGGGAGAAAACCTCTACGCGGACTGGTTCGGCGAGATCTGCGAGCGCACCGCGCAGCTGGTCGCGCAGTGGATGCGGGCGGGTTTCGTGCACGGCGTGATGAACACCGACAACATGTCCATCCTCGGCCTGACCATCGACTACGGCCCCTACGGCTGGATCGACGACTATGACCCGGACTGGACGCCCAACACCACCGATGCCACGCGCCGCCGTTACCGCTTCGGTCAGCAACCCAACGTGGCCTGGTGGAACCTGGCCCGGCTGGCCAGCGCGCTCTCGCCGCTGTTCGCCGACACGGCGCCGCTACAGGCGGGACTCGACCGCTACGCCACCGCGTGGCATGCCGCCGACCGCGCCAACGTGGCGGCGAAACTCGGCCTGGAACTCGCCCGCGACGACGACCTGGCATTGCGCGATGCGCTGCATGGCTGGATGCGCGAGGCCGGCGCGGACATGACCCTTGCCTGGCGCGCCCTGATCGACTTCGATCCAGATGCGCCGTCGCCAGACCTGCTTGCCGGCGCCTGCTATGACGAGCACCGTTGCGTGTCCGCCGGACCGCTCCTGCGCGATTGGCTCGCACGCTATGCCGCGCGGCTGCGCGAGGATCCCCTGTCGGCCGAGCGGCGACGCAACCGCATGCGCCTTGCCAACCCGAAATACGTCCTTCGCAACTACCTTGCGCAGGAGGCGATCGACCGGGCCGGGCAGGGCGACTACACGCAGGTGCACGAGTTGCTGGAGGTGATGCGCCGCCCATGCGACGAGCAGCCCGGATGCGAGCGCTTTGCGCGCAAGCGCCCGGACTGGGCGAGGCATCGCGCAGGCTGCTCGATGCTTTCGTGCAGTTCGTAGAGGGGAAGCGCGACGTTTCGCCCGGTATCGAAACAACTCGTCGGCGGATCTATCAGCGTGACTGCATTCGTCCAACTGGATGTCCGCCATGCACGCAGCCCTGCTCGCCGCCCTGCTGTCCGCCGCAGCCGTGCGTACCCATTACCTTCCCCTGCCGCAGGCGCCAGGACAGCGCGTGGCGCTGCACTGCATGGCACCGGCGCAGGCCAACGGCCGCAGCCTGCTGTTCGTACACGGCGCGAGTTTTCCGACCATGCTCGCCGCCGGTTTCGAATTCGCGCCGGGCGATTCCTGGTTGTCGTTCGCGGCGCGTCGCGGCTACCTGGCCTGCGGCCTGGACTTCGATGGCTTCGGCGCCTCCAGCCGCCCACCGGCGATGGCCGGCAGCGAGGCA
>NZ_JABFWW010000226.1 GCF_013362045.1 Frateuria sp. | reverse complement strand
GGCGGGCTCGGGCGTCCGCAAGGGGATGGCCTCGCCGCCGATCAGCCGTTGCGCGACCTGTTCGGCTTCCTCCGCCTGCATGCCGATCTGCTGCAGGTGGTCTTCCACCGCCAGGCGCAGGCTCATTGGATCGTCCACCGGCAGGCGGCCGAGCAACTGGTCGGTCAGACGCAGCCGTTCGGCGAAAGCTTCGCTGTCCTCGCCGTGGCGCAGCAGCGCCAGCGCCAGCACGTCCGACCAGGCGCGGTCGAGCAAGGCGCGCAGCAGGCCGCGCGGCGTCGTTTCGGCGAAGCGCGCCGCCAGCACCTCGGCCGCACGCCGGCGCGCCTGGTGCAGGCGTTCGCGGCCCTGCATCGCCTCCACCTGGCGCCGCTCGGTGACCTGCGCCTTGCGGCTGAGCTGGGCCAGATGGTGGCGGATGTCGGCCAGCAGGGTGGTGTACAGCCCGGCGCTGGGCGGCTCGTGTTGCGCGCGGGCCACGAGGCGGCTGAGCTGCGCGGCCAGGTCCGGGTCGATGTCGGTGCCGTCGCCCCAGTCGTTGCTGGCCTCGGCCAGCGTGCCCAGCAGGTGCCGCGCGGGATGCTCGGCCTGCTCGAAAAAACTGCGGTCGGTCATCGCCATGCGCAGGATCGGCACCTGCAGGTCGCCGAATACGGCGCCCGCGCCGGGCCCGTGCTGAAGCTGCTGGCCGAGTTGTTCGAACAGCCGGGCGACCAGCTCCACCGTATCGTCCTGCTCCGGACTGAGCGCGGTGCGTGGCGCACCGGCCGGCTTGCCGGCGTTGAGGTGGGTCAACAGTTCCTCGCGCAGGCGCTGGGCGCTGCGCAGTTCGCGGCTGGCGCGGTCGGTGACCTGGACCAGATGCCGTTGCAGCGCACCCAGGGCGATCTCCAGCTCGGCCGACGTGGCGGCTGGGCCGGCGGCGGCGTGCATCTCGCCGGTGCGCTGGCGCGCCAGCAGGTCGCGCAGCGTTTCCAGCACGGCGATCGGCTCGTGGCTGGCAGCGGGCGACGCAGGAGCCGCTTCGGCGGCGGCCGCGGGAGCCTTGATCGACGGCGGCGGGGGCGGCGCGTTCGCCGGCCGGGCACCGGCAAAGGCGCGCAGGTGGGGCAGGATGCCGCCGGCCAGCAGGTGGGCGTTGACCGCCTCGTACAGCGGTGCAAGCACGGGGGCGAGCTTGCGCTCGAGCGCCTGCACCAGCAGCACCTGGTGGTCGGACGGCAGGTCCAGCGCCGGCAGCGCCTGGCGCACGGCGGCGCACAGGTTCCGCGGCGATGCCGGCAGATCCATGCCCTCGAGCGGCGGCGCGCCGACCAGTACGGCCATGCGATAGGAAAGCTCGGCCAGCACCGGGCCGGTGTGCGTTTCGCCGCGGGAGATCAGCTGCTCCAGCGCTGCGCTGAGTTCGTGCTCGCTGCGGGCCAGCAGGCTCAGCGAAGGCGTCAAGGCCGGGGTTTCGGCCGCCTCGCGGTCCTCGCCCAGCCGCGCGAAGCTCTCGCCGATGTGTTCCCAGACTCGCCGCAGGAACCCGGCCCGCTGCAGGCGGACCACCGCGCGGCTATCGAAGCAGCGCTGTTGTTCGAGGTGGCCGCGGGAGCGCTCGGCCTGCAGGTAGAGCGCCTGGTCCAGCGCGTCCAGCCCATCCAGCAACGCCGGTTCGAGCCGCGCGCGGCACAAGTCGCGCAGGTCGGCCACCAGGCGCTGGACGCGCACGGGCAGAGCGTGCAGATTGGCCAGATCGTCCGATCCGGGTCTGGTCGCCAGGTGCTGCCTTTGCTCGACATCCATGACGCAGTTCTCGGATTTTTGACGACCGGTAGTGTAGGCGCCTCCGGGTAAGGTCGCCAGAGGCCGCTTTTCAGTCCAGGAACAGCCCGATCAGGTCGTTGAGGAAGCGCTGGCCGAGGGCGGTCGGGTGCAGTCGGCCCGGCTCGCGCTGCAGCCAGCCGCGGGCGTGGGCCCGGGCGAGGGCAGGGGCGATGCGTTCCGGCGCCAGGCCGGTGCGCTCGGCGAAGGCCTCCAGCGGAACGCCCTCGTGCAGGCGCAGCGCGTTGAGCATGTACTCGAAGGGTAGTTCGGCCGGCGATACCGGGCCGTCGCCGCCGATGCGGGCCGGCCCGCCGGCCGCTTCGAGGTAACTGCGCGGGTGGCGGCTCTTCCAGCGCCGGCGCACGGTGCCGGCGGCCGCGTCGGTGAGCTTGCCGTGTGCGCCGGCGCCGATTCCCAGATAGTCGCCGAACTGCCAGTAGTTGAGGTTGTGCCGGCAGCGCCGGTCCGGCCGGGCGTAGGCGGAGATCTCGTACTGGCCGTAGCCGGCCTGCGCCAGGCGCGCCTCGCAGGCCTCCTGCATGGCCCAGGCGTGGTCGTCGTCCGGCAGCGTCGGCGGGTTGGCGGCGAAGGCGGTGTTGGGCTCGAGGGTGAGCTGGTAGTGCGAGATGTGGGTGGGGGCGAGCGCGATGGCACGTTCCACGTCAGCCAGCGCACCGTCGAGCGACTGCTGCGGCAGTGCGTACATCAGGTCCAGGTTGAGATTGACGTAGCCCGAATCCTGCGCGGACTTCACCGCCGCTTCGGCGTCCGCGGCCGAGTGGATGCGGCCCAGCCGCTTCAGCTTGTCGTCGTCGAAGCTCTGGATGCCGAAGGAGAGCCGGTTGACGCCGGCCGCGAGATAGCCGTCGAAGCGGCCGTGCTCGACCGTGCCCGGATTGGTCTCCAGCGTGATCTCGCAGTCGTCCGCGAATGGCAGCCGCGCCCGCGCGCCATCGAGGAAGCGGGCAATGTGTTCCGGCGCGAACAGGCTGGGCGTGCCGCCGCCGAAGAACACGCTGACGATCGGCCGCCCGTGCGCAGCGGCGCCGAAATCGGCCAGGTCGGCGTCCAGATCGGCCAGCAGTGTGTCGACGTACGCGGCGTAGGGCGGCGGCTCGCCGCGCAGGCCATGCGAGTTGAAGTCGCAGTACGGGCATTTCTTCACGCACCAGGGCATGTGCACGTACAGCGCCAGCGGCGGCGCGATCAACCCCATGGCTAGTGCTGCGCGCCCAACTGCTCGTGCAGCCGGGCCAGGGCCTGGCCGCGGTGGCTCAGGCGGTTCTTCAGCGAGGGGTCGAGCTGGGCGGCCGACAGCGCCTGCCCGTCCGGCAGGAACAGCGGGTCGTAGCCGAAGCCGCCGTCGCCGCACTCGGCCTCCAGTACGCGGCCGTGCCAGCGACCCTCGGCGACCAGCGGGGCCGGGTCGTCGGCGTGGCGCAGCAACACCAGCACGCAGATGAAGAAAGCGCCGCGCTTTTCGGTCGGCACGCCTTCCAGGGCGCGCAGCAGCTTGGCGCGGTTGGCCGCGGCGTCGCCATGGGTGCCGGCGTAGCGGGCCGAATACAGGCCAGGGGCGCCGTCGAGCTGCTCCACGCACAGGCCCGAGTCGTCGGCCAGCGCCGGCAGCCGCGTGATGCGCGCGGCATGGCGCGCCTTCAGCAGCGCGTTCTCCACGAAGGTGGTGCCGGTTTCCTCGACATCGACCACGCCCAGGCTGCCCTGGGTGACCACCTCGAAAACGCTGCTGGCCAGCAGCGCGTCGAACTCGGCGAGCTTGCCGCGGTTGCCGCTGGCCAGGACCAGGCGCCGCATTGCTCAGCCCCCCGCCAGTGCCGCGCGCTGTGCGGCGACCAGCTCGGCGATGCCCTTTTCGGCGAGCACCAGCATGGCGTCCATTTCTTCGCGCCGGAACGCATGGCCCTCGGCCGTGCCCTGCACCTCGATGAAGCCGCCACCGTCGTTCATCACCACGTTCATGTCGGTGTCGCAGGCGGAGTCCTCGGCATAGTCCAGGTCCAGCACCGGCATACCTTGATAGATGCCCACCGACACCGCCGCCACCGCGCCGATGATCGGACTGCGCTTCAAGTTCTCGCGCTTCATCAGGAAGTGCACCGCATCGACCAGCGCAACGTAGGCGCCGGTGATCGCTGCGGTGCGGGTGCCGCCGTCGGCCTGGATCACGTCACAGTCCAGCGTGATGACGCGCTCGCCCAGCGCCTGGCGGTTGATGCAGGCGCGCAGGCTGCGGCCGATCAGCCGCTGGATCTCCAGCGTGCGCCCGCCCTGGCTTCCGCGCGCGGCCTCGCGCTGCGTGCGCGTGCCGGTGGCTCGCGGCAGCATGCCGTACTCGGCGGTGACCCAGCCCTCGCCCTTGCCGCGCAGCCACGGCGGCACGCGGTCCTCGATGCTGGCGGTGCACAGCACGCGGGTGTCGCCGAAGCTCACCAGCACCGAGCCCTCGGCATGGCGGGTGTAGTGGCGCTGCAGCGTCACCGGGCGAAGCTGGTCGCTGGCGCGGCCGCTCGGACGGGTCATGGCGGGCTCTCGATCGGACAAGGCGGAGCACGAGAGTTTACCATTGCGACCTTTGCCGCCCGACCATCGAGGCTCCACACATGATCCGCAGCATGACGGCCTATGCCAGCGCCGATACCCAGGGCCCTGCCGGCACGCTCAGCTGCGAGCTGCGCACCGTCAACCACCGCTACCTGGAGCTGAGCCCGCGCCTGCCGGAAGAGCTGCGCGGGTTCGAGCCGGCGTTGCGCGAGCGCGTCGCCGCGCGGCTTTCGCGCGGCAAGGTGGACCTGACCGTGCGGCTGCGCGGCGGCGAGGTGCGCGGCGAGTCGCTGGAGGTGGACGAGGTGGTGCTCGGCCGCCTGGCCACGCTGAACCGCGAGCTCGCCGGGCGCTTCCCCGGCATGCAGGTGCAGCTCACCGAGCTGCTGCGCTTCCCGGGCGTGCTGCGCCAGGCCGAGTCCGACCCGGAAGCGCAGCAGGCGGCATTGTTCGAGGTGCTCGACCGCGCGCTCGACGCGCTCGCCGCCACCCGCGAGCGCGAAGGCGCCCAGCTCGGGGCGATCCTGCGCGACAAGCTCGATGCCATCGAGCGCATCGTCGGGGAGGTGCGCGGCTGGATGCCCGAGATCCGCACCGCGCTGCGCGCCCGCCTGGAGGCGCGCCTGGCCGACCTCAAGCAGCCGGCCGATCCGGGCCGGCTGGAGCAGGAGCTGGTGCTGCAGGTGACCCGCAGCGACGTCGACGAGGAACTCGACCGCCTGGCTACCCACGTCGCCGAAACGCGCCGCGTGCTCGGCCTGAAGGAACCGGTGGGGCGCCGCCTGGACTTCCTGATGCAGGAGTTCAACCGCGAGGCCAACACGCTCGGCTCCAAGTCGGTCGATGCGCGTACCACCAACGCGGCGGTGGAGCTCAAGGTGCTGATCGAGCAGATGCGCGAGCAGGTGCAGAACATCGAATGAGCGCGCCCATGGCCGGCACCCTGTTCATCGTGGCCGCGCCCTCCGGCGCCGGCAAATCCACGCTGGTCAACGCGCTGCTGGAGCGCGAGCCGGCGATCTCGCTGTCGATCTCGCACACCACACGGCCGCCCCGCACGGGCGAGGAATACGGCCGGCATTACTATTTCGTCGAGCATGCCGAGTTCGAGCGACAGATAGCGGCCGGTACCTTCCTGGAGCACGCCGAGGTGCACGGGAACTTCTACGGCACCTCGCTCGCCACGGTGCAGGCCTTGCTCGACCGGGGCCGCGACGTGCTGCTGGAGATCGACTGGCAGGGTGCCGCGCAGATCCGCCGGGCCAAGCCCGACTGCGTGAGCGTGTTCATCCTGCCGCCCTCGCGCGCCGAGCTGGAGCGCCG
Organism: Frateuria sp.; assembly: GCF_013362045.1. Classification (GTDB taxonomy): domain Bacteria; phylum Pseudomonadota; class Gammaproteobacteria; order Xanthomonadales; family Rhodanobacteraceae; genus Frateuria_A. The sequence continues at coordinate 14,285 of NZ_JABFWW010000226.1, read as the reverse complement.
CCTGCGCGGGCGCGGCTCGGATGCGCCGGAGGTGATCGAGCGGCGCCTGCACAACTCGCGCGAGGAGATCAGCCACGCGCACGAGTTCGACTACATCGTGGTCAACGACGGCTTCGACGAGGCGCTGGCCGACCTGCAGGCAATCGTGCGCGCGGTGCGGCATCGCGGCGAACTGCAGTGGAAGCGGCACGAGGCGCTGATTGCCGAGCTGCTCGCCTGATTTGCGCCCCTCTCTCCATCACTGATCAGGCCGGGGAGAGGGAGCGAGGCGCGGCGCTTGGCCTGCCTTCACCGCTCGGCTACCTTAATCCTCTTATGACCACCTTCGCCGCCCCCACCGAACCGCTGGTGCGCATCCGTGGCCTGACCACGGTGCTCAACGGCAAAACCATCTTCGATGCGCTGGACCTGGACATCCCGCGCGGCAAGGTGACGGCCATCATGGGCCCCAGCGGCACCGGCAAGACCACGCTGCTCAAGCACGTCACCGGGCAGATGCGCGGCGACGCGGGACAGGTGCTGGTCGACGGGCAGGACGTGCCCGAGCTTTCGCGCGAGAAGCTGTTCGCGCTGCGCGAGAAGATCGGCTACCTGTTCCAGAACTCGGCGCTGCTGACCGACTTCGACGTATTCGAGAACGTCGCCTTCCCGCTGCGCCAGCATACGCAGCTGCCGGAAGTGCTGATCCGCAACATCGTGCTGACCAAGCTGCAGGCGGTGGGCCTGCGCGGCGCGGCAGGCCTGATGCCGGCCGAGCTCTCCGGCGGCATGGCGCGGCGCGTGGCGCTGGCGCGGGCGATCGTGTTCGACCCGATGCTGATCCTTTACGACGAGCCGTTCGTGGGCCTGGACCCGATCGCGCTCAGCCAGGTGCTCAAGCTCATCCGCACCCTCAACGAAACACTGGGGATCACCAGCGTGCTGGTGGCGCACGAGCTGGAGGCGATCAAGCAGGTGGCGGACCACGTCTATCTCATCGCCAACGGCAAGGTGGTCGCGCAGGGCGACCCGAAGACCATCGCCGAGGACGGCTCGCCGTGGACGCGGCAGTTCTTCGGTGGCGCGATCGATGGGCCGGTGCCGTTCCAGTACCCGGCCGACGACTACGCGCAGGCGCTGGGCCTGGCCGGAGCCCGCGCATGAGCGCGCAGCCACGACGCAACGTGGTCACCAACGCGTTGGCGCAGATCGGCGAGGCCGGCCTGTTCCTGCTGACCCTGCTAGCGGCCGTGCCGCGCAGCCTGCGCCATGTGCGCGAGACGGTGCGCCAGTTGTGGTTCGTGGGCGCGATGAGCCTGACCATCATCATGGTCTGCGGTCTGTTCGTCGGCATGGTGCTGGGGCTGCAGCTCTACTACGTGCTGTCGATCTTCGGCGGCACCGCGGCCAGCGGCACGGTGGTGGCGATCGCGATCTACCGCGAGCTCGGCCCGGTGGTCACCGCGCTGCTGTTCGCCGGCCGCGCCGGCACCTCGGTCACCGCCGAGATCGGCCTGATGCGCGCCACCGACCAGTTGGCGGCGATGGAGATGATGGCGGTCGACCCGATCGCCTACGTCGCGGTGCCGCGCTACCTGGCCGGGCTGATCGCCATGCCGCTGCTGTGCGCGGTGTTCTGCGCGCTCGGCATCTTCGGCGGGCACCTGGTCGGGGTGACCTGGCTGGGCATCGACAACGGCACCTTCTGGTCGAACATGACCGCCACCGTGGACGTCTGGAAGGACGTGGTCAACGGCATCCTGGTCAAGAGCCTGGCCTTCGGCGCGGTGGTCTCGCTCATCGCCGTGTACCAGGGCTACACCACGCCGCCGACCAGCGAAGGCGTGGCCTACGCCACCACCCGCACCGTGGTTGCCTCGTCCATCGCGATCCTCGCGCTGGACTTCGTGCTGACCGCGTTTCTGATGTGAATGTCTGACGTGATTCCCTTGAGGACCTGAGCCGTGAGCCAGAGAAATTCCTACGCCGTGGGCACCGGCCTGTTCATCGTGCTCGGCTTCGCCGCGCTGGCCTACCTGGCGACGCAGACCACCTCGGTGGCCAACACCCACCAGGGCGCGAGCTACACGGTGCAGGCGCACTTCGCCAACATCGGCCAGCTCAAGGAGCGCGCGCCGGTGAAGATCGCCGGCGTGCGCGTGGGCCAGGTGCGCACGATCGCGCTCGATCCCAAGCGCGAGGCGGCCGACGTGACGTTGGCCATCGACGAGCGCTACAGCCACATCCCCGACGATTCGGTCGCCACCATCTTCACCAGCGGCCTGCTCGGCGACCAGTACGTGGGCATCGAATACGGCAATTCGAAGAAGGACCTTGCCGAGGGCGCCACGCTGGCGCGCACCAAGCCGGCGCAGCAGCTGGAGGAGATGCTCGGCAAGTTCTTCGGCGCCGGCGGCGTGGCCGACAACCTCGGCGGCAGCTACGTGCTCAAGGCGCGCTTCAGCAACGTCGGCGCGCTCTCGGTGGGTGCTCCGGTGAAGATGGCCGGCGTGCCGATCGGCAGCGTGATGGCGGTGCATGCCGATCCGGTCAAGCTGGATGCCGAAGTGGAGCTGGCGATCGACAGGAAGTACGACCAGATCCCGGACGATTCGGCCGCCGCGGTGTTCACCAGCGGTTTGATCGGCACACAGTACGTTGCGGTCCAACCCGGCGGCTCGCCGGAGTTCCTCAAGAACGGTGACGAGATGGTGCTGACCCAGTCGGCGATGCAGCTGGAAGACCTGATCGGCAAGTTCCTGGTCAACGGTTCGCCCACCGAGAAGAAAGAAGCCCCCGCCGAATCCCCCGCCGGCAAACACTGACGCCGGCTTCCCTCAAGGAGTTTCCTCATGTTGCGCACTCTGGCTTTTGCCATGGCCATCGCATTCGGCGCCGCGGCCGCCACTCCCGTGCTGGCCCAGGCCGCCGCCGCGCAGGCGCCGGCCGCCCAGGCCGCCCCGGAGCAGGTGGTCAAGGACATCGCCCACCAGCTGGACATCACCATCGCCGGCCACCGCGAGGAGTTGAAGAACGACAAGGAAAAGTTGATCTCGGTGATCGACGACGTGTTCCTGCCGCACTTCGACATCGACTACGCCTCCATCCTGGTGCTCGGCCGCCATGCGCGCGAGGCCACGCCCGAGCAGCGCGAGCGCTTCGCCAAGGCGTTCTACAACTCGATCACCCACCGCTACGCCGAAGGCCTGCTCAACTACACCAAGGGTGCGGTGCAGGTGCTGCCCTTCAGCGGCGACCTCAACGACAAGCGCACCGTGGTGCGTACCCAGGTGGTGCTGGACGACGGCAAGCGGCTGTCGGTCGACTATGCCTTCCGCAAGAGCAAGAACGGCGACTGGAAGGCCTATGACGTGATCATCGAAGGCATTTCCTACGTCACCAACTACCGCAACCAGGTGGACGCCGAAATCCGCAAGGTCGGTATCGAGAAGCTGATCGCCAACCTGGAGAACCAGGGCGAGAAGGCGCTGGAGACGATGGACAAGGACAGCAAGGCCTCGTGAGCGCGAGCGCCTTCCAGTTGCACCGCCGGGCGCCGGACACACTCGGCGTCAGCGGCGTGCTGAGCTTCGGGACCGCCGCGGCGGCGCTCGCGGCCATCGGCGCGGCTCTGAAGGCCGGGCCGGTCGCACGGCTGGACCTGGCCGGCGTCGAGCGTACCGACAGCGCCGGACTGGCCTGCGTGCTGGCGATCCGGGCCGAGGCGCAGCGCCTGGGCCGCCCGCTCACTGTGACGAACATGCCCGAAGGCATGCGTACCCTGGCGCAGGTGTGCGAAGTGGAATCATTGCTGGGCTGACCTGCGCTTGCCGCGAGTAAACGAAAAGGGCCCGAGGGGGCCCTTTTCGTCGTCGCGCCGGCGCCGGTCGTTCAGTGCTTCTGGGGCGGCTCGCCGTTGTCGCCCGGATGCTTCTTCTCCCACTGGTGCTGCTCGTCCAGCAGCTCTTCCGGGTCGAAGTTGTCCTCGTTCAGTCCCTGCATCTGCTGGATCACCTCGGCCGGCGGATTGCCGTCGTAGATCTGATACACGCGCTGCTGGCGGTAGGCATCACGCATGAACACGTACGGGTCGTAGGCGGACTTCAGGAAACCTTCCGCATCGATGCCGCGCGAGCGCAGCGTCACCAGGTACATCATCTGCGGCAGGTACTGCTGGCCATAGTCGTAGTGGTTGTTGCGCGCGTAGATCGACAGCGGATCGAAGAAATAGCTGTCCACGGGCAGGCGCCATACGTCGCGTGTGGTGGTGGGCCCGACGAAGGGCAGCACCAGGTAGTCGCCGTCCGGCACGCCCCAGCGCGCCAGGGTCACGCCGAAATCGTTGTCCTCAAGCGGGATACCCAACTGGCTGGCCGGGTCGAAGAAGCCGCCCAGGCCGAGCGTGAGGTTGACCAGGAAGCGGCCGCTGCTCTGCAGCGCCTGCTTGGGGCGTGCCTGCAGCAGGTCGTTGGCCACCGTGATCGGCATGCGCAGGTTGGTGAAGAAGTCGCTCATCGAGCGGCGCACCGGCGGGTTGGTCACCTTGCGGTAGCCCACCGCGACCGGGCGGATCACCGCCTTGTCCATCGCGTCGTTGAAGGCGTAGACCTTGCGGTTGTATTGCTGCAGTGGATCGTCCGTGCGCGGCTTGGCGATGGTGCAGCCGGCCAGCAGGGCCAGGGCGGCCAGCGGCAGCAGGCGACTCAAGGAAAGGCGGGGCAGGGAGGGCATCGGCTTCGGGAATCCGCTACGGGTACCGCAAAAGTGTACCGCCTGGTTTTATATTTTTGGAGTCGGGCGGATCGGCGCAGGGCCGCCGATGGAATCGCGCATGATACGCGCATGCCGCATTGCCAGCCAAGCCGCCGCTCCGCTACACTTGCCCTTCTCTAAGTCGCTTTATTGCTTGAGGATTTCGCATGGCCCGCATTACCGTGGAAGATTGCCTCGAGGTGGTCGACAACCGCTTCGAGCTGGTGCTGATGGCGACCAAGCGCGCCCGCCAGCTGGAAAAGGGTGCCGAGCCGGCGGTCCATCCCGACCACGACAAGCCCACCGTGCTCGCCCTGCGCGAGATCGCCGACCGCCGTATCGACCAGGCCACGATCGACGAGATCGACCGTGCCGAGCGCGAGCGCGCCGAGCGCGAGGCGCTGGAATGGGCGGCCGCCGAAGTCGATGACGATCTTTCCAAGGGCGGCGACGACTGATGCGCGCCGACGGCTGCCGATGGTGCAGTCGTCCTGCCGGCGCCGCCGGCATGCTGGTCGTTTCCAACGGTCGCCGGTACGGGAGCGCCGTCTGAGCGGGGCGCCGATCCTATGACGGCGACCACGCCCTCCGCTTCCGTGGATGCGTCCGTGCTGCCCCCCTACGTGCTGGCGCTCAAGGAGCGCGTGGCCTATCTCCCCGAAGCCCAGGTAGCGCGCGTGCTGCGCGCGTACGAGGTCGGCGCGCATGCGCACCGCGGGCAGGCGCGCAAGAGCGGCGAGCCCTACATCACCCACCCGGTCGCCGTCGCCGGCATCCTCGCCGAACTGGGCCTGGACGCCGAGACCATCATCGCGGCGATCCTGCACGACACGCTGGAAGACACCGAGCTCAGCCGCACCGACATCACCGCCGAGTTCGGCGATGTCGTGGCCGATCTGGTCGACGGCGTCACCAAGCTGGACAAGATGCGCTTCTCCAGCCGCCAGGAGGCCGACGCGGAAAGTTTCCGCAAGATGCTGCTGGCGATGGCGCGCGACATCCGCGTGATCCTGATCAAGCTCGCCGACCGCCTGCACAACATGCGCACGCTCGGCGCCAAGGAGGCGCCCGCGCGCCGCCGCATCGCCAGCGAGACGCTGGAGATCTACGCGCCGATCGCCCAGCGGCTGGGCATGAACAAGTTCAAGGCGGAGCTGCAGGACCTGGGCTTCCGCGCGCTCTATCCGGACCGCTACCGCGTCATCAGCGAGCGCATCCGCGCCGCACTGGGCAACCGCCGCGAGGTGATGAGCAAGATCGAGCACGCGCTCGCCACCCGGCTCGCCGCCGAGCACCTGCCGGCCAAGGTGGTCGGCCGCATCAAGTCGCCGTGGAGCATCTATTCGAAGATGCGCAACGAGCACAAGAGCTTCGCGCAGCTGATGGACGTGTACGGCTTCCGCGTGGTGGTCGATACCGCCATGAGCTGCTACATGGCGCTCGGCGCCGTGCACTCGCTGTACAAGCCGGTCGACCGGCGCTTCAAGGACTTCATCGCGATCCCCAAGGCGAACGGCTACCAGTCGCTGCATACCGTGCTGCTGGGGCCGTTCGGCGCACCGATCGAGGTACAGGTGCGCACGGCCGAGATGGACTCGGTGGCCGAGCGCGGCGTCGCGGCCCACTGGGCCTACAAGACCGATTCGGGCCCGGCCAACAGCGCCCAGGCACGGGCGCGCGAGTGGCTCTCGGCGCTGGCCGACAGCCAGGCCCACACGCCCTCGTCGGCCGAGTTCATCGAGAACGTCAAGATCGACCTCTTTCCCGACGAGGTCTACCTGTTCACCCCGCGCGGCGACATCCTGGCGCTGCCGCGCAACGCCACGGCGCTGGACTTCGCCTATGCCGTGCACACCGACGTGGGCGACCATGCGGTGGCGGTGCGGGTGGACAAGAAGCTGCTGCCGCTGCGCACGCGGCTGGAATCGGGTCAGCTGGTGGAGATCATCACCGCGCCTTCGGCCGTGCCCAACCCGGCCTGGCTGGAGTTCGTCGTCACCGGCAAGGCGCGCACGGCGATCCGCCAGTACCTGAAGCACCTGCAGCACGAGGACGCGGTGGACTTCGGCCACCGCATGCTCGACCGCGCGCTGGACGCGCTGGGCACCAACATCGACGCGATCCCGGCCAAGGTGCTCGAGCGCTTCCTGGAAGAGGCCAAGCTGCGCCGCCTGGAGGAACTGCTGGCCGACATCGCGCTGGGCAACCGCATGCCTGACCAGGTCGCGCACCATCTGGTCGCGCTGCGCGGCGGGCGGCACGCGACGGCCGCGCCGCATCCCAGCGAAAAGATCCGCATCACCGGCGCCGAGCGCGGCGTGTTGAGCTTCGGCAACTGCTGCCACCCGCTGCCGGGCGACGAGATCGTCGGCTATCTCTCTTCCGGCAAGGGCATCGTGGTGCATCGCGTGGAATGCCCCAACGTGGCCGAGTTCCGCAAGTCGCCCGAGCGCTGCGTCGCGATCGAGTGGGATCGCGACGTGCAGGGCGACTACCGCGCCGAACTGCGCATCGAGGTCATCAACCGCCCAGGCGTGCTGGCCACGGTGGCTGCCGCGATCGCCGCGGCCGACTCCAACATCGAGAACGTCGAATACGTCGAGCGCGACGCCGCGGCGGCCACGCTGCTGTTCGCGATGGAAGTGAAGAACCGCAAGCACCTGGCCGACGTGATCCGCCGCGTGCGGCGCACCGGGGTGGTCAGCGGCGCCTACCGCTATCCGCTCTGAATCCGGCGGGTGGCGCCAGCCATCGCAGTAGCGGTTCGTCTTCCGGGCATCGGGCGCGGCCGGTTTACACTGGCAGGCCTTACCCGCCACGAGGCCGCACCATGACCCGCAGCATCATCCACTCCGAACAGGCGCCCGCCGCGATCGGCCCGTACTCGCAGGCCGTGCGCCACGGCAACACCGTGTACTTCTCCGGCCAGACGCCGCTGGACCCGGCCACCGGTATGCTGGTCGAGGGCGACATCAGCACGCAGACGCGACGCGTGTTCGACAACCTGGCGGCCGTGGCCAAGGCCGCGGGTGGCTCGTTCGCGCAGTTCGTGCGCGTGGGCATCTACGTGACGGACCTGGCCAACTTCGCCGCGGTGAACGCGGTGATGGCCGAGTATTTCCAGCAGCCCTATCCGGCGCGCTCCACCATCGAAGTGTCCGCGCTGCCCAAGGGCGCACAGGTGGAGATCGACGCGATCATGGTGCTCGACTGACATCTCCGGTTGCATGCGCCGGGCGCTGACCACCCGGCGCGGCAGATGCCCACAACCCCGTGCTGCATCGCCCTGTCGCGCTGGGCTAGGCTAGGCAACCCATGCCCGCCCGCAGCGCCAGCGCCGTCGTCCCGCCCGCCGCCGATCCCGGCGCGTTGCCAGTCGGTGCGTTGCCGGGCGTCGGTCCGGCACTGGTCGAGGCGCTCGCCCGGCTGGGCCTGGAGCGCGTGCAGGACCTCTGGTTCCACCTGCCGCTGCGCTACGAGGACAGGACCCGCCTTACCGCCATCGCCGACCTGCGGCCCGGCGAGCGCGTGCAGGTGCTCGGCACCGTGGAGGCGGTGGAGCGCGGTTTCCGCTACCGGCCGCAGCTGAAGGTCGCCGTCGGCGACGACTCGCGGCAGACGCTGCTGCTGCGATTTTTCCATTTCCACCGGGCACAGGCGGACCAGCTCAAGCCGGGCCTGCGGCTGCTCTGCTATGGCGAGGTGCGCCAGGGCGCGCAAGGCCTGGAGATGGTGCATCCGCAATACCAGCGCGTGGACGGGGACGGCGCGGTGGCGATGGACGAGCGCCTGAGTCCCGTCTATCCGACTACCGAAGGCCTGGGCCAGAAGCGGCTGGTCGGCGTGATCGACAAGGCGCTTGCGCTGCTGCCCCCGGATGCTGTGCTGGAACTGATCCCGCCGGCGCTGTGCGCCGAGCATGGACTGACCTCGCTGCGCGAGGCCCTGCTGTACGCCCATCGCCCGCCGCCGGACGCGCCACTGGCCGAGCTCGTCAGCGGCCGGCACCCGGCGCAGCAGCGCCTGGCCTTCGAGGAACTGCTCACCCAGCATCTGAGCCTGAAGCGCATGCGGGCGGCCGTGCGCCGACGGCGCGCGCCGGTATTCGACGGTGCTGGCGAGCTGCGCGCGGGATTCGTCGAGCGCCTGCCGTTTCAGCTCACCGGCGCGCAGCGGCGCGTCGCGGGCGAGGTGCTTGGCGCCCTGGCGCAGGCCAGGCCGATGCTGCGCCTGGTGCAGGGCGACGTCGGCAGCGGCAAGACCGCGGTCGCTGCGCTGGCGGCACTGGCCGCCGTGGAGGCCGGCTGGCAGGTCGCGCTGATGGCGCCTACCGAGCTGCTGGCCGAGCAGCACCTGCGCAATTTCCGCCACTGGCTGGAGCCGCACGGCGTTGCGGTCGAGTGGCTGGCCGGCAAGCAGCAGGGCAAGGCACGCGCCGGCGCACTGGCGCGGGTGGCCGGTGGCGCGCCGGTAGTGGTCGGCACGCACGCCCTGATGCAGGAGGGCGTCGCCTTCGCGCGCCTGGGGCTGGTCATCGTCGACGAGCAGCACCGCTTCGGCGTGCAGCAACGCCTGGCGCTGCGCGACAAGGGGCTCGAGGGCGAACTGGTGCCGCACCAGCTGGTGCTCACCGCCACGCCGATCCCGCGCACGCTGGCGATGAGCGCGTATGCCGACCTCGATGTCTCCTCCATCGACGAGCTGCCGCCGGGGCGCACGCCGGTGCAGACCGTGGCGGTCTCCAACGCACGCCGCACGGAAGTGATCGAGCGCATCCATGCCGCCTGCGCGGAGGGCCGGCAGGCCTACTGGGTATGCACGTTGATCGAGGAGTCCGAGCAGCTGCGCGCGCAGGCGGCCGAAGTGGCGCATGCCGAGCTCTCCGCCGCGCTGGCCGATTGCCGCGTGGGCCTGATCCACGGCCGCATGAAGCCGAAGGAGAAGCAGGCCGTGATGGATGCCTTCAAGGCCGGCGACCTGGCGGTGCTGGTCGCCACCACGGTGATCGAGGTGGGCGTGGATGTCCCCAACGCCAGCCTGATGGTGATCGAGAACAGCGAGCGGCTGGGCCTGGCCCAGCTGCATCAGCTGCGTGGCCGCGTTGGCCGCGGCGCGGTGGCCTCCAACTGCGTGCTGCTCTACCAGCCGCCGCTCGGACAGCTTGCGCGCGAGCGCCTCAACGTGATGCGCGAGACCTGCGATGGCTTCCGCATCGCCGAGAAGGACCTGGAGCTGCGTGGCCCGGGCGAAGTGCTCGGCACCCGGCAGACCGGCCAGCTTGCCTTCCGCATCGCCGACCTCGCGCGTGACGCGCACCTGCTGCCGGCCGTGCAGCATGTCGGCGAAGCCATGCTCCGCCAGCAGCCGCGAGCCGCCGAGCGATTGATCGAGCGCTGGATCGGCGGCGCTGCGCGCTACGCGCACGCTTGACCCATGGCCCGAAAGGGCAGCATTCGCCCATCGGCGTGAGCGGCTATCCAAGCCTCGTTCCAGCGCCGTAAGCTTGCGGTTTTCCGGAGACGACGCAGGCATGACCCGACCGCAGCTCCTGATCGATACCGACCCCGGCGTCGACGATGCCCTTGCCATCCTGATGGCGCACGCGCACGGCGACGTGGCCGGCCTCTCCATCGCCGCCGGCAACGTGGGTCTGGAGCATACGGTGCGCAACGCACGCGTGCTGGTCGACCTGCTCGATGCGCGCACGCCGGTGTTCCCCGGTTGCGCCACGCCGCTGGTGCGCATGCCCGAGGAAAATGCGGCGTTCGTGCACGGCCGTGATGGCTTCGGCGACGTCGGCTTCTCCGAGCCGAGGAACGAGGCAGGCGGCGAGGCCGCCGCACTGGCGCTGGTGCGGCTGACCCGCCAGCGTCCCGGCGAGCTGACCCTGGTCGCGCTGGCGCCGCTGACCAACCTCGCACTGGCGTTGCGGCTCGATCCGGCCCTGCCGACGCGGATCAGGCGGCTGGTGGTGATGGGCGGTGCGGTAACCGGCCAGGGCAACACCGGCCGGATACCGGCGGAGTTCAACATCGGCTTCGACCCGGAGTCGGCACACGTGGTGTTCGAGGCGTTCAAGGATTTCGACCTGGTCGACTGGGAGCTGACCCTGCGCCACGCTTTCGACGATGACGAATTCGATGGCTGGCTGGCCGCTGGCGACAAGCGCGCGCAGTTCTACGGCGGCATCTGCCAGGTCGCGCGCAGGACCAACCGCGAGCGCGGGCGCCGCGGCGTCATTGTTGCGGATGCGCTGGCCATGGCCGTGGCGATCGACCCGGCGGTGGTGGTGCGCAGCGAGCGGCGCGCGGTGGCGGTGGAGCTGGACGGGCGGTTGACCCGAGGCGCTACAGTGGTCGATTGGGCCAACCGGCTCGGGCGGCCTGCCAACGCCAACATCGTGCTGCAGCTGGATCGGGAGCGGTTCGCGGCGATGGTGCGCAGGGCGTTGGGCGTGGATTGAGCCCGAAGGCGGCCAGGAAAGAGCGAAAGGTGCCGGCTGGGGAAGAGGGTGCGGCGAGGCCTCGTTCCCGTGCGCAAGTTGACCGTGCCGTCGGCCGGCGGCTACAATGCCGCTCTTTTCACCCGCCGCTTTGAGTCCGTCATGAAGCCCGATATCCATCCGAACTACCGCCCGGTGGTGTTCCAGGACCTGTCGTCCGACTTCGCGTTCCTGACGCGTTCGACGATCGCCACCAAGGAAACCGTCAAGTGGGAAGACGGCAACGAGTACCCGCTGGTCAAGGTGGATATCTCCAGCCATTCCCATCCGTTCTATACCGGCAAGCAGAAGAACATCGACGCCGGCGGCCGCGTGGACAAGTTCCGCCGCCGCTACGGCCAGAAGTAAGCCGTACGATCAGGCCCGCCGCCGCGGCAGTGGCGGGCTCTCGACCAGGGACACGGGGCGGGCCATCGGCTCGCCCCGTGTCCTTTTGTGCGCTCGCGCATCCCCATCCGCGGGCGGATGTTGCGCGGTCGATGTGCGATAATGCTGCGGTTGCATCGGCTGTCTTCCCCGGGCGCGATGCCATTCCCTTGCCGGCCGGTGCCCCAGCGCGCGTACCCCGGTGCGTCTTTCGTGAAGGAGGTTCCCGTGTCCGATTCCAAGGTCGTCAAGCTCGTCGATGAATCGAGCAACCGCAGCAGCACGCTGCCCTTGCTCAGCGGGACCCTGGGCCCCTCGTGCATCGACCTGGGTACGCTGTACAAGGACACCGGCCACTTCACCTACGACCCGGGCTTCGGTTCGACCGCCAGCACCAAGAGCGCGATCACCTACATCGACGGCGACCAGGGCGTGCTGCTGTACCGTGGCTACCCGATCGAACAACTGGCCGAGAAGTCCACTTTCCTCGAGGTGGCCTACCTGCTGCTCAACGGAGAGCTGCCCAAGCAGGACGAATTCGCGAGCTTCGAGCACCAGATCACGCATCACACGATGATGCATGAGTCGCTGAAGAACTTCTTCCAGGGCTTCCACCACGATGCGCACCCGATGGCCATGCTGGCCGCGTCGGTCGCTTCGCTGTCGGCCTTCTACCACGACGACCTCAACGTCGACGATGCGGCCGACCGCAAGCTCGCGGCGATCCGGCTGATCGCCAAGATGCCGACCATCGCCGCTGCCTGCTACCGCTACTCGATCGGCTGGCCGTTCCGCTACCCGCGCAACAACCTCGAGTACGTCGAGCGCTTCCTGCACATGATGTTCGAGGTGCCGAGCGAGCCGCTGCAGTTGAACCCGGTGGCCGCCAAGGCGCTGGACCTCTTGTTCATCCTGCACGCCGACCACGAGCAGAACGCCTCCACCTCGACGGTGCGCCTGGTCGGCTCGACCGGCGCCAACCCGTACGCCTCGATCGCCGCGGGCATCACCGCGCTGTGGGGGCCGGCGCACGGTGGCGCCAACGAGGCGGTGCTCAAGCAGCTGGAGGAGATCGGCTCGCCCGACCGCGTGGAGACCGCGGTCAAGCGCGCCAAGGACAAGAACGACAGTTTCCGCCTGATGGGCTTCGGCCACCGCGTCTACAAGAACTTCGACCCGCGCGCGAAGATCATCCGCGAGATGTGCCACAAGGTGCTCGCCGAGCTGGGCGTCAACGACCCGCTGCTGGACGTTGCGATGAAGCTGGAAGAGGCGGCGCTGAAGGACGACTACTTCGTCGAGCGCAAGCTTTATCCGAACGTGGATTTCTACTCGGGCATCATCTACAAGGCGCTGGGCATTCCGACCGAGATGTTCACCGTGATGTTCGCCATCGCGCGCACCGCCGGCTGGATCGCGCACTGGATCGAGCAGCATGAGACTCCAGGGTCCCGCATCGGCCGTCCGCGCCAGATCTACACCGGCGCCGACGTGCGCGACTACGTGCCGACCGGCAAGCGCTGAGCCGCGTCGGCCTCGGTCCGCCCAAACGCCCCGGTCACGCCGGGGCGTTTTCGTTCGGCCGGTGCCATCGACGTCTGCGGCCGGCCGCTAGCGGCGCGCGGCGGCGAGCATCCGCTCGAAGTCGTCGCCGGAGGCGCTCTCGTCCAACAGTTCCTCCACCATCGCCAGCGAGGCACGCCGCATCGGTTTTTCGTCGATGCGGTCCAGCGGCGCCTGGCGCAGTGCGTCGCGCGGCATCACGGTGAGATCGAACGGCAGCGCATCGGCGGCGAACAGCAGCACCGGATAGTCCGCCTGCTCCTCGCGGCTGAGGCGCAGGCGGCGGGTCTGCAGTTCGGCCGGCACGCCGTGTTCGCGCAGGAACAGCGCAACCGCGTCCGGATCGTCGCTGAAAACGTGCAGGCAGACGGCCGAATGCGCGTCGGCGGTGCCTTCGAGCACCGGCCCGACCAGGCGCGGATCGAAGCGGCCGAGGAAACGCATGGCTTCCACCGCGGCCTCGCGGCGGGCCTTGAGCTGCTGCGGCTGGCTGTCGGCATCGAACAGGCGCTGGCGCTCGCGCAGCGCCTGCTCGATCTCCTGGTTGCGCGGCAGCGCCTGCGCGTCGTGGATGCTCAGCCGCTCGGCGGCCTTGAGCTTGGCGTGGTGGAAGTCGCGGATGCCGTGCTCGCTCATCAGCCGGGCGGCCTCCTGGGCCACCCGCAGCCGGTTGCGCTGCTGGCGATCGTGCGCATGGATGCGATGGTGCTCGCCGCGTGCCATGGTCGTCGCTCCTTGGAGGGGCCGGATCGACAGCGAAGCCGATCCGGCGTGAGGGCCGTGTCGCCCGTCAGAAGATATCGTAAGGGTGCTGTTCGTCCTGATTCTGTTGCTGCTGCGCGGCCTGGGCGCGCAGGCGGTCGACGTCCTCCACCTTGAAAATCTCGTTCATGGCATTGGGATCGTCCGGCGAAGTGGGCAAGCCGCTCTGGCGGTTGATCTGTACGGTAGCGATACCCGGCGGCATCGGCAGCGCATTGGAAGGCAGGCCCTTGAGCACGCTGCCCATGTAATCCATCCAGATCGGCAGCGCCGCCTGCGCGCCGAACTCGCCCACGCCGTGGGAGCGGCCCAGCGAGCTGAAGTCGTCGAAGCCGACCCACACCGAGGTGGACAGGTTGCC
>NZ_JABFWW010000282.1 GCF_013362045.1 Frateuria sp. | reverse complement strand
GCCGCGGCGCCAGCGGATGCCGGCATCGCCGCCGGCGTGTTCGCGCGCACTCTCGCCGGCACGGGCGCCGCGTCGGCCTTCCATTGCGCCCGCATCGCAGCTTCCGGCGTCCGGGCGCCGGCTTCGCGCAGCCGCACGACGACCTGTGCCACGACTACGCCGGCCAGCAGCAGCGCCGCCGCCGCGAGTACCGCGCGCCGGCGCCAGCCGCTGCGGCTGTCCCGTTCGGGTGAGGATGCGCGCGGATTTTCCGGCAAGCCACTACTGGGCATGGTGACTCCTGAAGATGAACGGCCCCGATCAGGAGGACCTGGCGGCTGCCGCTAACGCGCACCCCGGCGGAACAGCACCACCTCGACCGTCTGGATCAGGATCAGCAGGTCGAACAGCAGGTTGTGGTTCTTGACGTAATAGAGGTCGTACTTGAGCTTCTCTTCGGCATCGTCTTCCGAGGCGCCGTACGGATAGCGCAGCTGGGCCCAACCGGCGAGGCCGGGTTTCAGGCAATGGCGCAGGTTGTAGTAGCTGATCTTGGTGGCCAGGTCGGCAACGAACTGGGGGCGCTCCGGACGCGGGCCGATCAGGCTCATCTCGCCCTTGAGCACGTTCCACAGCTGCGGCAGCTCATCCAGCCGCACCTTGCGGATGAAGCGGCCCACGCGGGTCACGCGGTCGTCGTTCTCGCGCGCCCAGCGGGCCACGCCGTCGCGCTCGGCGTCGGTGCGCATGCTGCGGAACTTGATCAACTGGAAGGTCCTGCCGCGCGCGCCCACGCGCTCCTGCCGATAGAAGACCGGCTGGCCCGGACCCGATTCGATCAGGATCGCCAGCGCCACCAGCAGCATCAGCGGCCAGGCGAGCACCAGCACGCACAGCGAGGCGGCCAGGTCGAAGCTGCGCTTGGTGAAGCGGCGCATCGGCGTGGCGTTGAAGCCGCCCGAGTACACCAGCCACGACGGATGCGTGAGCGAAAGCTGCACGCGGCCCGCCTCGCGCTCGAAGAAGGTGGTGAGGTCGGTGATCGCGACGCCCGACTGCCGGCACTCGAGCAGCTCTTCCATCATCAGCTTGCCGCGCCGGTCCTCCACTCCGACCACGATCTCGTCGACCTGGTGGCGCAGGGTCCATTCCGGCAAGGGACCGTTGGGTTGGATCAACTGGCTGGCCGGAACCTCGATGGTCTCCCCCGGGCGCGCGATGAATCCGAGCACGGTGAAACCGCGCCGATCCGAGCGCCGCCGCATGCGGGTGTGGATCTGCGCCGCGCGCGCACCGGCGCCAAGCACCAGGATGCGCCGCTTGAACGCCTCGACTTCGACCAGCCGCAGGAACAGCGTGCGGAACGCAGTCACCGCGACGAAGCCCAGCATCAGCGCCATGCCCAGCACGCCGCGACCCAGGTAGGCCTGCGGCAGCAGGTAGAAGATCACCATCAAGCCCAGGCCGCCGAGCAGGAAGCCGATCGCCTGGCGCGCCAGCAGGCCGAACCAGCTGGCGCGCATGTAGGTCTGGTACTGGCCCAGCGCCGCCAGGCCCAGCAGCATCGCCACCCCGAACATCAGGGCGCGGTTCGGCAGGTAACGCAGGTACTGGGCCAGTTCCTCGGGCTGCTGGAAACGCAGGTACGTGGCTGCAACCAGTGAGCCCCCCAGCAGCACCAGTTCGGCCATGGCCAGCAGGAACAGCCATCGCGCACTTCGCTTGTGCAAGAGACTCATCCGTTTCCCCTTCACCGGCGTCCACTGCCGACGAGGGGCGGAGCATATTCCCGGATGAGGCCGCTCGTCTACTACTCGAATGGAAAAAATTCAATAGAAAAAATGACGTACCCGTCACAATTCCGGAATTTTCTCGTCCGATCTTCCGACCCGCCGCCAAGACAGCTCGCGTACTGCCGATGGCGCCGCCCATGCGCCCGCGCAAGTGGGCGGCAGGGGCGCAAGATCGTGTACGACACAGAACTGCGCCGCGGGCATGCCCGGCAGCATGACCGGCTCGTCCGCCGGCGCGGCAAAGCTTGATGGCGGCTGCCCCAGGCCCACGCCGGCAGCCTTCAGCAGGGCCTCCTTGCGCGTCCATAACCGCAACAGGGCATGCCTGCGCGCGGCGGCGGGCAGCGCCTGCAGCAAATCGCGCTCGACCGGGGCGCAGATCTCCGCGGCCAGGGCGTCCAGTCGCGCGGACGCAGGGGCGCACTCGATATCCACGCCCAGCACATCGGCACGGGCCGCGGCCAGCAGCACCTGTGTCCCGCTGTGGCTCAGGCTGGTGGCCCAGCCGGTGCCGGGAAGCTGCGGCTGGCCGGAGGCGGCGAAGCGCAGCGGCACGTCCGCGGCAGGGACACCGAGGCAGCGGCCGAGCAGGCGGCGCCAGATTGCGTGCGCCAGCACATACGTCGTGCGATCGCGCTCGAAGTGGAAACGCGCGGCTCGGCTGCGCTCTTCCCGCCCCAGCAGGAGCAGCGCCTCATCGATCGATTGCGCCTGCCCGGCGGCATCGAACAGCAGCGCGTACGCCACGCCCACCCGCGGGGGAGACGGCACCAGGCTTGCGATGGCGTGCCCAACGCCGACCAGGAAGCCGCCGCGCGCCACGGCCAGATCAGCCTCAGGCCGTCTGGCCCGCGATGAACTCCAGGTACCAGGGCATCGCCTCGTCCAGGCCTTCGGCGAGCGTGTGGGTCGGCGCATAGCCCAGCCGCGTGGCGGCGCGCTGGATGTCGGCCAGCGAATGGCGCACGTCGCCGGCGCGGAAGTCCCGGTACACCGGCGACTGCGCGTAGTCCACGCCTTCGCTCGCCAGTTGCCGTACCAGGCCCTCGAACAGCTGGTTGAGGCTGGTGCGCTGGCCGACCGCCACGTTGTAGACGCGGTCGCGGTGCTCCTCGGGTGCGAGCGCGGCGAGCAGGTTGGCCTGCACCGCATTGGCCACGTGGCAGAAGTCGCGCGTGGTCTCGCCGTCGCCGTTGATGTACACCCCATCGCCACGCAGCATGGTGGCGATCCACTGCGGGATCACGGCCGCGTAGGCGCCCTCGGGGTCCTGCCGCCGGCCGAAGACATTGAAGTAGCGCAGGCCGATCGACTTGAAGCCGTAGCAGCGCGCGAACACCTCGGCGTAGATCTCGTTCAGCAGCTTGGTCACCGCATACGGCGACAGCGCGCGACCGATCACGTCCTCGACCTTGGGCAGGCTGGGTTCGTCGCCGTAGGTGGAGCTGGAAGCGGCATAGGTGAAGCTGCCCACGCCCGCGTCGCGCGCGGCCACCAGCATGTTGAGGAAGCCGGTGGCGTTGGCCGCGTGGGTGGCGAGCGGGTCCTCGACCGAGCGCGGCACCGAGCCCAGCGCCGCCTGGTGCAGCACGTGGCGCACGCCGGCGCAGGCGGCGCGGCAATCGTCCAGCCTGCGGATGTCGCCCTCGACGAAGCTGAAGCGCGACCACGCCTGCGGCCCGACCAGTCGCTCGACCTCGTCCAGGTTGCGCCGGTGCCCAGTGGCGAAGTTGTCCAGCCCGACCACCGCCTGGCCCAGCCCGAGCAGCGCCTCGACCAGGTTGGATCCGATGAAGCCGGCTGCGCCGGTGACCAGCCAGGTGCCGTCCTGCGCGCGCACGCGCGCCTGCAGCGCGGTCGGCAGCAAGGTATCGAGCGTCGCCATCAGAGCCTCCCGTCCACCGCTTCGCGCGGCAATACGTACTTGACGTCGTAGACCACCGACTCGGGTTTGCCATACGCGCGCACGCCGTCGGCGCCCAGCGCCACGAACTGCCGGTGGCCGACCGCCACGATCACCGCGTCGTAGGCTCCCGCGGGCGGCTGCGCCAGCGGGACCAGGCCGTATTCGTGCTCGGCCTCGGCGGCATTGACCCACGGGTCGTGCACGTCCACCGCCGCGTTGTAACTGCGCAGCGCCTGCACGATGTCGACCACGCGCGTGTTGCGCAGGTCCGGGCAGTTCTCCTTGAACGCCAGGCCCAGCAGCAGCACGCGCGCGTTCACCGGATTGATGCCCTTGCGCACCATCAGCCGGATCACCTCGCTGGCGATGTACGGCCCCATGCCGTCGTTGGTGCGCCGGCCGGCCAGGATCACATCCGGATGGTGGCCGACCTCCTGCGCCTTGTGGGTGAGGTAGTACGGGTCGACGCTGATGCAGTGGCCGCCGACCAGGCCCGGCCGGAACGGCAGGAAGTTCCACTTGGATCCGGCCGCCTGCAGCACTTCCAGCGTGTCGATGCCGAGCTTGTTGAACAGGATCGCCAGGTCGTTGACCAGCGCGATGTTGAGGTCGCGCTGGGTGTTCTCGATCACCTTGGCCGCCTCGGCCACCTTGATGCAGCTGGCCTTGTGCGTACCGGCGGCGATGATCGAGCCGTACAGTCGATCGATGAAATCGGCTGCCTCCGGCGTCGAGCCGGAGGTAACCTTGAGGATGCTGGTGACCCGGTGCTGCTTGTCGCCCGGATTGATCCGCTCGGGGCTGTAGCCGGCGAAGAAGTCGCGGTTGAAGGCCAGCCCCGATCCACGCTCGAGCAGCGGCACGCACACCTCCTCGGTGCAGCCCGGGTACACGGTCGACTCGTACACCACGATGTCGCCGGCCTTGAGCACGCGCCCCAGCATCTGGCTGGCCTTGACCAGCGGGGTGAGGTCGGGCCGCTTGGCCGCGTCGATCGGCGTGGGCACGGTGACGATGTAGACGTTGCAGGCGCGCAGGTCGTCCTCGGTGGCGGAAAAGCGCAGGCGGCCGGCGGCAGCCAGTTCGGCGCCATCCACTTCCAACGTGCTGTCGCGTCCCGCGCGCAGCTCGTCGATGCGCCCCTGGTTGATGTCGAAGCCCAGCGTGTCGTAGCGCTTGCCGAACTCCACGGCCAGCGGCAGGCCCACGTAGCCGAGGCCGATGATGGCGATCCTGCTCTCTTCCAGATGCTGCATGCGTGCGTCCCTGTTGCTCACTGGTTCGGCCACTGCGGGCGGCAACGAATGGAGCGCTGCCAGTTGCGATCCCGGGTCTGGGCTCCATGGCGCCTGCTGCCTGGACGGTTGCATGCCTGCGCGGTTGCGCGGGCCGGCGCCATCTTCCCCCTCGCGCCTATCCTAATCGCAGCATGTGGCAATGGTATACGCGCGGCCGGCGCCTGACTCCGCCCGTGCCCCGATGGCATAATGAAAGGGCGCGCGGCCTACCCCGACAACCGCGCGGCCCGCACGGGCGACGCCCACCCAAGGCTAGCGGCCATCGACGGATACGCGTTCGCGGCGGCCCACATCCATCCGAGGCACGACATCCACATGGTGGCCCTTGCGACCGAGCACGTGATCGACGTGCGGCACTGGAACGACACGCTCTTCAGCTTTCGCGCCACGCGCGATCCCGGCTTCCGCTTCGAGAGCGGCCAGTTCGTGATGATCGGCATGGAAGTGGACGGCCGTCCGCTGATGCGGGCCTACTCGATCGCCAGTGCGAGTTGGGAGGAGCACCTGGAGTTCTTCTCCATCAAGGTGCCCAACGGCCCGCTCACCTCGCGCCTGCAGCACCTCAAGCCCGGCGATCCGCTGGTGGTCAGCCGCAAGTCCACCGGCACGCTGGTGCTGGACGACCTCAAGCCCGGCAGGAACCTCTACCTGCTCGGCACCGGCACCGGCCTGGCACCGTTCATGAGCATCGTGCGCGACCCGGCCACCTACGAGCGCTACGAGAAGATCGTGCTGGCCCACGGCGTGCGCCACATCAGCGACCTGGCCTATGCCGATTACCTCGAGCGCGAGTTGCCGCAACACGAATACCTGGGCGAACTCGTGCGCGAGAAGCTCGTCTACTATCCCACCGTCACGCGCGAGCCGTTCAGGAACCGCGGCCGCATCACCGACGCCATCGTCGACGGCGTCATGAGCCAGGGCACCGGCCTGCCGCCGCTCAACCCGGCGACCGACCGGGTCATGCTGTGCGGCAGCCCGGCGATGCTGGACGACCTGTGCGCACTGCTCGACGGCCGCGGCTTCCAGGCCTCGCCACGCACGCGCGAACCGGGCGACTACGTGATCGAGCGGGCGTTCGTCGAGAAATAGGCCCGGAGGGCCGAAACGCTCCCACGCGGCAGGTCCTTCAACAGCCCATCCACACCGCCGCCGCTAGCCTCCGTCGATCGGCGCCGACCTCCGGCGCCGCGTGCGTCCGGAGACACGCGTGGCAACCAGCCTCCCGCCACATCCGCAGCCTGCGCCGGCCCGTGGCAGCGTGGTCCTCGGCGTCGGCCCCGGCGCCGCGCACTCCGCGCACGAGGCGGCCACGCATGCGGCCATCGCACGGCAGCTGGCCGACCTGCTCGGCTACGACTTCGCCGGCGCCCACGTGCCCGGCCGTTCCTATCCG
>NZ_JABFWW010000014.1 GCF_013362045.1 Frateuria sp. | reverse complement strand
GCTGGGCAGGCGGATGTCGAGGTTGGCGACGATGCCGCCCGGCCCGCGCGCGCGGGCCAGTGCGCCGGACAGCCACTGGCGCATGCCCGGGTGCGCCGCGATCACCGTCTGCGGCGCCAGCACGCTGGCCGGCGGCGCCGCGTCGAGCAGCGCCACCAGCGGGTCCAGCAGCGCCTCCAGCCGGCTGGCGCGGATCACGGAAAGCCCGCGGGTCAGGTCGTCGGGGGAGAAGGCAGCCATGCGGCCATGATAGCCGTGGCCCATCGCAGATCCGGCGACGCGCGGGAGCTACTCGCGGGCCGTCGGCGGCGGGAACGCCAGCACCTGTTCGGTGAAGGTCTCCACCAATGCGCTGAACGGGTGGCCTTGCGCATCCTCCAGCAGGGCGCGGTGCTGCAGGAGCTGGTGCGGCAGGACGAGCGGCTGTTTGCCTGCAGCCGGCAGGCCGTGCATGTCCCAGCCCGACGGCAGCGGCGACCACAGCAATCGCGCGGAGAGCGTGTGGCGGCGGAAGTGCAGCGGCGCGACCACCTTGCCGAAGGGCGTGTCGCTGTGGTCCAGCGCCTGGTTCATCGCGGCGGTCAGCCGCCCGGGCAGGTACCAGTTGTCGGCCTCGGAAAGCACGTGGTCGCCGCAGGCCAGTTGCACGCGTCGGTAGCGCACCGGCGTGCCGGCATCGATGCCGAGCGCGCGGCGCAGGTCCTCGGGCAACGGCTTGCTCGCCGTGCGGTCGCGCCGTGCGACCACCGTGGGCCTGGCCGCCAGTTGGTGCGATCCGCACCAGCGCTCCAGCGTGAGCGTGGCGCTCGGATGGCCGAGCAGGTCGGCGTTGAGCGTCTGCAGCAAGGCCAGCGCCTCGGTGCGGGCCAGCGGCGTGTCGGGCCATTCCCCGGCGGTGGCGAGGATCGGGACCAGCGCGCCGAGCACCAGCGCAAGCGCGCGCAGCCTCCGTGGCATCCGGCAGGACCAGGCCGCGGATCGGCGCGATGCGAAGCGATGGCGCATGGAGCCTCCCATGATGACCGGACCGCAAGTATAGCGAGGGCTACACTTCCAGCCGGTCCTGCGGCCGCGCCACCACGGCATACAGCGCCGGCATCAGGAACACGCTGATCAGCAGGCGCGTGAACAATCCGCTGACGATGACCAGCGCGAACGGCCGCTGCGTGTCGGTGCCCACGCCGGTGGCCATCGCCGCCGGCAACAGGCCCAGCGCGGCGACCAGCGCGGTCATCATGATCGGGCGCAGGCGCAGGATCGCGCCCTCGCGGATCGCCTCGGCCAGCGGCGTGCCGTTGCGGCGCAGCTCGTTGACGTAGGAGATGTACACCACCGCGGTCTGTACCGAAACGCCGAACAGCGCCAGGAAGCCGATCCCGGAGGACACCGAGAACGGCGTGCCGGTGAGCCAGAGCGCGACCAGCCCGCCGACCGGCGCCGACAGCAGCACGCCGGCGACGGTGATGAAGGGGAACTTGAAATTGCTGTAGAGGGTGAACAGCAGCAGGAAGATCAGCGCCAGGGTCAGCGGCACGATCACGTTCAACTGCGCGCGCGAGGCGGTGTACTCCGAATACTCGCCGCCCCAGTCGGTGCTGTAGCCCTGCGGCAGCACGACCTGCTTCTTCACCTGCGCCATCGCGTCCTCCACCGCGCCGGCCAGGTCGCGGCCTTCCACCGAGAACTGCACGCCGATGTAGCGCGAGGCGTTCTCGCGGTAGATGAAGGAGGCGCCGTTGGTCACGCCGATCTTCGCCAACGTCCGCAGCGGCACCTGCTGGCCGCCGGGCGCGGCGACCAGGATGTTGCCGATCGCCTGCGGGTCGCTGCGCCAGGGCTTGTCCAGGCGCACCACCAGGTCGAACTGCTTCTCGCCCTGGATCACCTGGGTGGCCACGTCGCCGCCGATGGCGGTGGTGATCAGGCCGTTGATGTCGTCCACGTTGAGGCCGAGGCGGGCGATCGCGGCGCGGTCGATCACGATGCTCAGGGACGGCTGCCCGAGCTCCTGCACCAGGCTCACGTCGTGGATGCCGCGCACGTGCTCGAGCACGTGCTTGATCGCCTTGCCCTTCTGCTGGAGCGTATCCAGGTCGGGGCCGAACACCTTGACCGCCAGCGCGCTCTTCAGGCCCGTCTCGGCCTCGTCCACCGCGTCCTCGGCCGGCTGCGTGTAGTTGAAGATGATGCCGGGGAAGGCTTCGAGCTTCTTGTTGATCGCCGCGATCAGCTCGGGCTTGGTGCGGTAGGCGCCGTGCCACTGCGCGTAGGGCTTGAGCGCGACGTAGAACTCGACGTTGAAGAAGCCGGTGGGGTCGGTGCCGTCGTCCGGGCGGCCGAGCTCGGAGGCGACCGTGGTGACCTCGGGGAACGAATGCAGGATGTCGCGGATCTGCGGCGCGATCCTGGCCGACTCGTCGAACGAGATGGTGTAGGGCATGGTCGCGCGCACCCACAGCGCGCCCTCGTCCAGGTGCGGCATGAACTCCGCGCCGATGCCCGGGATCAGCAGCAGCGAGGCGCCCAGCAGCAGGGCCGAGGCGGCGATGGTGCCGCGCGCATGCGCCAGGCAGAAATCCAGGCCCCGCGCATAGGCGGCCTTGGTCGCCTCGAAGATCGCGTTGCGCCGCTCGCGCACGCCCTTGCGCATCAGCCACGAGCACAGCACCGGCAGCAGCGTGAGCGTGACCACGAGCGAGCCGACCAGCGCGAACACCATGGTGTCGGCCATCGGCTTGAACAGCGTGCCCGAGGGCCCGGACAGCACGTAGATCGGCAGGAAGCTGACCACGATCACCGCCACCGCGTAGAACAGCGGGCGGTCCACCTCGGCGGCGGCGTCGCGGATGATCTCGATGACATTGAAGTCCTCGTCCCGGCGATCGGCGATCTGCCGGTAGATGTTCTCCACCATCACCACCGCCGCATCGACCAGGATGCCGAAATCGATCGCGCCGATGGACAGGAGATTGGCCGAGGCGCCCTGCAGGTCGAGGCAGGTGAAGGCGAACAGCAGCGCCAGCGGGATGGTGGCGGCGACGATCAACCCGGCACGCAGGTCGTACAGGAAGAAGATCAGCACCACGACCACCAGCAGCATGCCGCGCAGCAGGTTCTGGCGCACCACGTCGGTGGTCAGCGCGACCAGGTCGGTGCGGTCGTAGAACGGGTGGACCTTGATGTCGGGCGGCAGGACGTGGTCGTTGAGTTCGCGCGTCTTGGCCTCGACGCGCTTGAGCACGTCCTGGGTCTTCTCACCGGTGCGCAGCATGATCACGCCCTCGACCGCGTCGTCCTGCTTCTCGAAGCCGAACTCGCCCAGCCGCGGCGCGATGCCGGTGGCCACGCGGCCGACGTCCTTGACCAGCACCGGCTTGCCGTCGTGCACGGCCAGCACCACGTTGCCGATGTCCTCCAGCGAGACCAGCCGGCCGACGCCGCGCACGTAGTAGAACTGGCCGCCCTGCGAGTAGAAACCGCCACCGGCGTTGGCGTTGTTGGCGGCGAGCGCGGCCTGCACCTGCGTGGCGGTGAGGCCGGCGCCGGCGAGCTTCACCGGGTCGAGCAGCACCTGGTACTGCATGGTGCCGCCACCGAAGCCCGAGTCGTCCGCCACGCCGGGCACCGCGCGGTACTGCGGCTCGATCACCCAGTCCTCGAAGGTCTTGAGCTCGGTCGGCGAGCGGTCGGAGCTTTGCAGCACGTAGCGGTAGATCAGCCCGGAGGGCGAGGACATGGGCGAAACCGACGGCGTGACGCCGCCTGGCAGACCGAGGTCGCCGAGCCGGTTGAACACTTCCTGGCGGTCGAGCTGGTAGCTGCTGCCGCCTTCGAAATTGAGGGTGACGTCGGACAGCCCGTACAGCGACACCGAACGCGTGTTGGCGGTCTTCGGGATGCCGGTCATGCCCCGCTCCACCGGCACGGTGATCAGCCGCTCCACTTCCTCGGCGGTGTGCCCGGGCCACTGCGTGACGATGTCGACGGCGGGCGGCGAAAGGTCCGGATAGGCGTCCACCGGCAGGCGCTGCCAGGCGCGCACGCCGGCGCCGACCAGCGCCAGCGTCAGCAGGAGTATCAGCAGGCGCTGCCCGAGCGAGGCGCCGACCAGGCGGTTCATCAGCGACGCCGAGCGTGGCGGCATCGGAGGCAGGTGTGCGCTCATTGGCTTTGCATGAACTGCACGAACAATCCGCCGTCGACCACCACCTGGTCGCCGGGTCGGATGCCCTGCGCGATCGGATAGCTGTCGCCGGCGCGCTCGCCCAGGCTGACGTGCCGGCGGGCGAAGCTGCCGTCGCGCTCGGCGACGTAGACGAACGGCAGGTTCTCGTCGTCGTGCAGCACGGCCGACACCGGCAGCAGCAGGGCGCTCTGCGGCTGGCGCGACTGGATGCGCACGCGCACGTACATCTGCTTCTTCAGCAGGCCCGCCGGGTTGTCGACCGCCACGCGCACCGGCACCGCGCGCGTGTCCGGATCGACCAGCGCGCCCAGGTTGTCGACCGTGCCACGCAGGGCGCCGACCCCGCCGGCCTCGATCGTGGCCGGATCGCCCGCGCGCACCGCGCCCAGTTCGGCGGGCGCCACCTGCGCGATCACCCACATGCGCGAGAGGTCGGCCACGGTGAAGCACGGGGTGGTGCCCGCCTGCAGCAACTGGCCGGGGGTGATCAGCTTCTGCGCCACGGTGCCGGCCACCGGGGCGCGGATCACGCCCTGGATGCGCGCCGGCGCGTGGCCGGCCTGGATCGCCTTGAGCGTCTGCGGGTCGATGTCCAGCGCGAGCAGCGCCTGCAGCGCGGCGTCGCGGTCCGCCTCGGCGCTGGCCGCGTCGGTCTGCGCCTGTTCGAGCTCGCGCCGGGGCAGGCCTTCGTGCTGGCTGAGATCGAGGTCCGCATCGGCCAGCCGGCGCGTGTTGCGGGCGGCGACCAGCGCCTTGCCGTAGGCGCCGACCGCGGCGGCGAAATCGGGCGAATCGACCAGCGCCAGCGGCTGGCCCTTGGCGACGTGCTGGCCGGGCTCGACCAGCAGGCGCGCAACCGGGCCGGAGAACGGGGCGAGCACACCGGTGGCCTGGTCGTTGTCGAAGTCCACCACGCCGGTGGCTTCGATCGCCCGTTCGAAGTTCGCCGGCGCGACCGTGTAGAGCTTGACGTGCTGGCGCTGCGCGGCGGTCAGCGTGGCGTTGTGCGGGGCGGTGGCCGAAGGCGCGGAGCGGTCATCGGCCGGATGCCCGCAGGCGGCCAGCGCCAGCATCGCCATGGCGAGCAGTGCGCGCGCCGGATGCGCCGCGCTGCGTGCGCTCTCAGTGTTCATCGTTGCCCCTGCTGTTCACGGCTGCCGCGTCCGGCGCCGTCGTGGTGGTTGGCGGCGCGTCTGCGCCTTCGGCCAGGTCGGTGCGATGCCACCAGCCACCGCCCAGCGCCTGGAACAGCGCCACCGTGTCGGCATAGCGGCTGGCCTGCGCCTGCGCCAGGCCGATGCGCGCCTGCAGCGCGGCCTGCTCGGCGCCCAGCAGGGAGAGATAGCCGGCGTAGCCGTCCTTCCATCGCCGTTGCGACAGGTCCAGCGCGACCTTGGCCGCGTCGTCGGCGGCGACGGTGGCCTGCACGGCCTGCGCGTCCTGCTGCAGCGCGACCAGCGTGTCGGCGACGTTCTGGAACGCGCCCAGCACCGTGCTGCGGTATTGCTCGGCCGCCTGCGTGTACGCCGCCCGGGCGGCGCGTTCCTGGTGGCGCAGGGCGCCACCCTCGAAGACCGGTGCCGCCACCGCCGCGCCCAGGCCCCAGAAGCCGGTGCCGGACTTGAACAGCTGGCTCATCGCCAGCGCCGTGCTGCCGACGTCCGCGCTCAGCGTGATGTTCGGCAGGCGATTGGCGATGGCGACGCCGACCTGCGCGCTGGCCGCATGCAGGCTGGCTTGCGCCTGCAGCACGTCCGGCCGCTGCGCGACCAGCGCCGAGGGCAGGCTGAGCGGCAGGTCCTGCGGCAGCTGCAGGCTGGCGAGGTCGAAGGCATCGGGCGGCTCTTCGCTGGGAAAACGGCCGGCCAGCACGGCCAGCCGGTGGCGCTGTTGAGCCAGTTGCGCGCGCAGCGGCGCCAGCGAGGCGTTCACCTGCGCGAGCTGGGTCTCCTGCGCCGCGACATCGAGCCGGCCCACGTAGCCCTTGGCCAGCTGGTAGCGCATGATCGAGAGCATGTGCGCGTCGATGCCGGCGAGCTCCTGCGTCGCCTGCACCTGCTCGCGCAGCGAAGCGACCTGGATCGCCGTCACCGCCACGTTGGCGCTCAGCGCGATGTCGGTGGCGAGCATCTGGTAGCGCACGGCCTGCGCCTGCGCGTCGAGCGATTCGACCGTGCGCCGGTTCAGGCCGAACACGTCGGGCGCGTAGGACACGCTGACCTGCGCGCTCATCAGGTTGTACAGCGACGCACTGGAGCTGGGCACCGGCGCGAGCGCGCCGGGTGGATCCTGCTGGCGGCGGGCCGAGAAACCGGCGGAGACGGCGGGGTAATAGGCGCCGCGGCCGGCCAGCGCGGTCTCCCGGGCCGCGGCCAGGGCGGCCTGCGCAGCCTTCAGGTCGGGGTTGTTGGCCAGCGCCTGCGCGATCAGCGCATCGAGTTGCGGCGAATGGAACAACCGCCACCACTGCGCCGGGATATCGCCGCCGCGGACGAAACGCTGCGCAGCTGCGCCCGTGCCAGCGGCGACCGTCACCGGCTCGGCGGCGTAGCGATCGACCGCCGGCGCCGCGGGCCGCCTGAAGTCCGGCCCCACTGCACAGCCGCACAGCAGCAACGAGGCCAGTGCAGCAGCCCAACCCTTGTTCATGCAGGCGCGCTTTCCGGAGCGGTGAAGGGACGAAACGATATAACGTTGCACCTGAGCCAAGCCCTGCCGGAAGTCATGCACGGAAGCGAAAGTTCTTGCGCACCAGGGGCTTGGAGGTGCCAGCAGGCGTCCGGCGATACCGGACCCTCTCCCCGACCCCTCTCCCGAAAGAAGAGGCTCAAACCGACGAACCCGTTCGCTGAGCGTAGCCCGCAGGGCGAAGTCGAAGCGCTCGCCTCAACCCACGCTGGACAATCCCGCGCTGCAAAGGCCGTCCGCCAGCAGGCCACGGGACGCCGCGCCCGTCAGAGCCCCTTGGCCGCCTGCGCCACGGCGCGGAACAGCGCGCGCCCCTTGTTCATCGTCTCTTCCCACTCGGCCGACGGATCGGAGTCGTAGACGATGCCGGCGCCGGCCTGCACGTGCAGGCGACCGTCCTGGATCACCGCCGTGCGGATGGCGATGGCGGTGTCCGCATCGCCCCACCAGCCGATCCAGCCGATCGCGCCGGCGTAGATGTTGCGCTTGTAGGGTTCCAGCTCCTGGATGATTTCCAGCGCCCGGATCTTCGGCGCGCCGGAGAGAGTGCCGGCGGGAAAGGTCGCCTTGAGCACGTCCATGTAGGACAGCCCCGGCCGCGCCGTGCCCTGCACCTGCGAGACGATGTGCATGACGTGCGAGTAGCGCTCGATCACGAACGACTCGCTCACCTCCACCGTGCCGGTCTGGCTGATGCGGCCGATGTCGTTGCGGCCCAGGTCGATCAGCATGACGTGCTCGGCGCGCTCCTTGGGATCGGCCAGCAGCTCGGCCTCCAGCGCCAGGTCCTCCTCCTCGCTGGCGCCGCGCCTGCGCGTGCCGGCCAGCGGCCGCACCACGACCTTGCCGTCCTTGAGCCGCGCCAGGATCTCCGGCGAGGAGCCGACGATCTGCGTCTGTCCCAGGTCGACGAAATACATGTACGGCGAGGGATTCAATGCGCGCAGCGCACGGTACACGTCCACCGGCCGCGCGTTGAAACCCACGGAGAGGCGCTGCGAAGGCACCACCTGGAAGATGTCGCCGGCGCGGATGTACTCCTTCGCCTTCTCCACCATCGCCTCGAACTCGGGCTTGGTGAAGGAGGACTTGAAGTCGCCCTCGTCCAGCGCGACCGACTGGTTGAGCTGCGGATACGAGGCGCCGCCCTGGCGCAGGCGGTGGACCAGCGCATCGAGCCGGCGCTGCGCCTGCGCGTAGGCCTGCGGCTGCGCGGGGTCGGCGTGCACGATCAGGTACAGGCGGCCCTTGAGGTTGTCGAAGACGGCCACTTCCTCGGCCAGCATCAGCAGCACGTCGGGCGTGCCCAGCTCGTCAGGCCGGTCCCATTGTGCGAGGCGCGGCTCGATGTAGCCGATGGTCTCGAAGCCGAAGTAGCCGACCAGGCCGCCAGTGAACGCGGGCAGCTCCGGCAGGCGCGGCACGGTGTACTGCGCGCGCAGACGCTCGATCTCGCCCAGCGGATCGTCCAGGCGGCGCCGCTCGGTCACCTCGCCGGCGTCCTCCACCTCCAGTTCGTGCCCGCGCAGGCGGTACACCCGCCGAGCCGGCAGGCCGATGATCGAATAGCGTCCCCAGGTGGCGCCGCCCTCGACCGACTCGAACAGAAAGGTGTACGGCCCATCGGCGAGCTTCAGATACACCGACAGCGGCGTGTCGAGGTCGGAGAACACCTCGCGCACCAGCGGAATGCGCGTGTGGCCCTGCGCGGCCAGCGCGTCGAATTGGTCTCGGGAGATCACGTGGGGTCCGGACGGCTAAACGGAACGCGCACGATAGCAGCCCGTACGGGTGGAACGAACCGCTCCATCGGCGCATCCACACGGGATGCCGCTTTGGTGCAGCGATATCCAGGCTCGTGCCTGCTTACAGCCGCTGGCGCGGCATGTTGCGCAGGCGCAGGCTGAAGGCCACGCCGCTGCCGTCATCCAGGTTGCCGGCACTGGCGCTGCCGCCATGGCGTTCGGCGACCAGGCGCACCACGTACAGGCCCAGCCCCAGGTGCGGGGCGTCGCCGGGCGTCGCCTTGTCGCGCAGGCTGACCAGCGAGTCGAACAGGCGACCCTGCATGGCGGCGGGCAGCGGCGGGCCCTGGTTGGCGAGGGTGATCTCGGCGCCATCGTCGCGAGGGACAAGCCCCAGACGCAGCCAGCCGTCGGCCGGAGTGAACGAGAGCGCGTTGTCGAGCAGCTTGTCCAGGGCCTGGGCGATCAGCTCGGGCGCGCAATGCATCGGCAACGGCACCCCCGGCAACTCGCAGGCGAGCGTGCGGGCGCCGATCAGCGGGCGATAGGCCTCGGCACAGCCGCGCACCACTTCGCGCAGGTCCACGTCCTCGGCTTCGGCCGCGGCGATCGCACGCTCCATGCGGCTGGCTTCGCTCATGGCGCGCACCAGCGTGCCCAGCCGCGCGACGCCGTCGCGGGCGCGGGCGAGGTAGGGCTGCGCTTCCGGCGGCAGCGCGGCGTTGGCCTCGAGCGCGTGCTCGAGGTTGTCCAGCGAACTCTTCACGATGGCCAGCGGCGTGTTGAGCTCGTGCGAGAGCTTGGACGCGAGCGTGCGCAGGTAGTCGGTATAGCCGCCGATCGCCTCGAACAGGCGCTCGAAGCTGCGCGCGAGGTCGCCGATCTCGTCCTCGGCGGCGGTCATCGGGAAGCGGCCCCTGGCGAACAGGCCGTCGAGTCGGCCATCGGCCAGTTGCGCACGCTCGGCGGCGTCGCGCAGGCGGCCCAGGCGCAGGCTCAGCCGCGTGGCGAACCACAGCAGGATGCCGCCGGCCACCAGCAGCACGCCGAAACTGGTCAGCAACAGCGTAAGCAGCGCGCGGTTGGCCAGCAGCGGAACGGTGGTGCTGGCCTGCTCCAGCAGCAGCACGCCGCGCACATGGCCGGGAGCGCCGATCGGCACCGCCGCGGCCAGCACCACGCTGGCGCGTGTCTCGCCTTCGCGCCAGACGGTGGATGGCCGGCCCTCGCGCGCCCTGGCGATTTCGGGCAGGTCCAGGCGCGGCGCGTCCTGGGTCCAGGGTGCGGCGTCCTCGACCCGATTGGCGAGCAGCGCGCGATAGATCAGCGCGGCGAACCAGCCGGGCTGCGGCCCGCCCGACTGCAGGCGCCCGCTCTGCGCAAGCACCCAACCCGGAGCGGCAAGCACGCGCACGCGGGTGTCCTCGGGCGCCAGCCGCGCCAGCTCCTGCGACAGCGAGGCGGAGTAGCGCCACAGCGGACGGGCATCGACCGCCAGCGGATCGCCGCCGGTGGAGGCGTCGTAGATGCCCAGGCCCAGGCGGTCGATGGCGAGCGCGCCGGGCAGCCGCAACTCCACCCGCCAGCCGCCGCCGTCCTCCTGCCACTGGCCGGCGAGGCGATCCGGCCAGCCCGGCACTGGCGCATCGAGCAGGCGCGCGTCGAACGGCCCCGGCGCGGCGCTGGCGAGCAGGTAGCGCAGACGGGTGTCGCCTCGATCCAGCTCGAGGACCAGATGGTCGGCGCGCAGCGCGCCGGCATCGTCCGCATCGGCGCGGCTGCGCTGCGTGCTGCGTTGTTGCACGTAGAGGTAGAGCCCGCCGGCGTCCTCGGCCAGCAGCACGCTGCCGCGCGGGCCCAGCGGCTGGCTCCATGGCGTGAGCGGGGCCCAGTCGTCGCCGTAGCCGTCCACCGTGATCGGGTCGGCGGCCGGCTGCACGTACCAGCCGCGGCTGGATTGCGGCAGCGCCGCGCCCGTCGCCACCAGGCTGCGCGCGACCGCCCGTGCCGAAGCGACCAGCGCCTGCGCCTGCCCTTCGCGCAGCAGGGTCTCCATCTGCCGCACGTACAGCCAGCCGGCGACCGGCAAGGCCAGCGTGCACAGGGCGACCAGCAGCAGCTTGCGGCGCAGGTTCATCGCGTGAGCTTCGGGCAAACCGCCGCCGGCGGCTAGCGGTGCGCGGCCGCCCCGCGCCGGTAGGTGGTGCCGACCACCACGCGCATGAACTCGTCCAGCAGATGGCCGCGCTGCGGATCCTTGTCGGCGAAGCTCAGCGACCAGCTCAGGCGGATGCCCGAGGCCTTGCCCGGATCGCAGAACACCACCGCATCGTCGACGCGGTCGCTTCCCTGGAACACCAGCGCCTCGCAGGCCATGCCGCGATGACGCACGGGGAACCGGCTCGCCTTGGCCAGCGGGTCGAGCTGCAGGTAGTGCTTGCGGTCGGCATCGAGTTCGGCTTCCAGGCTCGGCAGCTTGCGCGGCCAGACGTTGAGCACCATCACGCCGATGGGTTCGCCGGTCCACTCGCCCTGGTAGATGACCAGGTTCACGCCGACGGCCCGGGCGTACATGCAGCAATCGGCGGTCCAGCCGACGGGCGCCTTCGTCTGGATGACCCAGCCGGGCACCTTGCCGTCGGGTTTGCCTTGCGCGATGGCGTCGCGTGGCGCGTCCATCGCGCCGGCGATGGGCGCCAGCGCCAACGCGACCAGCAGCAGGAGGCCGCGGCAGCGCCTCACGGCTTCCACCGGTAGCCCACGCCGTGCACCGTCTCGATCGCGTCGAACTCCGGCGCCACCGCGACGAACTTCTTGCGGATGCGCTTGATGTGCGAGGTGATGGTGGCGTCGTCCACCACCAGCTCCGCCTCGCGCATCAGCTGGTCGCGGTTCTTCACGTGGCCGGGAAAGCGCACCAGCGTGTGCACCATCCAGAACTCGGTGACGGTGAGCGGGATCTCCGCATCGTTCCAGGTAATGCGCATGCGCTCGGACTCGAGCTTGAGCGGCCCATGCGCGATCACCGTCTCGTTGGAGGCCGGCACCTTGAGCGACTCGATGCGGCGGAACAGCGCCGCGATGCGCGCGGCGAGCTGGTGCAGGCTGGTGTCCTTGCTGAGGTAATCGTCCGCGCCCAGGCGCAGGCCAGAGATCACGTCGAAGTCCGAATCGCGCGCGGTGAGGAAGATGATCGGCAGCGTGGCGGACTTGGCGCGCAGTTCGCGGCACAGGTCGAAGCCGCCTTCGGGCTCGTCGCGCAGGCCGATGTCGATGATCACCAGCTCCGGCAGCTTCATCGCGAAGGCGGTGGAGGCGTCCTGCCGCGAGCCGTAGCCGCGCGTGTCGTAGCCGAAGCGGGTGAGCGCCTCGACGTAGTTGGCGCGGATGAGCGGTTCGTCCTCGACGATGGCGATGCTGCGGCCCATGGCGGTCTCCCTGTGGTGGCGCGCAGCGTGCTATGCGCACCGCGCCGGCGCAAGCCGCATCGCGCGGGCGCCCGCGTTTTGCCCGATCCGGCCTTCGCTTTGCCTCCGCACCGCCGGCATGCGCGCCCACCCGGGCGGTTCCATGAAGCCCAACCCGGAGACAGTCCATGCCCAGCCCCCCTGCCAGCCACGATTCCAACGCCGAACTGCGGCATTTCGAACCGCTGCGCGTAGCGCTCGCGCTGGGCGCCCTGCTGCTGGGCCTGGTGATGGGCATCCACTGAGGTGAAAGCCATGTCTACGACATATGTCGACCCGTTTGCCGTGGAAGACGTTCAGGCACCCGCCGTGCAGGGAAGCGCGGCGGGTGCGGCCGAAGAGCCGAATCCGGACTGGCAACCGCTCTGAACACCACGCTCCATTGCACGACGCTCCATTGCACGACTCCGTAAGGCCAGGCCGTTCCTTCTCCCCTCCCTGCGAGGGGATTTTTTCGAGGCGGGCTCAGCCATAAGGCCCGGGAACCAAACCGTACGAGCCCTGTCAGACCTCCCGGCGGGCGTCATCCATTGCCGTGGATCACCGCTGCCGTCCCACGGCAGCGGCGCCAAGGCGCCCGCTCTGGTGGACTCCTCACGCGTCCGATTCGACGACGCCTTTCCCGGTGCAGCCCCTGCACCGGGATTTTTCTTTGCGCTCAGCCGATCGCCTTGCGCATGGCGTCGATCACCTGCGCGTAGCCGGGCGCGCCGAAGATCGCCGAGCCGGCGACGAAGGTGTCCGCACCCGCCGCAGCGATGTCGCCGATGTTCGCCGCGCTGACGCCGCCGTCGATCTCCAGCCGGATCGCACGGCCGCTCTCGTCGATGCGCCGGCGCACCTCGCGCAGCTTGTTGAGCGCCTCGGGAATGAATTTCTGGCCGCCGAAGCCGG
The DNA here is from genome assembly GCF_013362045.1 of Frateuria sp. Lineage (GTDB taxonomy): Bacteria > Pseudomonadota > Gammaproteobacteria > Xanthomonadales > Rhodanobacteraceae > Frateuria_A. Next base: position 7,067 of record NZ_JABFWW010000014.1, on the reverse strand, counting down.
GGTTGACCGACATGACCAGCACCAGGTCCAGCTTGTCCAGCAGGTGGTCCAGCCAGTTGAGCGGCGTGGCCGGGTTGAACACCAGGCCGGCCTGGCAGCCGGCGTCCTTGATCACCCCGATGGTGCGGTCCACGTGCTCGCTCGCCTCCGGGTGGAAGCTGATCAGGCTCGCACCCGCCTTGGCGAAATCCGTAGCGATGCGGTCGACCGGCTTGACCATCAGGTGCACGTCGATCGGCGCCTTGATGCCGTAGTCGCGCAGCGCCTTCAGCACCATCGGGCCCATGGTGAGGTTGGGCACGTAGTGGTTGTCCATCACGTCGAAATGCACCCAGTCGCCGCCGGCGGCGAGCACCTTGGCAGTGTCCTCGCCCAGGCGGGCGAAGTCGGCGGAGAGGATGGAGGGCGCGATGATGGGGGTCTGTTTGCTCATGCCGGGGCCTGCGTGGTTTTCGAGCCGTTCGCCCTGAGCGTAGCGCAGCGGAGTCGAAGGGCAGGTGGGGATGCGATGCCCTTCGGCTTCGGCCCTGCGGGCCTACGCTCAGGGCGAACGGTGTGTGGTGTCGGGGCTCACTTGAACCCCTTCTCCGCCTTGATCCGCTCGTACGCCGCGTTGATCTCGCTGGCGCGGGCCTCGGCCTGCTTGCGCATGGCCTCGGGCAGGTCGCCCAGGCGGTCGGGGTGGTGCTCGGAGATCAGCTTGCGGTAGGCGCGCTTGATGGCACGCTCGTCGGCGCCACGCTCGATGCCGAGCACGGTGTACGGATCGGGGCCGTGGGCGGCGCGATGCGGCGGCACATAGCCGCCACCGCCGCGGCCGCGCCAGCGATCGCCGGCGGCGGCATTCCAGGCATAGCCCTTCATCGCCATCAGCGCCATCAGCTCCATGTCGCTGATGCGCAGGGCGAAGGCGAGCTGGCGCAGGATCGCCATCTTCTCCGGCGGCGGGTTGCCTTCGGCGAGCACGGTCTCGATCACCACGTCCAGCACAGGGAAAGCGTGGTCGCGGCGCAGGCCCACCCACTGGCGCAGGCCCTCGATCGGCGGGCGCACGTCGAACTCCGGCTGCTTGCCCTGGTTGAAGGCGGCGATGGCTTCCTTGCGCTGCTCGCCGGAAAGGCCCATGCGCGTCATCAGCCGTTCGGCGATGGCGATCTCGGCTTCCGACACGCGCCCGTCGGACTTCGCCACCGCGCCCAGCAAAGTGAACAGCGGCCCGATGAAGCCGCCCGCCTGCGGCGTGGCGCGTTGGCGTTGGCTCTGGCGAAAGCTGTCGATGACGAAGCCGATCGCCGCACCCACCAGCGCGCCGGGAATGCCGTGGCCGAGGATCAGGCCGACGAAGGCCAGCACCAGCGTGGTGGACAGGCTCATGGACGCGCCTGGGCGGCAGGCGCCTGCGCGCTGTACCAGCGCGCCAGTGCGTCCAGCTCGGCATCGCTCACCGGCCCGATCGCCGCGCGCATCACCGCCACGTCGCGGCGGCCGTCGCGGTATTGCTTGAGTGCGCTGCGCAGGTAATCCAGCCGCTGCCCGGCAAGGTTCGGCGCGCCGGGCATCTGCGCGATGCCGGCCTCGCCGTGGCAGGCGGCGCACAGGCCCAGGCGGGCTGGACGGGCAGGCGCGGCGGCGAACACAGGCAGTGTGGCGCCCAGCAGCGCCGCGAACAGGACGAGTCGCATCGGCAAGAGTGGAAGCGAGATGGATTCCCGGAAAGCGCGATTCTAGCAGCGCCCCGACGCCGAGCCTTCGTGGCCGCAGGGTGGACTCCGGCCCTTCATCGCGGGCGGTGGGCCGAAGCCCACCCTGCGATGACTCGCTAGAATAGGCCGCTTTCCAGCTTCGACGGCGAATCGTCCCGTGCCCACCACCCTGCTGCAATCGAACCTGCCCGGCCTTGACCTGATCCACCGCGGCAAGGTGCGCGACGTCTATGCGCTTTCCGGCGGCCGGCTGCTGATCGTCGCCACCGATCGCCTGTCGGCCTTCGACGTGGTGCTGCCCGACCCGATCCCGGGCAAGGGCGAGATGCTCACGCAGATCTCCAACTTCTGGTTCGACAAGACCGCGCACATCATCCCCAACCACCTGCTCGAGGTGCCGCTGGGCGAGGTGCTGCCCAAGGGCACCGACCTCTCGCTCTACGCCGGCCGCGCGGTGGTGACGCGGCGGCTGAAGCCCGTGCCGGTCGAGGCGATCGCGCGCGGCTATCTCATCGGCTCGGGCTGGAAGGACTACCAGGCCACCGGCAAGGTCTGCGGCATCGCGCTGCCGCCGGGCCTGAGCCAGGCGCAGCAGTTGCCCGAGCCGATCTTCACGCCCTCGACCAAGGCCGCGGTGGGCGACCACGACGAGAACGTGAGCTTCGACGCGGTCGTCGATGCGGTGGGCCGCGAGCTGGCCGAGCAGGTGCGCGACGCCACGCTGGCGATCTACCGCTGGGCCGCCGACTACGCCGCCGCGCGCGGCATCATCATCGCCGACACCAAGTTCGAGTTCGGCACCGACGCCGACGGCAAGCTGTACGTGATGGACGAGATGCTCACGCCCGATTCCTCGCGCTTCTGGCCGGCCGACGAGTACCGCACCGGGATCAGCCCGCCGAGCTACGACAAGCAGTTCGTGCGCGACTACCTGGAGACGCTCGGCTGGAACAAGAAGGCGCCCGGCCCGCACGTGCCCGGCGAGATCATCGAACGCACCCGCGCCAAGTACGCCGAGGCGCTGGAGCGGCTGGCCGGCATCCGGCTCGACTGATCCACCGACCCAAGGGGGCAACCATGCGCAGCATGCAGAGCTGGCTCGACGGCTACAGCGCCGACCACCGTAATCCGGTCAACCAGGTGCTGCACTGGATCTGCGTGCCGCCGATCGTCTGGACCGTGGTGGCGCTGCTGTGGACCGTGCCGGTGCCGAGCGCCTGGCTCAAGCCCGGCGCGTGGGCGGTGTTCGCCATGGTCGCGGCGTTCGCCTGGTACTGGAAGCATTCGCACCGCCTCGGCGGCGCGCTGCTGGTGGCCTTCATGCTGCTGGCGCTGTTCACCGCCTGGCTGTTCGAGGCGCTTGGGCCCGTGCGTCTGCGCTGGACGGCCGTCGTGGTCTTCGTGCTGGCGTGGATCGGCCAGTTCGTCGGCCACCACTTCGAAGGCCATCGGCCGAGCTTCCTCACCGACCTGTCCTACCTGCTGGTCGGTCCCGCCTGGCTGATGGAGAAGCTGCTGCGCAAGCTCGGCTTCAAGGCGCCCGTCTGATGCAGACCCTGCTTACCCTGCTCAGCACCCTGCTCTGGTGGGTGCTGTACGGCTCGATCGTCGCGTTGTTCGGCAGCCTGATCGCCTGGCCGGTGCTGCGCTGGAGCGAGCGCGCCAACGTGGTGTTCAACCGCGTCTACCTGGCCTGCCTGCTGTGGAGCCTGCTCGGGCTGCTGCTGGTGGGGCTGGTCGCCGCGCACGAAGGGCACGTCAGGCCGCCCTACGGTCCGCTGCTCGCCTCGCTGCCGCTGCGCCTGGCGCTGGTGATCGACATGATCGCCGGCGCGCTGCTGCTGTGGCGCCTCACGCCGCGCGTGGACGCCCGCCGCATCCGCCCGACCAGTGCCTGCATGGCGATGGCGGCGGTGACGGCGGTGGCCTTCGGCATCGCCACCAGCCTGGCGTAAAGGTGCGAGGGTGGGCTTCAGCCCAGCGCTTTTCGCAAGGTTGCCGGTGGACTGAAGCCCGCTCTACGGTCCGCTCGGCGGCGTGCCGGGCGTGCCGAAATCGGGCATGCCCTTCGGCGTCCAGCCGACCGGCTGGATGCGCGGCGCGCGGCGCGGCGTGCACTTCCAGCCCGGGCCGCCGTTGGCGTGGTAGATGATCCAGTCGCGGCCGGCCGTGTCCTTGAAGAAGCCGTTGTGGCCCGGCGCATAGACGCCGTTGCGCACCGAGGTGGCGAACACCGGCTGCGGCGACTTTTTCCACGACGCGGGGTCGAGCAGGTCGGCGCCGCCATCGGCCTGCAGCAGGCCCAGCGCGTAGTCGTCCGACCAGCACGCGCTGGCCGAATAGCTCAGGAACAGCTTGCCGTCCGGCCCCTGCAGGAACTCCGGCGCCTCCAGGATCTTGCGCCCGCCCTGCATCTCCCACGCGTAGGTGGGCGCGGCGATGTCCACCTGCGGCGAGGCGAGCGTCCACGGGTTGGCCATCGGCGCGATCACCAGGTCGCTGTGGTCGCCGACATAGGCCGAATAGACGAAGTACCAGCGACCGGCATGCTCGAACACGGTGCCGTCGATGCCGGTGTGCGTGGTCTTGAGCATGCCGCGCTCGATCCAGCGGCCGCGCGTCGGATCGGGCGAGGCGTTCTCCAGCACGAACACGTGGCGGTGGGCGTCGTCGTCGTGCTGCTTGTCCGCCGCGGTGAAGTACAGGTACCACTTGCCCCGGATGTAGTGCAGCTCCGGCGCCCACACCGAAGTCGACGACGCGCCGCTGGTCGGCGCGCGCCACGCGACCACCGGCGCGGCCTCGGCCAGATGCCACAGGTCGTCAGTCTTGCGCAGCTCGATGTGGTCGCGCGCGGTGCTGGTGTAGTAGTAGACGCCCTCGTGCTGGATCACCCACGGATCGGGCCCCGAGGGCAGCAGCGGCGCGGCGTAGTCGTGCACGCGGGCTGCGTGCGCCGGGGCGCCGGCGAACAGCAGGGCGAGGCTGGCGAGCATCGAGCGATAGCGCATCACGGGTGGGGAATCTCCAGGTCGAATGGGCCGTCGTGCACGGCCGAGGGAGAGCGGCGGGACTTGCCCACCGCTCCCGTGTCGTCTACTGCAGCACCCACTGCTGGGTGCCCAGGCCGTTGTCGGTGTAGATCTGCAACTGGGTGCCGGCCGTGGTCGAGCCGGCCGGGTCGTCCAGCGCAAGATCGCCCGAGGCCCGGGTGATCAGCTTGTAGCTGCCGTGGCCGACGTCGACCACCTGCCAGCTCTGGTTGGTATTGCCCACGCAGCCCCACAGCGTGACCAGGTTGCCGCGCGTCGTGCTGCCGCCGGTGTTGTCCAGGCACAGGCCGGTCGCCTGGTTCTGCAGGCTGAAGTAGCCGTCGCCCTGCGCATGGAAGGTCCAGCCTTGCACGCTCAGGCCGTTGCAGGTCCAAAGCTCCGCGGCGGTGTTGTTGGCGGTCGACCAGCCGGTGTTGTCCAGACACAGGCCGGAGGCGAACACGTTCTTCAAGGCCCAGGTCGAGCCGTCGGCCGGCAGCCGGTTCCAGGGCATGTGCCCGAAGTAGGTGATGCAGCCGCCATTGAGGTAGTCGGAGGCCAGCTCGAGGATGCCCGAGCCGTCCGCCTCCGGCAGCAAGGCCGACGAATAGTTCGGACAGTAGTTGTCGTACGCGCCCGGCACCTGCACCGGCGCGTCGATGGTGAACCAGTTGCCCGCGCCGTCGGCATGCGTGTTGGCGAACAGCACCTTGCCGTTGGACGGCGAGACGCTGCCGTTGGACTCGTACATCACCTGCCCCACCAGCAGGATCGCGCCGTTGGCGGCGGACAGCACCGAGGGCGACCAGTGGTTGAGCGGCGCGTGCTCCAGGTACTGGCCTGTGGCGGTCTGCACCTTCGTTCCCATGTTGGTGGGATCGCCGAAGTACCAGCCGTCCACCGACAGGCGCGAGAACACCGTGCATGCCGCCGGGCCGCACAGCTCGTAGCTCATGAAGAAATGCCCGTTGGGCAGCGGACTGACCGTGATCATGCCGGGCCGGTCGTTGGCGAGCGTGCTGCGCACGGTGTCGGTGCGGTCCTGCCAGTTGACGCCGTCGTAGCTGCGGATCTGCGCCAGCTTCTGGCTGCAGCACGGGTCGGTCTCGTCGGACCAGAACATCACCAGCGCACCGTCGTTGGCCACCTCGAACTCCGGCTCCCACAGGCCGTGGTTCGCGTCGCCGGCGCGCACCGGCGTGCTGTGATAGCTCCAGTGCGCGCCCTGGTCGCTGCTGGTGTAGACCTCGATCGCCGGCACGCCGCCGGAGAAATACGACGCGGCCGACAACAGCGTCCCTGCGGGCAGGCTGCCCACCGCGCGCGGCAGTTCGTACAGCGTCGCGCAGCAACGCTCGCTGCTGCCGCCGATGACGGGCACCGGCCCGATCGTGCTCCAGCTCGCGCCGTCGTCGGTGCTCTGGAAGATGATGCCGTTGGTGCTGGCGATGAGCCGTCCGTTGGCATAGGCCGGCGCGTGCGCGAGGCGCACCACCCGCGGGTACAGCGTGCTCCCCTGCAGCACGGTGCCGCTGGCCGCCCATGCGCCGTGCGCGAGCACCATCGCAAACAGCACCATGAGGCACTGCACCCAGGGCTTTCCGAACATCGTTCGCATGTCTCCTCCCAGGCCGCGTCCGCGGCCGCGACAAGAACGGCGAAGCCTTCCTGCGGCATCCTCCCCCCAGAGCGGGAAGGACGAACGAAAAAGAACTCCGACGTTCCCGATAGCGCCGGTGGCGCCGGCGTGCGCTCCCCTGTCGAATCGATCGATCGCGTCAGTCGCTGCCGGCCGCGAGCGGGTCCAGCTGTACGTAATCCACGTCGGCCGGGCGCCGCGCGCCCTCGAGCACGACCGTGTTGTCGCCCTCGCGCAGCGGACCGCTGGCGGTGGCCAGGTGCCAGCCGTCGCGATCGGCGCGGTCGCTGGTCTTCCAGACCACGCCGTTGACGCGCAGCACCGGCAGCGCCGGCTCGAAGCCGAGGTCCTGCCAGCGGATGGTGGCGCGGTAGGCGCCGCCCGATGGCACGTGCACCGGGAAGGCGAGCTGCCCGCCGGGCGCGGAGGCGATGCGCGCCTTGGCGCCGTTGGAGGCGGTCGGATCACCGATGCGCACCGACCAGCGCCGGATCGCGTCCTCGGCTTCGTAGCGATCGAAGCGGGCGGGTGCGTCGGCATACATGACGACGTTCCTGCGCGCATCCGCCGGATCGCCGGCGGTGGACGAGGTGGTCGCATGCCACAACCGGTCGCCCGGCATGGACAGCAGCGCCTGCGTCCAGCCGGCGTGGATGTTGCCGGGGAGTTTCTGCACCGGCGCCTCGGCCTCCC
>NZ_JABFWW010000203.1 GCF_013362045.1 Frateuria sp. | reverse complement strand
CGGCGCCGGCAGCGGCGTCCAGCACACCCGACCGGGTGGACCTGGACGACGTGCGCAACTTCAGCCGCGTCTACGAGGTGATCCGCCAGGCCTACGTCGAGCCGGTCGACAACAAGACCCTGATGAAGGCCGCCATCAGCGGCATGCTGAGCGGGCTGGACCCGCACAGCGAATACCTCGACAAGGAAGGCCTGCAGCAGCTCTCCGAGGACACCACCGGCCAGTACAGCGGCCTGGGGCTCGAGGTGCTGGAAGTGGACGGCACGCTGCGCATCGTCTCGCCGATCGACGATACCCCCGCCGCGCGCGCCGGCATCAAGCCGGGCGACACCATCGTCAAGATCGACGGCAAGGTGGTCGACCCGGACAACGTCGACGACATGTTCAAGCTGCTGCGCGGCGAGCCGGGCAGCAAGGTCACGCTGACCATCCTGCACGAGAAGAGCGACAAGCCGATCGACATGCACCTGGTGCGCGAGCAGATTTCGGTGACCAGCGTGAAGCTGCGCGAACTGGAGCCCGGCTACGTCTACATCCGCATCAGCCAGTTCCAGGAAGACACCGCCAGCGACCTGGAGAAGAAGTTCGCCGACTACGTTGGCAAGCACGGCCAGCCCAAGGGCGCGGTGCTCGACCTGCGCTCCAACCCCGGCGGCCTGCTCACCACCGCGGTGGCGGTCAGCGACGACTTCCTCGACTCGGGCGCCATCGTCAGCACGCGCGGCCGCCTGGCCGATGCCAATCTCAAGTTCGCCGCGCACCCGGGCGATCTGCTCAAGGGGGCGCCGATCGTGCTGCTGGTCGACAACGGCACCGCCTCGGCCGCCGAGATCGTCTCCGGCGCGCTCAAGGACAACCACCGCGCGCTGATCGTGGGCCGGCGCACCTTCGGCAAGGGCGTGGTGCAGACGGTGCTGCCGCTGGACGCCGACCACGCGGTCAAGCTCACCACCGCGCGCTACTACACGCCCAACGGCACCTCGATCCAGGCAGCGGGCATCAAGCCGGACATCGCCCTCGCCGACCTCACCGTCAATCCGGCCGACAACGGTCCTGAACCGATCAGCTCCGAGGCCGAACTCAGGCATCACCTGGCCAACGAGAACGCCAGCCTCGGCAAGGACATCGACAACGACGGCAGCGCCGCCAACGCCAAGCTGGCCACCGAGGACTACACCCTGGCGCAGGCGCTCAACATCCTCAAGGGGTTGGCGCTGGGGCATCGCGCGGCGGCTGCGCAGTAGGTCCTCTGCTCCATTCTCTCCACGGCGCGATGGCCGTGCCCCTTCGCTTCTGGCGCGATGCTCTGCTCCCTCTCCCCCTTGGGTGGGCGATGGCCTTGCTCCCTCTCCACTTTGGGGAGGGGGTGAGGGGCGGGGGCTCGCGGGTGATGTGGCTGTGCGCTGACGCGCTTTGCCCGTCGTTCTTTCCGTAGCGCTGCCGCGACCGGGCTCGCCTGCGAGCACACTCGCGGAATCGCCACGCAAGGGCGGCAGGCAAGACGCACCAGCACGCGAAACCCACACATCCGCGAAGTGAGCAGAAGCGTGGCACTTCGGGAGAGGGATTCAGGCGCGAAAAGCGCCCCAAGAGGAACGCGTCAGTCCGCCGCCTCGCGCGGCTTCACCAGCCAGCGCACCGCCAGCACGCCCAGTTCGTAGAGCAGGCACATCGGCACCGCCAGCATGATCATCGAGGTGATGTCCGGCGGCGTGATCACCGCGGCGATCGCGAATGCGCCCACGATGGCGTAGCGGCGGACGCTGCGCAGCTTGGCCACGTCGACCACGCCCACCGCAGCCAGGATCACCACCGCCACCGGCACCTCGAAGCACAGGCCGAAGGCGAAGAACATCAGCATCACGAAATCCAGGTAATGCGTGATGTCGGTCATCATCTCCACGCCCGCGGGCGTGACCGCGGTGAGGAAGCGGAATGCCGCCGGCAGCACCAGGAAATAGGCGAACGCGCAGCCGATGTAGAACAACACCAGCGCCGCCAGCAGCAGCGGCCGCGCGAGGCGCTTCTCGTGCTTGTACAGGCCCGGGCTGACGAAGGCCCATAGCTGGTAGAGGATCACCGGCATGCTGATGAACAGCGCCGCGTAGAAGGCGAGCTTGAGCGGCGTGATGAACGGGCTGGCCACCTCGGTGGCGATCAGGTGCGCCCCTTGCGGCAGCCGCGCCACCAGCGGCGCGGCCAGCAGCGAATAGAGCCGGTTGGCGAAGGGGATCAGCGCCAGCAGCACGATGAGCACCATCGCGCAGGCCTTGAGCAGGCGCGAGCGCAGTTCGATCAGGTGCGAGAACAGGCCCTGCTGCAGGTCCAGCTGCGGCTCGGGCTCAGGCGAGGCCATGCGGATGTTCCTTCGCCGGGGCATGCATGGGATCGTCGGCGAACAGGTCGCCGGTGAGCGTGTCGCGCACGGGCGCGGATTCCTCGCCGCCGATGGCGGGCTCCTCGATGGAAGCGGGCTCGCCTTCCGGAGAGTCGGCCAGGCGCGGCGGAGCATCCGCTGCCGGCGCAGGCTCGGGTGCCACCGAAGCGACCGCCTCGCGCACCTCGCGGGCCGTGGCGTTCATCTGCTCCTGCGCGGCCTCGGCGCGCGCGGCAGCCTCGCGCGCGGCGCGCTTGATCTCCTCGATCTCCAGCTCGCGGGTGACCTCGGCGCGCACGCTTTCCCAGCTGTTGCGCACGCGCCGCACCAGCGCGCCGGCGGTGCGCGCGGCGCCGGGCAGCTTCTCCGGCCCGAGCACGAGCAACGCTATGAGCGCAAGCAGCAGCAGCTTGCCGAAGCTGATCTCGATCATCGCCGCGCCACCGCGCGCTTACTTGGTTTCGCTGCTGTCGCGCGCCTTGCTGGCCGTACTCTCCGACGCGGGCGGATCGGCGCGCAGCTGCTCCTGCGCCTTGCGCTTGGCTTCCTCTTCCTCGTCGTCACCCTGCATGGCCTTCTTGAAGCCGCGCACGGCGTTGCCAAGATCCGGGCCGATCTTGGAGAGCTTGCTGGTGCCGAAAATCACCAGCACCACCACCAGCAGGATGATCCAATGCCAAAAACTGTCCAGACCCATGACTGCAAACCTCTGACGGACTAGCCGAAAACGTAGCGTTGCCGAGCGCCGTGCCGGCAACGCGGATCAATGCGAAGTGTACTCCTCAAGCTGGTCGCGGAAGTCCACGACCGGGCCCGGCACGTTGCCGACGCCGCCCTCGAAGATGCGCCGCGGCGTGACGCCCGCGCCGTAGATGGAGGCATTGGCGTCGTAGTCGATGCGCAGCACCGAACCGTCCAGCGCGACGCCGGCGAACAGGCCGCGCGAGCGCGAGTAGGAGTAGATCTCCGCCTTCATCTGCGCATCGGTGGAAGCGCTGGCGGTGCGCCCGACCGGGCCGGCCGCGGCCGCTGCATCGGCGCCCATGGTGAACTTGCCGTTGACGATCGAGTCGACCCCGCGCTGAGTGCGGAACACCAGCACCACGTCGGTCGAGGACACGCCCGCCTGGAAGCCCACGCTGCCGCCGGTCAGGGTGATGAAGCTGGGATTGGACCAGGTGCCGTCCGCGCCCTTCACCGAGATCAGCCCCTCGCCGCGGCGGCCGCCGAAGATCAGCCCGGCCTTGACCATGTCGGGAATCACCGCGATGGCCTTGGCGTTCTTCAGCAGGTCCTGCGGAATCGCCTTGTCCGGCGCCTGCATGACCTCGCGCAGCACGCGCACGGCGTTCTGCGCACGCTCCAGCGGCGGATCCTCCGCGTGCACGGCCATGGCCGGCAGCAGCAGTGCCAACGCAACCAGCGAACAACGACGCAATGCCTTGAACATGGGGTTCTCCTTGCGCGAGGGGATGAGGGCGGTGCCGGCGGCTTGTGGCAGACTCCTGCGCCTGCCTGCGCCACCGGTTCGTTCGATGCCACAGCCTAGCCACTATACCGGCCCCGTCGACGCCGCCCCTGACCGCGGCGTTCAGCCTGGCGTACCCGCCACCGGCGTGCTGCTGGTCAACCTGGGCACGCCCAAGGCGCCGACCGCGCGCGCGCTCCGGCCCTACCTGGCCGAGTTCCTCTCCGACCGCCGCGTGATCGACTATCCGCGGTGGAAGTGGTGGCCGATCCTGCAGGTGATCCTGGCGATCCGCCCGCCTCGCTCCGCACACGCCTATGCGCGGATCTGGACCGACGTCGGCTCGCCGCTGCGCGTGCTCAGCGAGGCGCTGGCCGATGCCCTGCAGCGCGAGCTCGGCGCACAGGCACGGGTAGCGCTGGCCATGCGCTATGGCGCGCCGTCGGTGCAGACGCAGATCGAGCATCTGCAGGCCGCCGGCGTGCGCCGCCTGCTGGTGCTGCCGCTCTACCCGCAGTATTCGGCCACCTCCACCGGCTCGGCCATCGACGCGGTCGCCGACGCGCTCAAGCGCCTGCGCTGGCCGCCGGAGCTGCGCCTGGTCAACGACTACCACGACGACCCGGCGCACATCGAGGCGCTGGCGTCGCGCATCGAGCGCTGGTGGGGCGAGCACGGCCGCGGCGAGAAGCTGCTCCTGTCCTTCCATGGCATTCCCGAGCGCTACGTGCGCCTGGGCGACCCCTACCTCGCCCAGTGCCAGGCCACCGCGCAGCGCCTGCGCACGCGGCTGGGGCTGGACGAGGCGCAGCTGGTGGTGAGCTTCCAGTCGCGCGTGGGCCGCGAGCAGTGGCTGCATCCCTACACCGACGCCACCGTGCGCCGGCTCGCCGCCGAGGGCATCAAGCATCTGGACGTGGCCTGCCCCGGCTTCGCGGTCGACTGCCTGGAGACGCTGGAGGAGATCGCCATGCAGAACCGCGACTTCTTCCTCGCCGCCGGCGGGCAGGAGCTGCGCTACATCCCCGCGCTCAACGACTCGCCCGAGCAGGTGGCGAGCCTGGCCGCGATCGTCCGCCGCCATGCGCAAGGCTGGGATCACGCGCCTGCGTAGCGTGGGCTCCAGCCCACCCTGCTGCACGGTCACCAGGCTGGTGGGCTGAAGCCCACCTACAGAAGCGGCCTCAGAGCCGCCCGCCCTGGTCGGCGGCAAGCAGTTCGGCATCCAGCGGCAGCACGTCCAGGCCGCGGGCGAACAGCATCGCCTGGAAGCGCTCGCCCATCTGCTCGGGCAGGGTCAGCCGGCGCACTTCCTGCGCCAGGCGGTGGCGGGCGAAGTCGTCGGTCGCTTGCGCGTGCGCCTGCTCGAAGGCCTGCTGCAGGCCGCTGGCGAGCAGGAACTGCGCCTGCGGCAGGTAGGCCGCCACGCCGAAGCCGGCGCTGTTGCCGGCCTCGGCCAGCGCGGTGAAGTCGACCGAGGCGGTCAGGTCGTTGAGGCCCGGCCAGTGCAGCGGGTCGTTGTGCGCGTGATGACGATAGTGCGCCATCAGCGTGCCGTCGTGGCGCTCGGGCAGGTAGTACTCGCGGCGCACGTAGCCGTAATCGACGAAAAGCATCACGCCTGCTTCGAGCGAACCGGCCACCGCCTGCATCCAGTACGGCAGTTGCGGCAGCACCTCGGAGCGGTAGCCGTCATCGAAGGGGCGGCCCAGGTCGCGTTCCAGGTGGCGCACCGCGCCGGCGACCAGGGCGTCGGCCGGACGATCGGTGCGCATCAGCCGGCCCTCGCCGTCCAGTGCCACGTGTTCCTCGTAGGCCTCGCCGGCGCGCAGGGTGAAGCGCGTGGTCGGCAGCGCGTCGACCACCTCGTTGGCGAACAGCACGCCGCGCCAGGCCTGCTCCGGCGGCCGGTCCAGCCAGGCCACGCGCGCGTTGAGTTCCGCCGGCAGGGCAGCGGCAAGCCGCTCGCGCTGGCGCTCGCGCAAATCTGCGCTCGGCTCCAGGATCAGGTAGCGATGCGGCAGGGTGCCGGCCTGTACGAAGGCTCGCAGCGCGGCTTCGGCGAAGGCGCCGCTGCCGCCGCCCAGCTCCAGGAAATCGGCTTCCTCCCCCAGCATCGCCATGACCGGCTGCACGGCGGTGACGACGCATTGCGCGAACAAGCCCCCGAGTTCGGGCGCCGTGACGAAATCGCCGCCCTCGCCGAATTTCGTCTTCCCGGCGCTGTAGTAGCCCAGGCCCGGCGCGTAGAGGCAACGCTCCATGTACTGCGCGAACGGCATCGGCCCCTGCGAAGCGATCTGCGTGCGCAGCAGCTGCAGCAGGCGGTCGGAATGGGCGCGTTCGTCGGGGCCGGGATCGGGGAGTCGGGAGGCCATGGCTGGGAGGCTTGCGCAAAGGGTGCACAGGGTAGCCGATGCGTGGCGGGCGTCGCGTCGGCAAGGGCGTGGAGCAGAGACGCTCCTCTTCCCGACCTTTCCTCCTAGCTCAGAAATCCTTCTGCAGGCTCAGGTACACCCCGCGCCGCGGCCCGAACTGCGGCGCGCCCACGCCGATGCCGCTGCCGTCGCGCAGCTCATAGGTGCGGTCGAGCGCGTTGATCACGGCCAGCTGCGCGTGCAGGTCGCCGAAGCGGTCGAAGGCGAAATCACGGGCGACGCTCAGGTTGAGCTCGAAATAGGCCGGCAGGTGGTTGCCGTTGGGCACCGCGCCATCCTTGCGCAGGCCGCTGCCGAACAGGTAGTCGGCGCCGACGTGCGTGCGTTCGTCCAGCGCGTAGCTGATGCCGCCGGAGGAGGCCAGCTTCTGGTCGTGGTCCAGGTGGATGTAGTGATCGTCGACGTACGCCAGGTCGCCCGGGTCGAAGTTGTACTGGCTGGTGATGATGCGCTTGCCGATCGCCTTGCTGGCGGCAAGGTTGAAGTAGGCCGAGACCGGACCCTGCGCAAAATTGGCGGTGAACTCGACGCCCTTCACCCGGCCCTGCGCGTAGTTGAAGGTCGAATAGACCAGCGCCGAGCCGAACTGACCTTCATCCTGCAGTCGGTGCACCTTGCGGTAGTAGCTGTCCAGGCCGAGCGTCCAGGCGCCCAGGGTCTGCTGAATGCCCGCGTCGAAGTAATCCGAACGCTCCGCCAGCGGCGTGTTGTCGCCCAGGTCCGGCACTGCGTTGGTGGTGCCATCGAATCGGGCGATGTTGGAACTGGTGATGAGCTCGGTCGCCGGCGGCGTGAAATAGCGTGCATAGCCGACATGCACGACCGTGCTGTCGGTGGCTTGCCACACCAGGCCCACGCGCGGGCTCAGCTGGCTCTCGGTGCGGGTCAGCTGATAGCGATCGCCACGCAAGCCGTAGTTGAGCGTCCAGGCCTCGCCTAGATTCCATTCGTCCTGCACGTAGGCCGACCACGTGCGCGCGGTCAGCCGGCTGTCGTCCAGGATGTTGATCGGCGTGGTGCTGGCCTGGTTGCCCTCGGCGTCGACCGGAAACACCCATGCGTCGTTGCCGCTGGCGGCGCGCTCGAAGCTGCCGTACAGGCCGTAGCGCAGGGTGTGGGCATCGCCCGTCGGCGTGGCGAAGTCGGCCTGCAGCGTGCTGGCGCGGTTGCTGCGCGTCACACGGGAAGCGACGCCGTTGAAGATCAGCTCGCCGATCAGGTCGGGCTGGTAGGCCACGTCGGTGTAGCGCTGGCCGAGCGAGGCCTGGTAATTGGTCTGTCCGAGCTTGCCCTGCAGGGACAGCACCCCGAAGCGGGTGTTTTCGCGCTGGCGTTCGTCCAGGTCAGCCGAGTCGAAGCCGACCGTGTCCAGGTAGCCGAACTGCGGCACCTGGCCGGGATTGTTGGGAATCTCGAAACGATTGTTGGCGGCGCCGAACAGGAAGCTCAGCCGGGTATCGTTGTCGACCAGATAGCTGATGTCGCCGAAGCCCTTGGCCTGATTGGTGTGGTCGTGGACCGGCTTGCGGCTGGCGGTGGGATTCTCGATGCCGATGTCGCTTTCCAGGTAGTTCGCGGTAAGGAAGGCGCTCCAGCGGTCGCTGCTGCCCCACAGCGACGCATTCGGGTTGAGCGTGCCCAACGTGCCGCCGGTGACGCCCACGCTGCCGCCATTGCCCAGTTGGTGCCCGCTCCTGGTGGTGATGTCGACCACGGCCGCAGTGCGCAGGCCGTACTGCGCCGGCAGTGCGCCATCGAGCAGCTTCACGCTCTGGATCGTGCGCGCGTCCAGCGTCTGGCCGAAGCCCGAGATCGATTCGGGAATGATGACGCCGTTGATGCGGTACTGCAGGTTGCCGTGGTCGCCGCGCACGTGCAGGCCGCCGTAGGAGTCCTGCACCACGCCCGGCGCCTGCAGCAGCACCTGGTTGAGCGGCGTGGAGGCGCCCAGCGGCAGTTGCTCGATGGCCTGCCGGTCGATCACGTACTGGCTGGAGCCGGTATCGGGCGAGAGCGCATTGCGCGACTGGTCCAGCGCGGCGCTCACGTCGACCGCGCCCAGCTGCCGCACCCGCGTGGGATCGGGCTGGCCCGGCGGCGTGTCGGCGTAGGCGGAAGTCAGGGCGCAGGCAAGGCTCAGGGCAAGCAACGAACGGGGCATGGAGGAACCGGTCAGGCAGGCGGGATTGTTACGTTATATTATAACGAAAAAGCCGGCCCGGGCCGAAAGTCATGCATGGCGCAGACCGCATTCACGGGCCATCGCCCAGACTGAGTTCCCGCCCGCAGGAAACGTCATGGCCGAGCAGCCCACCCAGGTTCCTACCCTGCCCGTCCCGGTCGAGCACGGCCGGCTGGCCGCGGCGATCCTCGATTTCGCCAGCCAGATTCCCGGCAGCCAGGTGCATCGCGGCGCCCATCCCGAGGCGAAGGCGCGGGAACTGGCCAGCCAGGCCGCACGCAAGGCCGCGCTGACTGCCGGATCGCTGGCCCTGCCGCCGGGTCCGCTGGGATGGTTGACGGTGCTGCCCGAACTGGTGGCGATCTGGCGCATCCAGGCGCAGATGGTCAGCGACATCGCCGCCGCCTACGGCCAGCACGCCAGCCTCGGCCGCGAGCAGATGCTCTGGTGCCTGTTCCGGCACACCGCCGCGCAGGCCTTCCGCGACCTGGTGGTGCGCCTCGGCGACCGGCTGCTGTTCCGCCAGCTTTCCGCGACGGTGGCCGAGCGGGTGGCGCGGCGCATCGGCATCAGCCTGTCGCAGCGCGCGGTCGGCGCCGGCATCTCGCGCTGGCTGCCGGTGGTCGGCGCGGCCGGCGTGGGCGCCTACGCCTGGTACGACACCCGCAGCGTGGCGCGCACCGCGATCGAACTGTTCGGCAGCGGCAGCCTGGTGCAGACCGAGCCGCTGGCCACGCCGACAGGCCCGGGGCAGGAGCCTCCCGAGGGCGTGTCCCCTTTGGATTCGTGACGCCCCGAGCGCTTTGCGGCAAGCTCGCCGCATGAACCCGGAGCATCCCCGTCCCGTCGCCCTGGTCACCGGCGCCGCCCGCCGCGTCGGCGCGAGCATCGCCCGCACGCTGCACGCGGCCGGCTACGACCTGGCGCTGCACCATCGCCATTCCGCCGCCGAGGCCGCGTCACTGCTGGCGGAGCTGGAACGCGAACGTCCCGACAGTACGTTCGCCGTGCAGGCCGACCTGGCTGCGATCGAGCGCCTGCCCGCATTGGTCGAACAGGTGCTGGCGCGCTTCGGCCGGCTCGATGCGCTGGTCAACAACGCCTCGGCGTTCTATCCCACGCCGGTCGGCAGCGTCACGCCGGCGCAGTGGAGCGAACTGTTCGCCTCCAACGCGCAGGCGCCGTTCTTCCTCGTCCAGGCGGCCTGGCCGGCGCTGCGCGAGGCGCGCGGCGCAATCGTCAACCTGGTCGACATCTATGCCGAGCGCGCGCTCGCCGGGCACCCGGTCTACGTGATGGCCAAGGCCGCGCTGGCCGCGATGACGCGCACGCTGGCGCAGGACCTGGCGCCCGAGGTGCGCGTCAACGGCGTGGCTCCCGGTGCGGTGATGTGGCCGGCCGAAGGCAAGGACTACGCCGACCGCGCCGCACTGCTGGCGCGCACGCCGCTCCAGCGCGCCGGCACGGCGGAGGACGTCGCCTCGGCCGTGCTGTGGTTGCTGCGCGACGCGCCGTTCGTCACCGGCCAGATCATCCGCGTGGACGGCGGCCGCACGCTGGCGGTGTAGCCGGCTACTTCGTGCGGAAGGCGTTTTCCAGCAGCGCCTGGTCGAAACCCGCGCCCGCCTCGCCCGCTTCGGCGTAGCGGTACAGCGCCGCCGCGTAGATGCCCTGCAGCGAAGCCTGCACCAGGCTGAGCAGCACCAGGGCGACCACCACCACGACCACCGCAACCACCAGCGCCGGGAGCGAGTGCAGCGCCACCGCGCCGCCGATCAGCAACGCACCGGCCAGCACGGCGAGGAAGGTCATCAGCCCGAACGCCGCGCCCAGCCCGACGTTGCCGATCAGGTTCTCGCCCCAGGTGCGCCTGAGCAGCTCCACGCTGCGCTTGACCGCGTCGACGGGACCGACCGCCTGGCTGGCCAGCACCGGCACCACCAGGAAGGTCGCCACCGTCCAGGCCAGCCCGAGCAGGCCGACCACCAGCCGGCCGACCAGGCCCAGCCGCTCCTGCAGCGCGCGCAGGAACAGGCCGACCGTGGCGGCGATCAGCGCGTAGCCCAGGATGCTGGCCCAGCGCGAGCGCGCCAGGGCGAGACCGTCGGACAAACTGGTCGGCTCGCCGCGCAGGTGGCGCAGCGCGCAACCGGCCAGCGCGGTGTTGAAGAACACGATGACGAAGTACTGCACCAGGTAGAAGGCGAAGACCACCAGGTAGGTGAGCGGCGACCAGCGGGGGGCGTGACCGGCCAGATGGGCACCGTCGGCGATCATCGCCAGCGCCACCGGAATCAGGAAACTCGCCGCCACCACCAGCGAACAGATGCCCGACAGCAGCGGGAAGGCGAGCAGCGCCTTGTCCGACCGCAGCATCGCGGCGCTCGCCTTCATCAGCGACCAGCTGCGCGCAAACTTGCCTGCCATACGCCTTCCCCCTCGATCCGTGAATGCCCTGCGCCGTTCTAGCACCCGCCGCGGCGCGGCGACAGTGGCGTGGGTGGCTTAAGGCCAGGGCAACGGCTCGGGCATGAGCGGCTCGCTCTCACGCGGGAACGCCGCCCACAGGTCGGCCATGCGACGGCCGTCGACCGGATGGAGCGCGTCCGGCGCGATGTCGGCCAGCGGCCGCAACACGAAGGCATGGCGCAGTTCGCCGCGCGGCACCTGCAGATGGCCGGGGCCGTCGATGACCTTGTCGCCGTAGAGCACGAGGTCCACGTCCAGCGTGCGGTCGGCATAGCGCGGCACGTCGCGGCGGCGGCCGTGGCGGTCCTCCAGCGCGTGCAGCCAGTCGTTCAGGGCCGCGGGCGGCAGGTCGGTGTCCAGCCCGACCGCGAGGTTGACGAAGTCGGGGCCTTCGAACCCCACCGCGCGGCTGCGGTAGGCCGGCGACACGACCAGTTCGCCGAAGCGCGCGGCCAATTCGTCCAGTGCGGCGGGCAGATGGCGGTGCGGCTCCAGATTGGAGCCCAGGCTGAGCCAGGCCCGCGTCACGGCCGCGCGCCGCGCTCGATGCGCACGCCCACCGCGCGCGCGCCGCGCACCGCGCCGGGCTTGGACAGCTTCAGCCGCACCCAGGCCACGCCGAACTCCTCGCGGATGATCGCCGCGCAGCGTTCGGCCAGCGTCTCGACCAGGCCGAAGCTCGAGTTGCCGACGTACTCGATCAGTCGCTTGGACACGTCCTTGTAGTTGAGCGTGTGCGCGATTTTGTCGCTGGCCGCCGGCACGGTGTTGTCGAACGCCATCTCGATGTCGAAGGAGAGCGTCTGGCGCACGCGCCGCTCCCAGTCGTAGATGCCGATCACGGCGTCGATGCGCAGGTCTTCGATGAAAACGATGTCCATGGCACAAGTCTAGGGCATGCCGGAACGCGGCCTGCGCTGCTATACCGGCAGCAGGCTTTCCAGGTCCCAGCGCGGCGACACCCGCACTGCCTCGTCCTGGCCCTGCCCTGCAGCCAGCCGGATCGCGCCGGCCAGGGCGATCATCGCGCCGTTGTCGGTACAGAACTGCAGGCGCGGGAAATAGGTGCGGAAACCGTCCTGCTCGCCGGCGGCGGCCAGCGTCTCGCGCAGGCGGCGGTTGGCGCCGACGCCGCCGGCGATCACCAGCCGCGCGGTGCCGGTGGCTTCCAGCGCGCGGCGGCACTTGATGACCAGCGTGTCGACGATGGCTTCCTCGAAGCCGCGCGCGACGTCGGCGCGGGTCTGTTCGCCCTGGTCCGACTGCCGCCAGGCCAGCAGTACCTGGGTCTTCAGGCCCGAGAAGCTGAAGTCCAGCCCCGGCCGGTCGGTCATCGGCCGCGAAAAGCGGAACACGCCGGGCCGCCCCTGCTCGGCCAGCCTCGCCAGCGCCGGGCCACCCGGATAGGGCAGGCCCATCAGCTTGGCGGTCTTGTCGAAGGCCTCGCCGGCAGCATCGTCCAGCGTATCGCCGAGCAGGCGGTACTGCCCGATCGCCCTAACCTCGACCAGCATGGAATGACCGCCGGAGACCAGCAGCGCCACGAACGGCGGCGCGGGCGGATCGGGCTCCAGCAGCGGCGCCAGCAGGTGGCCTTCCATGTGGTGCACGCCGATCGCCGGCACGTCCAGCGCCCAGGCCATGGCGCGCGCCGCGGCCGCGCCCACCAGCAGCGCCCCGACCAGGCCGGGGCCGGCGGTATAGGCCACACCGCCGAGGTCGGCGGGGGTCATGCCGGCCTGCGCCAGCGCCTCGCGCACCAGCGGCAGCAGCTTGCGCACGTGGTCGCGGCTGGCCAGTTCCGGCACCACGCCACCGTAGTCGGCATGCAGCTTGATCTGGCTGTACAGCGTGTGCGCCAGCAGCCCGCGCCCGGGCGCCTCGGGCTCCCAACGCAGCAGCGCCACGCCGGTCTCGTCGCAGGAGGTTTCCACGCCCAGGACGGGCCTGGTCACCGAGTTTGAAAGTTGGCTGGTGTCCACGCTATACTTCGCGGCTCGCCCTATTCCACAGGCGCGCCAGGTTGGCGGGCCAGTTTACCACCCGGAGTTTTCATGCCCAGCGTAAAAGTTCGCGAGAACGAGCCGTTCGAGCTTGCCCTGCGCCGTTTCAAGCGTACCTGCGAGAAGGCCGGCGTCCTCGCCGAGACCCGCAAGCGCGAGTTCTACGAAAAGCCGACCCAGGAGCGCAAGCGCAAGCGCGCCGCTGCGGTGAAGCGCCACCTGCGCCGCCTCTCGCGCGACGTCTCGCGCAAGACCCGGATGTACTGATCCCCGCCGCCGCTGCGTAGCGCGCGGCACGGTGTTCAACCGGCGGCATGGCCGCCGCATCCCAAGGCCGGTGTTGCCAACTTAAGGCGACGCCGGCCTTTCGCATTTCCGGAGATGAGAGCATGAGCCTCAAGCAGCGGATCAGCGACGACATGAAGGCCGCCATGCGCGGCGGCGAGAAGGAGCGGCTGGCCGTGATCCGGCTGATCCTGGCCGCCATCAAGCAGCGCGAGGTGGACGAGCGGATCGAGCTGGACGAGGCGCAGACCCTCGCGGTGCTGGAGAAGATGCTCAAGCAGCGGCGCGATTCCATCGTGCAGTTCGACGCCGCCGGCCGCGTCGACCTGGCCGACGTCGAGCGCGCCGAGATGAAGGTGATCGAAGCCTACCTGCCGGCCAAGCTCTCCGAGGCCGAGATCGATGCGCTCATCGACGCCGCCATCACGCAGACCGGCGCCAGTTCCGCCCGCGACATGGGCAAGGTGGTGGCTTCGGTCAAGCAGCAAGCCGCGGGCCGCGCCGACATGGCGCAGGTTTCCGCGCGCATCAAGGCGCGCCTGGGCGGCTGAGCGGCAGCGGGCGCGACTGGGCGGCGTCCCAGCCGCGCCCTCACACACCGCACAGCGAGGTGATGCGCACCCTTCACGCCGCATCACCTACAACGACGCGGCGTCGCTTGATCGGAGGCATCCGCCCCGGCAGCGCGGTGCGGGAGAAGCCACATGCTCAAGTGGGCCATCATCTTCGCCATCATCTCGCTGGTATCCGGTTGGCTGGGCTTCGGCGGCATTTCGGGCGTCACCGCCACCATCGCCAAGATCCTCTTCGTGATCTTCGTGATCCTGTTCCTCATCGCCCTGCTGGCGGTGATCGGGGTGTTCCACATCCTGTAGGCCTCCTTGCGGGGCGTGGCGATGGTCGGCTCAAGCCCGCCTCACGCAACGCCGCAGGGCGTCCCGCAACACGGGCCCAGGCCCTAGACTAGGCGGCCTATGCGCGGCCGCATCCCCGACAGCTTCATCGACGAACTGCTTGCCCGCGTCGACATCGTCGACGTGATCGAGCGGCGCGTGCCGCTGAAGAAGGCCGGGCGCGAGTGGACCGCGTGCTGCCCGTTCCACAACGAGCGCACGCCCTCGTTCTACGTGAGCCCGGCCAAGCAGTTCTTCCACTGCTTCGGCTGCGGCGCGCACGGCACGGCGGTGAAGTTCCTGATGGACTACGAGCGGCTGGAATTCCCCGACGCGGTCGAGGAGCTGGCCCAATCCGTCGGCCTCACCGTTCCGCGCGAGGGCGGCCGCGAGGCCGCGCCGCGCGAGGACAAGAGCGATTTGTACGCGCTGCTCGACGGCGCCGCGCGCTGGTACGAAAACGAACTGCCCAGAAGCGCCGAGGCGCAGGCCTACTGCAAGAAGCGCGGGCTGGACGCCGACACCATCGTGCGCTTCCGCCTGGGCTGGGCGCCGGCCGGCTACGACGGCCTGATCAAGGCGCTGGGCGGCAGCGACAAGCGCATGCAGCTGCTCACCGAGGCCGGCATGGTGGCGACCGGCGAGCGCGGCCACCGCTACGACCGCTTCCGCGAGCGGCTGATGTTCCCGATCCTCGACCGCCGGGGAAGAGTCATCGCGTTTGGCGGAAGAATCCTTGAAAAGTCCGGCGAGGGATCGCCGGTTCTTGATCCTAGCGCGCAGGACGCGCGCAAAAATGAAGGCCCGAAGTACCTCAACTCGCCCGAGACGCCGCTGTTCCACAAGGGCCGCGAGCTGTTCGCGCTGTGGCAGGTCAAGCAGGCCAACACGAGCCTCGCGCGCATCGTGGTGGTCGAGGGCTACATGGACGTGATCGCGCTGCACCAGGCCGGCCTGCCGATCGCGGTGGCCACGCTGGGCACCGCCACCACGCCCGAGCACACCGAGGTGCTGTTCCGCGCCGCGCCCGACGTGGTGTTCTGCTTCGACGGCGACCGTGCCGGCCGCGCCGCCGCGTGGAAGGCGCTGGAAGCGGCGCTGCCGCGCCTGCGCGACGGCCGCCAGGCCTACTTCCTGTTCCTGCCCGAGGGCGAGGACCCGGACACGCTGGTGCGCAAGGAAGGCAAGGAGGGCTTCGAGAAAAGGCTGCGGGAAGCCACGCCGCTGTCGGACTATTTCTTCGGCGAGCTTGCGCACGACGTCGACACCGCCAGCCTGGACGGCCGTGCACGGCTGGCCGAGCGCGCGCGGCCGCTGGTCGCCCGCCTGCCCGATGGCGCCTTCCGCGACCTGATGGCGCAGGAGCTGGAGAAGCGTACCGGCGCGCGCGCCAACGTACCGGCCGAGCCGTCGGCGCGGCGGGCCGTGCAGCGGCCGGTGGCGGTGCAGCGCTCGCTGGTGCGCAGCGCCATCGCGCTGCTCCTGGCCCAGCCGGGCCTGGCCGACCTGGTCGCGCCGCCCTACCGCTTCCTGCGCCTGGACAAGCCGGGCGTCGGATTGCTGGCCGAACTGCTCGACCTGTGCCGCGCACGGCCGGGCATCAACCCGGCGATGCTGGTGGAGCATTTCGCCGAGCGTCCCGAGTACCCATCGCTACAGAAGCTGATGGCCGCCATGGTGGTGGGCGAGCCGGAAACCCAGCGCGCGGAGTTTCTCGATGCGCTGGCGCGGATGGAAGACCAGGCCATCGCGCTGCGCCGTGAGGCGCTGGCCGCCAAGCATCGCGAAGGCACGCTCAGCAGTGCCGAGAAGGCCGAGCTGCGCGAATTGCTGGCGGCGCGTCGACCTTCCGCTGCGCAGGGTTGACCGGTGGGCTCGGTTTGCGCGCGCATGTCCTTTCGTCCATCGGCGCGCGCGCCAGGCAAGGCCGGCGATGCAGCTGCTTGAGCGGCTGATCGTGCTGTTCGCCGAGAGCGGCTACGTGGCGGTGTTCGCCGCCTTGCTGTTGTGCGGCGCCGGGATACCCCTGCCCGAGGACATCACGCTGGTCGCCGGCGGCGTGATCGCGGGCCTGGGCTACGCCAACGTGCACGCGATGGCGGCGGTGGCGCTGGTCGGCGTGCTGGCCGGCGATGCGGCGATGTTCCTGCTCGGCCACCGGTACGGCGCGCGCATCATGCGCTGGCCGCCGGTGGCGTGGCTGCTCACGCCGGCGCGCTACGCCAAGGTGCAGGAGAAGTTCGCCCGCTACGGCAACCGGCTGTTGTTCCTGGCGCGCTTTCTGCCGGGCATGCGCACGGCGGTGTACCTCTCCGCGGGCGCCACCCATCGCGTGTCGTTCCTGCGCTTCCTGCTGCTGGACGGACTGGCCGCACTGATCAGCGTGCCGGTGTGGGTCTACCTCGGCTATGCCGGCGCCAACAACCGCGAGTGGCTGGCGATGTGGATCGGCCGCGGGCAGCATGGCGCCTGGATCCTGGCCGGGCTGCTCGCGCTGGCCCTGCTGATGCTGTGGTGGCGGCGCCGGCGCAGGCTGCGCTGAAACCGGCCGCTGGGCGGATCTGCCTGGCCGGAGGTGATCGTACGCGGTCGGCCGAGGACCGGGATCCCGGTCAGCAGGCTTACGGGCGCAGTGTCTTGCTGCTGCCGTTGATGATCCTCCACCCGCTGCAACGGATGGTGCGCACGGCGCCACGCGTCCGCCACGGGTGAGGCAAGCACCATCCCGCTGCAGTCAGTCCGGCAAGGCGACGTTCAAGCCTAGCGTGAACCAGCGCCCGGGCCGATGGCCGGTCGAACGCCCGAGCAAGAGGTCCACGCTCACGCTCTCGCCGAAGGCCGCGCGTGCGCCCAGTTGCCGGGTCAGGTCGCCGTTGCCGTCGGCATAGGCTTCGGCGAGCAGGCTCCAGTGGCCGGCCAGGCGGTGTTCGAGCCCGAGTCCGGCAGTCGGCGTACCGCGTACGCCATGCAGCTTGCTCCAGCCCAGGTTGACGTGCAGAAGCGTCTTCCCCGGCATCAGCGTCAGGGTGACGGGCAGGTTGGCGTTCCAGCCGTCCAGGCGACCATGCGTCGCATCCCATAACGCACCAACGAAGACCGCCGCGCCCCATGCCTGTCCGTCCGGGTCGCGCAGCGTGCGCTTGACGCCCGGCGTGAACAGCACGTCGCGCGGGCGGTCGAAGCGGCTCACGCCCAGGCTGTACTCGTTGCCCCCACGCGTGCAAGCGGGGAGCGTGCTCCATTCCCGGCCCGGCGCGTAGGTGCGCACCCAGCTCTCCACCTGGCAGCGGCCTTCCGGCGTGGTGGCGGCATCGTCGACGTAGAGGCTCGCGCCCGCATGCAGGGTACGTGCGGCCAGGAGCAATGGGAGACAGGCGCCGTGGATTGGTTTCAGCTTCACTTTCGCGTTCCATCCGCAGGGCGCGGGATGTCGATGTGGAGGCAGCCGGTAGGGCGAGGGACCTAGCCGCCCGCAGGGCGCCCAGGGTCCCTAGAGCCAGCGCCCGTAGCGGCGGATGTAGATCAGCTTGACCAGCTGGGTCAGCACGCAATAGGTGAGTACCGTGAGCGCCACCCAGCCGAAGTAGGCCGTCGGCACCGGCATCATGCCGATCTTCGCCCCCAGGCCGGTGAAGGGGACCACCAGGCCGACCGCGATGATCGCGCAGGTCAGCGCAAGCACCGGCGCCGAGGCCACGCTCTGCACGAACGGGATGCGCCGCGTGCGGATCATGTGCACCACCAGCGTCTGCGTCAGCAGGCTCTCGATGAACCAGCCGGTCTGGAACAGCGACTGGTGCGCGGCCGAGTCCGCTCCGAACACGTACCACAGCAGCAGGAAGGTGCTGACGTCGAAGATCGAGCTGACCGGGCCGATCCAGATCATGAAGCGGCCGATGTCGCTGGCGTCCCACTTGCGCGGCTTGACCAGGTACTCCTCGTCCATGCGGTCGAACGGGATCGCCAGCTGCGAGAGGTCGTAGAGCAGGTTGAGCACCAGCACCTGCAGCGGCAGCAACGGCAGGAATGGCAGGAACGCGCTCGCCACCAGCACGCTGAAGACGTTGCCGAAGTTGGAGCTGGCGGTCATCTTGATGTACTTGATGATGTTGCCGAAGGTGACGCGTCCCTCGATGACGCCCTCCTCCAGCACCATCAGGTTCTTTTCAAGGAGGATGATGTCTGCCGATTCCTTGGCGATGTCGGTGGCGCTGTCCACCGAGATGCCGACGTCCGCCGCGCGCAGCGCCGGCGCATCGTTGATGCCGTCGCCGAGGAAACCCACCGTGTGGCCCTGGCGCTGCAGCGCCTCGACCACGCGAGCCTTCTGCAGCGGCGACATCTTGGCGAACACGGTGGTGCGCGCCACCAGGGCGTCGAGCGCGGGCTCGTCCAGCGCGTCGATGTCGCGGCCCTGCACCGAGTAACTGACGTCCAGCCCGACCTCGCGGCAGATCTTGCGCGTGACCGCCTCGTTGTCGCCGGTGACCACCTTGACCGCCACCCCATGCTGGCGCAGCGCGCCGATCGCGGTGGCAGCCGAGTCCTTGGGCGGGTCGAGGAAGGCCAGGCAGCCGATCGCGGTCAGCCCCGCCTCGTCCGCCAGGCCGTAGGTGCGCCCGCTCGGGTTCTGCCGCTTGACCGCCACCACCAGCACGCGCAGGCCGTCCTCGTTGAGGCGGCGGGTCATCGCACGGATCTCCGCTCGGCGCGCATCGTCCAGCGGCAGGTCGATGCCTTCATGGCGGGCCGCGGTGCAGATGGAGAGCATCTCCTCCACCGCGCCCTTGCACACCAGCAGGTGCTGGCCATCGCCGCCGGCCAGCACCACCGACATGCGCCGGCGCTGGAAATCGAACGGGATCTCGTCGACCAGCCGGAAGCGCGCGGCCATCGGCTCCAGGTCGCGGTGGGCCAGCACCGCCTTGTCCATCAGGTTCTTCAGGCCGGTCTGGAAGCGGCTGTTGAGGTAGCCGTACTCCAGTGCCTCGCCGGAGGCCTCGCCGTCCAGGTCCAGGTGGCGCTCCAGCACGATCTTGTCCAGCGTGAGCGTGCCGGTCTTGTCGGTGCAAAGCACGTCCATCGCGCCGAAGTTCTGGATCGCGTTCAGGCGCTTGACCACCACCTTGCGCTTGGACATCGCCAGCGCGCCCTTGCCGAGGTTCGCGGTGACGATCAGCGGCAGCATCTCCGGGGTGAGGCCCACCGCCACCGACAGCGCGAACAGGAACGCCTGCAGCCAGTCGTGCTTGTCCAGGCCGTTGATCAGGAACACCACCGGCACCATCACCGCCATGAAGCGGATCAGCAGCCAGCTGACCGAGCGCACGCCGCGGTCGAAGCTGGTCTGCACGCGCTCGCCCGAGAGCGTGTGCGCGATCGAGCCCAGGTAGCTGCGCGCGCCGGTGGCCACCACCACGGCGGTGGCGGTGCCACTGATCACGTTGGTGCCCATGTAGCAGACGCTGGGCAGGTCCAGCGGGTTGTTGGATTCGGCCGCGACCAGGCCATGCGCGCTCGGCGCGGCCTTCTCCACCGGCAGCGATTCGCCGGTGAGGATGGCCTGGCTGATGAACAGGTCCTTGGCGCTGAGCAGGCGCAGGTCCGCCGGCACCATGTCGCCCGCGCCCAGGTGCACGACATCGCCGGCGACCAGCTCGGCCACCGGCGCCTCGATCCGCTCGCTGTGGCCGTCGCTGGCACGCCGCGTGACGGTAGCGGTGTTGCGCACCATCGCCTTGAGCTTTTCGGCCGCCCGTGTTGAACGGAATTCCTGGACGAAGCTCAGCAGCACGCTGATCGACACCATCACGCCGATGATCAGCGGCCCGGCCAGGTCGCTGCGGTCGGTGCCCAGCTGCACGCCGGCCAGCACCAGCAGCACCACGATGAACGGGTTCTTGAAGGCGCGCAGCAGCTGGCGCGACCAGTGCGGCGGCTTCTCGTGCGCCACCTCGTTCGGCCCGTCGCGGTGCAGCCGCTCGGTGATCTGCGCCTCGTCCAGGCCGGCGGTCGAGGTCGACAGCGCC
>NZ_JABFWW010000149.1 GCF_013362045.1 Frateuria sp. | reverse complement strand
GGCTACACCGCCGCCTTCCGCGCCGCCGACCTCGGCGTCGACACCGTGCTGGTCGAGCGCTACGCGAGCCTGGGCGGCGTCTGCCTCAACGTCGGCTGCATTCCGTCCAAGGCGCTGCTTCACGCCGCCGCCGTGATCGACGAGGCCGAGGCCATGGCCGCGCACGGCGTCAGCTTCGGCAAGCCCACGATCGAGCTGGACAAGCTGCGCAAGTTCAAGGAACAGGTGGTCGGCAAGCTCACCGGCGGCCTGGCCGGCATGGCCAAGCAGCGCAAGGTGCGCACCGTGCAGGGCGTCGGTACGTTCGTCTCGCCGCACGAGCTGGAAGTAAAGACGGCCGAAGGCACCAAGCTGGTCCGCTTCGAGCACGCGATCATCGCCGCCGGTTCGCAGGCCGTGCGCTTGGCCGCCTTCCCCTGGGACGACGAGCGCGTGGTGGATTCCACCGGCGCGCTGGAGCTCAAGGACATCCCGAAAAAGCTGCTGGTCGTCGGCGGCGGCATCATCGGCCTGGAAATGGCCACGGTGTACGCGGGCCTGGGCAGCGAAGTGACCGTGGTCGAGTTCATGGACCAGATCATTCCCGGCGCGGACGCCGACCTGGTCAAGCCGCTGGCCAAGCGCCTGGGAAGCAAGCTCAAGGGCGTGCACCTTAGAACGAAGGTGGTCGAGGCCAAGGCCACCAAGAAGGGCATCGAGGTCCGCTACGAGGGCGAGAGCATCCCCGAGACCACCGTGTTCGATCGCGTGCTGGTCGCGGTGGGTCGCTCGCCCAACGGCAACAAGATCGGCGCCGACAAGGCCGGTGTCGCCGTGACCGAGCGCGGTTTCATCAACGTCGACACGCAGATGCGCACCAACGTGCCGCACATCTTCGCCATCGGCGACCTGGTCGGCCAGCCGATGCTGGCGCACAAGGCCACCCACGAGGCACGCGTGGCGGCCGAGGTGGTGGCCGGCATGAAGAGCCACGTCGACGCGCGCGTGATCCCGTCGGTGGCCTACACCGATCCGGAGATCGCCTGGGTCGGCGTGACCGAGCGCGAGGCGAAGGAGAAGGGCCTGAAGATCGGCGTCGGCAAGTTCCCCTGGGCCGCTTCCGGCCGCGCCATCGGCATCGACCGCACCGAAGGCTTCACCAAGCTGCTGTTCGACGAGGAGACCCATCGCGTGGTCGGCGCCGGCATCGTCGGCCCGCACGCGGGCGACCTGATCTCCGAACTGGCGCTGGCCATCGAGATGGGCGCCGAGGCGGCCGACATCTCGCTGACCATCCACCCGCACCCGACCCTGAGCGAGTCGGTGGCGATGGCCGCCGAGGTCTACGAAGGCACCATCACCGACCTGTACATCCCGAAGAAGAAATAGCCGGTCGCGCCCCTGCCGGGGCGCCAGCGGGCAATTCCGGGCGTCAGGCTCTCGGCGAGTCGCCGAGGGCAACCTGCAGATGCTGCTCCAGCGTGTGCAGGCTGCTCTGGGCCTGGTCCAGCATCAGCGTCATCTGCCCGATCACGCGCAGGAACTCGCGTGGTTGCACCTGGCCCGTACGCAGGTCGGTCATCGCGTCGACCATGCGCGGCCCGTTCATGATCAGCGCCAAGTTCGCGCTGATGGTCGTGACCATGTCGCGTTGCCCGGCGTAAGCCGCGGAATACCGGCGCATGCGTGCGTCGTCGATCCAGCTGGCCGACTGGTTGGCCACCGCCACGTCCCAGGCCTCCTGGCGCAGCGCGGGCCAGCGCAGGCCGAGGTTGAAACCCTCGACCTTGACCAGCGACTGCACGTGCCGCGCCACCGCGTCATCCGGCATGTGCTCCCTGAAGTCCTGCACCAGCGCATCGCGGATCTGCGTCAGCGCCTTGGCCCGCCGGGCATCCTGTTCGAGCGAGGACCGGACTTCGGCGAGGTTGCTGCGGATTTCGGCATCGATCTGCGTACGCGCCAGGGCGGCGGCATGGACGTGATGCGCGTGCTCGATCCAGGCTTCCAGCCCCAGCGCGGTGAGGATGCTCAGCACGATCATCAGGTAGTGCTTGAGAAGATCCTTCAGTGACTGCAGGCGAACGTTGGGCAGTTCCAGATGCATGGCGGATCCTTGTGGCCGGTCAATCGCGCGGCGCGGCAGTTTCGAACAGATCACGCTGCGCGGCAAAGTGGTCGCGGTCGACGAAGCCGGCCAGGCCGACCCCGACCAGCCGGTAGCGCGTGCCGGCCGGGCGGTCGACGCGTGCGCGCAGCGCACAGGCGAGCTCGGCCAGCTCGCGCGCCGAGGCGGGCAGGGTGGGCGGGGAGAAGCTGCGGGTGAGCGTGTGGAAGTCGGCGGTCTTGAGCTTGAGCACGACTGTGCGCGCCAGCCGCCCTTCCTCGCGCTGGTGGCCGGCCCAGGTCTTCTCGGCCAGGCGGCGGATGTGCGGCTCTAGTTCTTCCAGCGTGAGGTCGTGCTCGAAGGTGTCCTCGGCCGAGACCTGCAGCGTCGGGCGATCCGGCTGCACCGCATGCTCGTCGATGCCCCAGGACAGCTCGTGCAGGCGCCGGCCCCAGCGGCCGAAGCGCCGCTCCAGTTCGGCCTGGCCGAGCCCGCGCAGGTCGGCCGCGGTGGCCACGCCCATCGCGGCGAGCCTGCCTTCCATCACCTTGCCCACGCCGGGCAGGCGGCCGACCTTGAGCGGCGCGAGGAAAGCCTCGACCTGGTGCGGGCGGATCACGAACAGGCCGTCGGGCTTGCGCCAGTCCGAGGCGATCTTGGCCAGGAACTTGTTGGGCGCCACGCCGGCCGAGGCGGTCAGCTGCGTCTCCTCGCGGATCGATGCGCGGATCGCTTCGGCGACGGCGGTGGCCGAGGCCAGGGCGCTGCGGCTCTGCGTCACGTCGAGGTAGGCCTCGTCCAGCGACAGCGGCTCGATCAGGTCCGTGTGCCGCGCGAAGATCGCCCGCACCTGCCGCGACACCGCCTTGTAGCGCGCGAAATCCGGCGGCACGAACACCGCCTGCGGGCACAACCGTTCGGCGCGCACCGCCGGCATCGCCGAGCGCACGCCGAACACGCGCGCCTCGTAGCTGGCCGCGCACACCACCGAGCGCGTCCCGCGCCAGGCCACCACCACCGGCCTGCCGCGCAACGAAGGGTCGTCGCGCTGCTCGACCGACGCGTAGAACGCGTCCATGTCGATGTGCAGGATCTTGCGCGGGGTAGGGGACAAGGTGGGGAGCCGGGGATGCCTGGCGAGGATTCTAGGCGAGCGCCGCCGGCCCGCGGTAACCGCCTGCGGAACAGGCGTCTGGGCGGTTTGACACGCGGTTGATAGCGGCCGGACTAGCGTTGCGTGGCTTTCCTGGAGGATCCGCCATGACCGACTTTGCCCAGCAGCGCCAGCGCATGGTCGATCGCCAGCTTGCCGGGCGCGGCATCACCGACGCGCGCGTGCTGGAGGCGATGGGAACGATCCCGCGCGAGGCCTTCGTGGCGGGCAACCTGCACGAGTTCGCCTACGAGGATTCGCCGCTGCCGATCGAGGCCGGGCAGACCATCTCGCAGCCGTTCATCGTCGCACGCATGCTCGAGGCGGCCGAAGTGGGCGAAGGCGACAACGTGCTGGAGATCGGCGCCGGTTCGGGCTACGCGGCTGCCGTAATGGCGGCCATCGCCGCGAGCGTGTACGCGATCGAGCGCCACGCCGAACTGGCCGAGCTCGCACGCCAGCGCTTCGACGCGCTGGGCTACCGCAACATCCAGCTGCGCGTGGGCGACGGCAGCGGCGGCTGGCCGGAGGCGGGGCCGTTCGACGCCATCCTCGCCGCCGCCGGTGGCCCTGCCGTGCCCGACGTGTTGCGCCGGCAGCTGGCCATCGGCGGGCGGCTGGTGATGCCGGTGGGCGAGACCCTGCACCGGCAGCGGCTGGTCAAGGTCACCCGCGTGGCGCAGGACCGCTTCGAGCAGCAGGACCTGGACGAGGTGCGCTTCGTGCCGCTGGTCGGCAGCTACGGCTGGAGCGAACAGGACGCCCCGCCGCAGCCAAGGGCGGAGCCGGTCGCCGCGCGCGCACCGGTCGACGGCGGCGGTCTGCCCGGCATGATCCACGATGCGATCGAGCCGCTACCGGACATCGACGACCCGGCGTTCGGACGGCTGTTCGACCGCTACGGCGACGCGCGCGTGGTGCTGCTGGGCGAGGCCAGCCACGGCACCAGCGAGTTCTACCGCGCACGCGGGGCGATCACCCGCCGGCTGATCGAGGCGCATGGCTTCAACATCGTGGCGGTGGAGGCCGACTGGCCCGACGCGGCCGCGCTCGACCGCTACGTGCGCGGTCGAGCGGCCACGCGGCAGGAGCCGATCTTCCAGCGCTTCCCCACCTGGATGTGGCGCAACCGCGACGTCGCCCGCTTCATCGACTGGCTGCGCGGCTACAACAAGGGCAAGCCGATGCAGGCGCAGGCGGGCTTCTACGGGCTGGACCTGTACAGCCTGGACAGTTCCATCCGCGCGGTGATCGAGTACCTGGACAAGGTCGACCCCGAAGCGGCGCAGATCGCCCGGCACCGCTACGGCTGCCTGATGCCCTGGAGCAAGGAGCCGGCGCAATACGGCCGCATGGCGCTCTCCGCCGGCTACGCGCTGTGCGAAAAGGCGGTGGTGCAGATGCTGCGCGAACTGCTGTCCCGCCGCATGGAATACGCCCAGGCCGATGGCGAGCATTTCCTCGACGCGGCGCAGAACGCGCGCCTGGTCAGCAACGCCGAGGCCTACTACCGGGCGATGTACTACGGCTCGGCCGAGTCGTGGAACCTGCGCGACAGCCACATGTTCGAGACGCTGGAGAACCTGCTCGCCGCGGGCGGATCGCGATCCCGGGCCGTGGTGTGGGCGCACAACTCGCACATCGGCGATGCGCGGCAGACCGAGATGGGCCGGGTGCGCGAGGAGCTGAACCTGGGTCAGCTGTGCCGCCAGCGCTTCGGCGCCGATGCCGCGCTGCTCGGCTTCGGCACGCACACCGGCACGGTCGCCGCGGCCGACGACTGGGACGAGCCGATGAAGGTGATGGAGGTGCGGCCCTCGCGCAGGGACAGCTACGAGCGCCTGTTCCACGACGCCGGCCAGCCGCGCGGCCTGCTCGACCTGCGCGAGGGCGTGCACCGCCAGCTGTGCGGGCGCCTCGCCAGCGGCCGGCTGGAGCGTTTCATCGGGGTGATCTACCGCCCCGACACCGAACGCTGGAGCCACTACGTGGAATGCTCGCTGCCGCGCCAGTTCGACGGCTACATCTGGTTCGACCAGACCCGCGCGGTCGAGCCGCTGGGCGAGGAGCCGCGCACCGGCATCGCCGAGACCTGGCCGTTCGGGCTCTGAGCTAGCGCCGCCCCTGCGCCAGCATCCGCACCGCCAGCGAGGCCAGCACCGTACCCATCAGCCAGCGCTGCATCGCCTGCCACAGCGGACGGCCGCCGAGAAAGGCGGCGATCGAGCCGGCGCCGAGCACGATCATCGCGTTCATGCTCAGGCTGATCGCGATCTGCGTGAAGCCCAGCGCCACCGACTGCCAGAGCACGCTGCCGTGGCCCGGCGCGACGAATTGCGGCAGCAGCGACAGGTAGAGCATCGCCGCCTTCGGGTTGAGCAGGTTGGTGAGCAGGCCCATCGCGAACAGCCGGCGTGGGCTGTCCGGCGCCAGCTCGCGCAGCTGGAACGGCGAACGCCCGCCCGGCTTCAGCGCCTGCCAGGCCAGGTACAGCAGATACAGCGCGCCGGCGATGCGCAGGGCGTCGTAGGCGTAGGGCACGGTCAGCGCCAGCGCGGTGATGCCGAAGGCTGCGCACAGCATGTAGAGGATGAAGCCCAGGCCGATGCCGGCAAGCGAGATCAGGCCGGCCGCGCGGCCCTGGCAGACCGAGCGCGAGACCAGGTAGATCATGTTCGGCCCCGGCGTCAGCACCAGGCCCAGCGCCACCAGTGCGAAGGCGGTCAGGTGGGTGGCATCGGGCATGGGAAGACTCCGCCGCAAGGAGGCGCGAGCATACGGTTGCCGGCGCACGCCGGCATGTGCCGAAGCTACCGCTGCGCGCTTCGTCCGTCCGCCACCGTGCGCCGGCGGCGCGCCTCGAACAGGCCCAGCGCCAGCGCCGCGACACCGAACGGCAGCAGGTTGTAGACCAGCCGGTAGCACAGCAGGCCGGCCAGCACGTCGGCGCGCGCCTCGGCCGGAAAGGCGCCCAGCAGGATCGCCTCGAACACGCCCAGCCCGCCGGGCGCATGGCTGACGATGCCGGCCAGCAGCGCGGCCAGGTAGACCGGCACGAAATCCGCCGGTGCGGGTGCGATCGCCGGCGGCAGCAGCAGGTACATCGCGCCGATCGCCGCGCTCATCTCCACGCCGCCGACCAGCATCTGCAGGGCCGCGCCGCCGCTGCCCGGCAAGGCC
>NZ_JABFWW010000120.1 GCF_013362045.1 Frateuria sp. | reverse complement strand
CGCCGGCGAACCGGCGAACGATGCGCCGCGCCAGCTCTCGCTGCTTTAGCTTTGCGGTGCCGGGTGCAGGAACGGCTCGGCGATCTTCAGCACGGTCCGGTACGGCTCGGGCTCGTTGCGGTTGCTGAGCAGGATCACGGTCAGGTGCTGCTTGGGCCAGCGCACGATCACGTTGCGGAAGCCGATGCTCTCGCCCGAATGCCACAGCGTGTCGCCGGTAATGCGCCAGCCGTAGCCGTAGCTGGCTTCGTAGGGCTCGCCGGTGACCTTCGCGTGCGGGCTGAAGGCGGCCTTGCGCGAGGCGTCGCTGAGCAGGCGGTCGTCGTACAGGGCCGCGTCCCACTTGGCGAGGTCGTCGATGCTGGAATAGATGCCGCCGTCGCCGCGCGTGGCGGAGGTCAGGTCCTGGTCGGTGCGCAGCCAGCGGCCGCCGGTTTTGCTGTAGCCGTAGGCGCGGTTGGGTACGCTGCTCCCGTCAGGCGTGGGGTCGTCGTGCACGTAGAGCAGGGTGTGGTCCATGTGCAGCGGCTTGAAGATGCGCCGCTCGAGGAAGTCCTGCAGGGTCGCGCCCGAGGCCTTCTCCACCACCAGCCCGAGCAGCACGTAGCCGGAGTTGCTGTAGCGGTAGGCGGTGCCCGGCGCGAAGTAGCTGCGCGGCGTGGCCGAGAGCATGCGCAGCACGTCCTGGTCGTCGAGCTGGGCGGTCTGGCCGGGCGGAATCAGGTCCTCGTAGTCGATCAGGCCGCCGGTGTGGGAGAGCAGCTGGCGCAGCGTCACCTTGTCCGTCGAGGGGGGTAGGCTGGGCAGCCAGTGGCGGATCGAGTCGTCGAGGCCGAGCTTGCCGTCCTCTGCCAGCAGCAGGATCGCCGCGGCGGTGAACTGCTTGCTCACCGAGGCGAGGCGGAAGTCAGTCGCCGGCGTGACGGCGGCATGTTCCTCGAGGTTGGCCAGGCCGTAGCCCTTGCGCAGCAGCGGCTTGCCGTCCTTGAGCACGAGCAGGGCGGCGCCGGGGACTTCACCCTGGTACTTCTGCATCAGGCGGTCGGCGTTTTGCGTGGCGTCGGTGGCGTGAGCGGAGCCGGCGGCGATGAGCGAAGCGAGCAAAAGGGCAAGGCGCATGGTTTACCTCGGTGCGTTGAGCTTGAGCCCTCTCCCGCCGGGAGAGGGGCTGGGGAGAGGGTTCGGCCAGCGCGTGGTACACGCTCCGCCCGGATGCTCACCCGCCCTTCGGGCACCCTCTCCCAAAGGGAGAGGGATTCATTTCACCGGCACGTCGTAGATCGTGTTCGGCGTGGGCTCCTTGGCCCAGGTGTAGTGCCACCACTCCAGCGTGTAGTTCTTGAATCCCTCGCGGTCCATCGCGGCGCGCAGTGCCAGGCGGTTGGCGTGCTGCGCGGGGGTGACGTCCGGCGAGTCGGTATGCGCGCGCACGTCGAAGAAGTCGAAGGGCGTGCCCATGTCGAGCTCCTTGCAGTGGGTGCCCCGGGTGTCGCACTGCTCCATCGTGAGATCGGCAGTGCCGCCGCGGCTGTGGCCGGAGACCGGCGCGATGTAGTCGCCCAGCAGCACACGCTTGTCCAGGTTCGGGTAGTGCGCGGCCTTGGTGCGCTGGTCGGACAGGTCGTGTCCCCAGCGCACGAAATTCGCCACCGCGCGGGCGGGGCGGTAGCAGTCCCACAGCTTCAGGCGCCGATGTTGCGCGCGCAGCTCGTGCTCGACGCGCGCCAGCGCTTGCGCGACCGGCCGCTTGAGCAGGCACTTGGGCGCGAGGTAGCCATCCACCGGTGCGCCGACGAAGTTGTCGCTGCCGGCGTACCTGATGTCCTCGGCGATGTCGGGGACGAGCGTGCGGATGTCGACCAGGTCGGCTTCGGCGGCGGTGCGGGCGGGGGAAAGCGTGACTTGGGGGTCGGCCTGCGCCAGCGTGCCCGCGGCCAGCAGCCATACGCCGGCGAGGACCGACCTCGCGATCCGCCTCCCGCGTTTTCCCGCAGACGTGGGAAGGACTTTGTCCGGGCTCATGGGCAATCTCCGATGCGTTCGAAGTGCAGGTCTTCGTAGTCCGAGCTGAAGTCGCCCTTGGGGTCGAGCTTGGCCATGGTGAGCGTGGGCGGCGAGCCGGGGTGCGGGTCGAGCCAGGCGTCGAGGTCGACGGCGTCATCGTCCCACCGCACCAGGTAGCGTGCGCCCAGCCGCTTGACCGTGCCGTGCATGCGCGGCGACTTGCGCGAGGTCCACTGCACCCTGTCGCCGTGGGGACAGAGCAGGATCTCGCCGAACCACGGATCGCGGTAGCGGCCATTCCAGGCGAAGGTCGCCGGTTCGACCGTGGCGGCGGCCGTGGCATCGGGCGGACGCGCCGCAGGCGGCCGTTGCGCGGCTTCGCGCTCGAGCGCATCGGCGTACCACTTGACGCCACGGGCATCGGCCGGATCGGTGAAGTGCTTGGTCAGCACCTCGCCCAGCACGGTGCGCGCATCTTCCGCTTCGCCGTTGATCATGAACACGAAGCCGCTCTTGCGGTCCGGCAGCAGCGCCAGCATCGAATACATGCCGCCCAGCGTGCCGGTGTGCCAGACCACCCACTGCCCGTCCACGTCGGCCATGCGCCAGCCGTAGCCGTAGGCCATCACGTGCGTGTGGTCCCAGGCGCGGCGCTGCTCGGAAACCGGGATCAGCATGTGCGGCGATTGCAGGACGCGGCGCTGTGCAGCCGACAGCCATTGCAGCTGCGCGGGCGTGGGCGCCAACCAGTTCTGCGCCCAGGCGAGCATGTCGGTGAGGTCGCAGCGGATGCCGCCGGCGGCATCCGAAGTGATCGCGGGGATGGTCGGGCCGTCCTCGCGCATCGGCAGGTTGCGGCCGTCCTTCTGGTAGTGCGGCTGCGCCAGGTCGCCCACGGCGTCGCGGCTCCAGCTGCCGACCTGGCAGCGCGAGAGCCCCAATGGTTCGAACACCTCGCGGTGCATCAGCGCTTCGTACGAGGCGCCGCCCGCCGCCGCGGCCACTTCGCCGGCGACCACGTAGAGCAGGTTGTCGTACTGGTACTGCGAGCGGAAGCCGTAGCCGGGCTTGATGAACGCCAGGCCGTGGATGATGTCCTGGCGCGTGAAGCCGTTCGGCTCGGGCCACAGCATCAGGTCGCCGCCGCCCTCGGGCAGGCCGCTGGAGTGGGTGAGCAGGTCGGCCACGCGCATGTTCCGCGTGACCCACGGGTCGGACATGCGAAAGCCGGGCAGGTACTTGGCGACCGGGTCGTCCCAGCCGAGCTTGCCCTCGTCGACCAGGCGGCCGAGCAGCGCGGTGGTCATCGCCTTGCTGTTGGAGGCGATCTTGAACAGCGTGCGCGAAGTGATCTTCGCGCCGGAGCCGGCCACGGTTTCGCCGCGGGTGACGGTGTAGGCCACCTGGCCGTTCTCGATCACGCCGACCGCGATGCCGGGCAGCCGGTAGCGGGCGACGACGGCGTCGACCAGCGAGTCGTAGGCGGGGTTGGATTGGGCGTGGCTGAGGGCCGGGAGGAGAGCGAGCGAAAGGGCGAGGCAAAGGCCTCCCCTTCTCCCCGGCCCTCTCCCCCGGCGGGGCCGGGGGAGAGGGAGCAGTTCAATCTGCGACGATGCATTCCCTCTCCCCTGGGCCTGCTCGGGGGAGAGGGGGAGGCCTTTCGCTTTCACCTGCTCAACGCCCCGCATCGCGCTCCACCTCGCGCCACACCCGCAGCAGGTTGCCGCCCCAGATCTTGGCGACATCCGCGTCGCTGAAACCGGCGCGGCGCAAGGCAGCGGTGAGGTTGCGTGTCTCGGTGGCGTCCTTCCAGCCGGTGATACCGCCGCCGCCGTCGAAATCCGAGGCGATGCCGACGTGGTCGATGCCGGCGACGTCCACCATGTGGCGGATCTGCTTCACGTAGTCGTCCAGCGTGGGCAGCGGGAACTGCTGCTGGATCTTCGCCATGCCGGCGGCCATCGCCGGCAGGTAGTCGTGCTTGTCGCTGTCGTATTCCTTGTCGCCGGCAGCCTTGGCGACCGCCGCCTGCAGTTTCTTTTCGGCGGCTTCGCGGCCCGGGTCCTTCTTCAGGAATTCCTTGTAGGCCACCGCCTGGATCACGCCGCCCTTGGCGGCGATGGCCCGCAGCAGGTCGTCGGGCAGGTTGCGCGGGTGGTCGAGCACGGCACGCGCGCCGGAGTGCGAAGCGAGCAGCGGCGCCTTCGACACCGCCAGCGCATCGCGCACGCAGGCGTCGGAGGCGTGCGAGATGTCGACCATGATGCCCAGCTGATTGGCGCGTGCGACCACCTGGCGACCGAACTGCGTCATGCCGTGGTCGCCCTTGCTGTTCATGGCCGGCTCGCCGTGTTCGGTATCCGGCAGCGAACTGGTGCACAGGTCGTTGTCGCCCACGTGCACCAGCCCTACGTAGCGCGCGCCGCGGGCATAGGCGGCATCCAGCCGGTTGAGGTCGTGGCCCAGCGAATAGGCGTTCTCGATGCCGATCATGGCCGACAGCAGGCCGGCCTTGCGGTTGGTAAGCGCCTGTCCCGGCGAGGTGGCCAGGCGGATGCGGTCCGGGTACATCATCAGCATCCGTCCGATCGCCTCGTACTTTTCCTCTGCCTGGTCGACCGCCTTGGCGTAGCCGGCGGCGTCGAGCTTGTGCTGCGGCACCCAGATCACGAAGAACGCGGCGTTCAGGCCGCCGCGCTGCATCTTGCCCAGGTCCACCAGCAGCGGCGTGTCCTTGCCGACGTCGAAGCGGGGCTCGCGCATGTAGGTGAAGGGAATATCGACGTGGGTGTCGATGGTGATCGGCGGGTCGGCCGGCGCCCGCTGCGCCTGCGCGGGCAGGGTGAGGGCGAGCGGCAGCGCGAACAGCGCAAGGCGGGCGAGCGTAGGCATGGTCGACGTTATCCTCATGGCGTGGCCCAATCCTGCGCCGACTGCTCGCCGGCGACCATCTCTTCCAACGTTTGCCGGCGGCGGATGACCGCGTAGCGGCCATGGTCGAGCAGCACCTCGGCGGCGAGCGGGCGCGAGTTGTAGGTGGAGGCCATCGAGGCGCCGTAGGCGCCCGTGCCCTGGATCGCGAGCAGGTCGCCGGGCCGACATTCGGGCAGCACGCGGGCGCGGGCGAAGGTGTCGCCGGTCTCGCAGACCGGGCCGACGATGTCATAGGTGGCGGCCGGCCCCTCGGTGGACGCGACGGGCACGATGTCGTGCCAGGCGTCGTACAGGCTGGGCCGCTGCAGGTCGTTCATCGCCGCATCGAGCACCAGGAAGCGCCGTTCGGTGCCCTCCTTGATGCGCAGCACGCGGGTCAGCAGCACGCCGGCCTCGGCGACCAGGTAGCGCCCCGGTTCGAGCAGCAGGCGGCCACCGAAGCCGGCCAGCGCCTCGCGGATCACCTGTGCGTAGTCGGCCGCGGCCACGGGCGTATCGTGCCCGGCGCGATAGCGCACGCCCAGGCCGCCGCCGACGTCGATGCTGGCGACCGGATGGCCGGCCTGCTCCAGCTCGCGCCAGAATGCGGCCACGCGATGCAGCGCCAGCCGGAACGGGGTGAGGTCGAGGATCTGCGAGCCGATGTGCACATGCAGGCCATCGAGCTGCACGTGCTGCAGTTGCCGCCGTTCGGCGAACCAGCGGCGCGCCTCGGCGATGCTCACGCCGAACTTGTTCTCGGCGCGGCCGGTGGAAATCTTGGCGTGGGTGAGGGCGTCCACGTCCGGGTTGATGCGCACCGCGGCGCGCGCCATGGCCTGCCGTGCCTGCGCCACGCGTTCGATCGCGTGCAGCTCGTCCAGCGACTCGACGTTGAAGCGGGCGATGCCGGCCGCCAGCGCGGCGCCGATCTCCTCATCGGTCTTGCCCACGCCGGAGAACACGATGCGGTCGGGTGGGATGCCTGCGGCCAGCGCGCGTTGAAGCTCGCCCGCGGAAACGATGTCCGCGCCGAGCCCGGCCGCAGCCATCAGGGCCAGGATCGCCCGGTTGCTGTTGGCCTTGACCGCGTAGCAGAGGGTGGCGTCGAGTCCCGCCAGGGCCGCCTGCAATTCGCCGATGCGCTGGCGGATCGCGCTGGCCGAATAGGCGTACAACGGCGTGCCCAGCCGCGCGGCGAGCGCCTGCAGGTCGACGCCGTCGAAGCTCGGTTGCGGTTCGATGGCGGTCGGCGGGCCGTGCTTGAGGGGTGTGGTCATCGGATCGAAGGGCACGAAGGCGTCAGCGGGACGGGAACCTGCAGCGACGTCCTCGGGCGAAAGCGGGAATCGGTCGCCTGCGATTCAGAGCACTGGATTCCGGCCATCGCGGGATCGATGAACGGATCAGCCGCAAGGCTCGAAGGGTGTACCAAAAAAAGGCGGCCCGCCATCCGCGCGGGCCGCCAGGCCGGGGAGGCGTTTAGAAGTTCACGCTCACGGTCAGCTGCGTGAAGCGCGGCGCCTGGAAGCCGATCGGCTGCATGAACGTGCTGTTGGTGGAGTTGGAGATGTCGGTCTGCAGGTCCTGGTCCATGCGTACCGTGCGCTGCTGGTTGAGCAGGTTGTAGACCGCCAGCTTCACGCGCAGGTTGCCGCCGCCTTCGAACGGCAGGATGTAGCTCAGGCTGGCGTCCAGCGTGTAGGTCCAGGGCATGCGCCCGTACTTGCCGCGCGATGAATGCACGTAGACGCGGTTCTCCGAGATCGGCGAATCGCAGTTCTGCACGCAGATGTAGTAGCTGTGGTAGTTGGTGTCGTCGAACGGGTTGCCCACGCCGAAGCCGGTGATCGGGCCGCCCGAGTGGACGTCCGCGTTGGCGCCGAGCTGCCAGTGCGGGGTGAGCGCGTAGGTGCCGCGCAGCTTGAACTGGTGGCGGCGGTCGTTGGGCAGGAAGCCGTCGCCGCCGAAGTTCACCCACGGGTTGTCGAAGTTTTCGGTGCGGCCGGTGTCGTCGAAGTTGGTGTCGGAGTTGACCGGCCCTTCGGCGTTGCCGCGGTTCCAGGACATCACGTAGGAAGCGTTGAGCGCCCACTTCTCGTCCCAGGCGCGGTCCAGCTGGAACTCCAGCGCGCCGTAGGTGCGCTTGGGCTTGACCCAGCCGCGCTGGCCCAGGTAGTTGCCGCTGGCGTCGTACATCGCCCAGCCTTCCTTGGACGTGTCCACGGTGAGGTAGCCGTCGGGCGTGCCGTCGCAGTTGGTGTCGCCCCAGACGGTGACCTTCTTGCCGGGGTTGGCCATCACCCAGCCGATGTAGCCGTCGCCGCCGCACTGCGCGGTGGCGCTGATCTCCATGTCGTCGATGGCGTTGTGCAGGCGCCGGTAGGTGCCGCTGACGCCCCACGACCACTGGCTGTTGATCATCTGCTGGAAGCCCAGGATCGCCTCGTCCTGGTAGACCGGGTCCATGTCCTTGTCCACCTCCGAGCGCAGGTCGCCGACCGTGCCGTCGCCCTGCGAGGTGTCCACGTTGCCGAGCTGCGGGCCGAGTTTGGGCACGGCGTACTGCACGCCGTTCAACTCCAGGACGTTCCAGCCGCCGAACGCGTAGTAGGTGCGCTCGTCGAGCAGGCCGCCGGCCTGCTTGATGTTGATGACGTTGGCCACCGGCAGGAAGTAGCGCCCCAGGTTGCCGAACAGCTTGGTGGTGCCGTCGCCCTTCATGTCCCAGGAGAAGCCCAGGCGCGGCGCGATCTGGCGGCTCATCTTGATGTAGCTGCGGCCCTCGGCGTCCTGGTTGTCGAAGCTGTCGTTGCGCAGCCCCATGTTGAGGACGAAGCTGGGCGTGATCGACCAGTTGTCCTCGATGTAGTAGGCCGCATTGAGCGTGCTGAAGGTGCCGCCGATTTCATAGCGCCGCGCACGCACGTAGGCGTCGTAGCCAGGCGGCACCACGCCGCCGTTGGGGATGGTGGAACCGGCGGAGGCGGAATAGAGGTTGTAGTAGTACGCACCCGGCCCGGCGTAGTGGCGGTGGTAGTCGGAGGTGTCGTCCTCGTGGTCGTAGCCGAAGCGCAGCAGGTGGTCGCCCAGGGTCCACTCGAAGTCGGCGCGGTACTGCTTGCGGGTGTCTTCGCGCGAAAACACCGTCGAGCTGTCGGTGCATCCCAGCTTCACGCCCGGGTCGTGGAGGGCGAGGAAGGCGGTGGTGGCGGCCACGCGGTTGCACGACTCGTCCAGCTGCGAGTGGGTGAACGCCTCGCGCTGGTTGCGGCCGTACATCAGCTTCATCGACAGGTCGTTGGTGAGGTAGCTGGTCCAGGTCAGCGCCCAGTTCCTGCCGCCGGTGTCGCTGAAGACCTGGTTGGTCCGTCCGGTGGTGGTGTCGGTGTCGTAGTCGTAGCCGTAGACGTCGCCCACGTTGTGGGTCTTGTCGGAGAACGCCATCAGCGACAGGGTGTTGCTGTCGGTGACGTTCCAGTCGATGGTGCCGCCCCAGAAGCCGTTGTCGGCGTTGTTGTAGGTGATGCTGTTGCCCTGGTCGTTGGTGTTGCGCGGGGAGGCGCCGCGCGCCTCGTACATGGCGAAGAAGAACAGCTTGTCCTTGACGATCGGGCCGGAGGCCCAGACGTTGGTCTTGATCAGCGAGTCGCGGTCGCGGCTGGAAGTGAGGT
Organism: Frateuria sp.; assembly: GCF_013362045.1. Lineage (GTDB taxonomy): Bacteria > Pseudomonadota > Gammaproteobacteria > Xanthomonadales > Rhodanobacteraceae > Frateuria_A. Next base: position 11,611 of record NZ_JABFWW010000120.1, on the reverse strand, counting down.
AGCGGTTGCCGTTCGCGTCGTAGTGGTTGTCCGCCACCGAATGCCAGTTGCCCGGCTCCATGGTGATCTCGGCGCCGGCCTTGAACTCGTTGGTGCCGGTGCGCGCCACCGCGTTGACCACGCCGCCGGTGGTGCGGCCGAACTCCACCGAGTAGCCGCCGGTCTTGACCTGGAACTGGTCGTAGAAGGCGAACGGCGCCTCGGAGAAGCCGTTGCGGTTGTAGAAGTCGGTGACGTTGAGGCCGTTGACGTAGAACGCGTTCTCGGCGATCGACGAGCCGCCGAAGGAGATGCCGCCGAAGCCGGCGTTGCCCTTGACCACGCCGGGCGCAAGCAGCGCCACCGAGGTCACGTTCTGGTCGACCGGCAGGCGTACCAGGTCGGCGCGCGAGACGATGGTGGCCGACTCGGTGGAACTCACGTCGATGACCGGCAGCACCGAGCCGGAGACGTTGATGGTGGACAGGTTGGTCGCGTTGACCGCGCCCAGGTCCACCGACGTGGTGGTGCCCAGCGCCACCGTCACGTTGCGCGTCGGGCCGACCGCCTGGCCGTCCTTGCTCGCGCTGATGGTGTACTGGCCCACCGGCAGGAACGGGAAGCGGTAGCTGCCGTCGCCGTCGGCGGTGATGGTGCGGGTGAGGCCCGTGGCGGGATTGGTGACGGTCACCACGGCGCCGGCCTGGGTGTGGCCGGCCACCGAGCCGTCGTTGTTGGCCGCGTGCGCCTGCGGCGCGCCGAAGGCGGCCAGCGCGAATCCGAGTGCCGTGCCGAGCACGGTTCTGCGCATGTTCCAGACCTTGCTGCTCATTTCCCCTTACTCCCCTCGACGCCGGGTCGATGTCAGTTGGATTCGTTGGTTACTTGTTGTTGCGTGCGCGGTGCAGGAACTGCCAGTCGAAGTGGTAATCCCACTGGTCGAAATAGAGGTTGCCGCCGCGCCACTCGACCTCGCCGCGCTGCGAGTCCACCGTTTCGGAGCGCGGGAACTGCTTGGCCGGCACGAACGGGCGGCTGTAGTCGTCGTTGAAGGCGATGCGGTAGGCGTCCAGGCCGCCCAGGTAGAACCATTGCAGGCGCGGGTCGTCGCCGGGGCCGGGATGGAGCTGGCCGAAGGTGACGTCCACCGGCACCCAGCCATAGGGGGCGAGGTAGAGCTGGCCCCAGTCGTGGATGTTGTCGTAGGTCCCCTCGGAGAACATCCAGCCGGACTGCCAGCGCGCCGGGATGCCGTTCATGCGCAGCAGGGTGAGCAGCAGCAGGGTCTGCTCGCCGCAGTCGCCGTGGCCGGCGTGCAGCGTGTAGTCGCTGATGTTGCTGATGGTGGAGTACTCGCGCGCGCCGGCCCACGGAATGCGGTCAACCGCGGCGAACAGCTTCTGCGCGATGCGGTAGGGATTCTTCTCGTCGCCCACGACCTTGCGCGAGAAGGCGCGCAGGTCGTCGGTGAAGACGATGTGCGGTGAGCGCTCGCTGACGAAGGGCCCGAGTTCCGGTGTGATCGTCGCCGGCACGACCTTGGCCGGGTCGATCGAGTGGTACTGCGCGCGCAGGGTGAGCTCGTAGGTGAGCTTGAACACGGTCGGCTGGCCAGCCTTGGCGGGCGCTTCCAGGTAGGCGGTGCGTTGCAGCGTGTCGGCCGGCGCGACGCGGGCGCCGGCGGGCGTGCTCGCGACCAGGCGGATGTCGTCCTGCTGGCCAGGGATCGCGCGCGGGTAGGGAATCCATGCCCGCAACGTCTCGCCGACGGGCACGGCGTCGGCCTTCACCGTCACCGACTGGGTCACCCGCACGCGCATCGGCAGCACGGCGGTCTTGCCGCTGGCCAGCGCCTGGCGCAGGACGGCGCGATGGTGGTCGTTGAGCGTCTCGTTGGGGCCGTCGGTGATCGGCGTCTGCAAGGCACGGCGGTGGCGCGCCTGCGTGCTCAGGCGGTAGAGATTGGACGGCGCGCGAGTGAAGTAGAGCGTGCGGCCATCGATCACCATGTGCTCGAGCAGGCCGGCCTTGTCCCAGCGCGCGAACTCGGCATCGCCGAGGTCCGGGATCTGCTTGCGGATACGCGCCTTGGCGTCGTCGGCGGTGAGGGTGAAGTCGAGCAGGATGCGGCGCATGCGCTCGCGCTGGAATTCGAGCGCCTCGCGCGCCTGTGCGCTCAGCCCGGGCTTGGCCAGCGCCTGGTCGATCGCCTTGCGCGCGGCCTCGAAGTGGCCATGGTCGATCTGCGCGGCGATGGCCGGCGGCCCCGCCGGAGGCGGGCTGGCCAGTGCCGGCAGCGCGCAGCACAGCAGGCCCGCCAGCACGGCACGCGCCAATCGGCGACCATGCGTGGATTCGCATCTGCGTTGCTTGCCTGGCACCCTCGTCATCGCACAACGCCCCCGCCCGTTGGCATCGGGGCCTTGTGTAACACGCTTGCAAAAGGTGGTCAATAATTTATGCTTCAACTCAATGTATGAGGAATGGCATATTCCTGACGCGACGCACGAGGGGTAGCGCGTGATCCACACGGTATGGCCGTACCTGGCCGTGATGTTGCTGGTCGCCGGCCTGTTTCCGGCCATGGAACGACGCTTCGGCTGGCGCGTGTTCAACGTGCTCCCGCCGATCGTGCTCACCTACCTGCTGGTGACGGCGCTCGCCGTGGTGGGGCTGTGGCAGATCAACGACGAGATCAGGGCGACCCAGTCGATGCTGGTGGGGCACATGGTGCCGGCGCTGTTGTTCCTGCTGATGATCAACTGCGACCTGCGTGCGATCTTCGCGCTGGGGCCGCGCGTGCTGGGCGTGTTCGCCTGCACGTCGGTGAGCCTGTTCATCGCCTTCATCGCGACCTACCTGCTCTACAAGCGCTGGCTGCCGGGCGATGCCTGGCATCCGCTGGCTGCGCTCTCGGGCAGCTGGGTGGGCGGCACCGCCAACATGATCGCGGTGAAGCAGGGCATCGGCATGTCCGACCAGCACCTGGCGATGAGCCTGCTCACCGACGCGCTGTGCTATTCGATGTGGGTGGTGGTGCTGTTCGCGGTGGCGCGCCTGGCGCCGGCGTTCAACCGCTTCACGCGGGCCAGGTCCAGCGGCGACCTGCAGGTGGCGGAGGCGAAGACGACCGGCCCGACCACTCCCGATGCGGTGCTGCTGTGGCTGGGCATGGCGCTGCTGGCGTCGGCGCTGGCGGCCTGGGTGGCGGACTACCTGCCGGCCTCGGGCATGGTCAGCCCGGCCACCTGGACCATCCTGCTGGCCACCGGCGCGGGCCTGGTGGTGGCGCACACGCCGCTGGCGCGCTTTCCCGGCGCCGGCACCATCTCCAGCGCGATGCTGATCAGCGTGGTGGCGGTGCTCGCCTCGCAGAGCAACTTCCACGGCATCGGCGCGGCGCCGCTGTACCTGCTTTGCGGCGTCACCATCATCGCGCTGCATGCGGTGCTGCTGGTGGGCTTCGCCCGGCTGTTCCACTTCGACCTGTACCTGTGCGGGATCTCCTCGCTGGCGCACATCGGCGGCGTGGCCGCCACGCCGATTCTGGCGGCGAGCTATTCGCGCGCGCTGGTGCCTGTGGGCATCCTGCTCGCGCTGCTGGGCTACATACTGGGCACCGGCTTCGGCCTGCTGGTGGCGTCGGTGATGTCCGCGCTGGCCGGGCCCTGAGCGTCCACGAGGACAACCATCATGCGAACCCTCCTTTCCGCTGCGCTGCTGGCCCTGCTGCTGGCCGCCTCGCCGCTGCACGCGCGCGGGCAGGTTTCCACGCTGCCGGTGCCGCCTTCTGGCGTGCTCGGCGTGGGCGAGGCGCAGCTGACGCCGGCGTTCTGGATCGGCCTGCAGCCGCAGCCCGACCGGGAGATCATGAGCCGCCGGCAGATCGAGGCGCAGAACGCCGCGCTGTTCGCGCAGGACAAGTCGATGCACGAACTGCACAAGCTGCCGGCGACCCTGTCCGCCGCCCGGGTGCGCGGCTGGATCGAGGACCTGGCCGAGCCGCCGGCCAGGCCGCTCTACGACGTCGAGGGCAGGCCGGTGCCGGCGGCGACGCTCAAGCACATCGTCGACGCGCGCGCCCTGGATGCGATCCCGGCGAGCCAGAAGACGCGCTTCGGCATGGTGGTGCGCCGCGCCGCGCTGCGCACCTTTCCGACCACGCTGCGCGTGTTCAGCCAGCCAGGCGACACCGACATCGACCGCTTCCAGGAGACCGCCGAGTTCCCCGGCACGCCGGTGGTGATCGCCCACGCCAGCCGCGACGGGCACTGGCTGTTCGTGGTGAGCCCGCGCTACGCCGCCTGGACCGAAGCGGCCAACATCGCCGAGGGCAGCCGCGCGCAGGTGCTCGCCTACGCCGACAGGACGCCCTACCGCATCGTCACCGGCGCCAAGGTCACCACCGTCTACACGCGCGAAGCGCCCGAAGTCTCGCAGGTGGAGCTGGACATGGGCACGCGCGTGCCGGTGCTCACCGACTTGGCCGCGGACCAGCCGGTCAACGGCCAGACGCCCTATGCCGCGCACGTCATCGAGCTGCCGGTGCGCAAGGCGGACGGCTTGCTCGCCTTCAGCCCCGCGCTGATCCAGAAGAACGCCGACACCGCCGCCGACTACCTGCCGCTGACCCCGCGCAACCTGGTCACCCAGGCGTTCAAGTTCCTGGGCGAGCGCTACGGCTGGGGCCATGCCTACGACGGGCGCGACTGCTCGGGCTTCGTCTCCGACGTCTACCGCTCGATGGGCGTGCAGATGCCGCGCAACACCTCCAGCCAGGGCGTCAGCCCGGCCTTCGCCAGGCAGGCCTTCTCCAAGGACAGCACGCACGAGCAACGCCTGCGCGCGGCGCAGGACCTCCGGCTCGGCGACCTGATCTACATCCCCGGCCACGTGATGATGTCGCTGGGCCAGTGGCAGGGCCAGCCGTGGGTGATCCACGACGTGCTGGGCATGAGCTACCGCAAGGCCGACGGCTCGACCGCGCACGTCAAGCTCAATGCCGTGTCGGTGACGCCGCTGCTGCCGATGCTCGCCGGCAAGGATTCCACCTTCATCGACCACATGACCAGCATCGTGCGCATGCGGCCCTGAGCGAACCGCGAAAGGGCCGGTGGGCCTGAAGCCCACCCTACGGACAACAGAAGACCCAAGAACCCATGAAGATCACAGACATCCAGTTCGGCATGCTGCGGGTGCCCCTGAAGACACCCTTCAAGACCGCCTTGCGCACCGTCAACCAGATCGAGGACATCGTGGTGATGGTGCACACCGACTCGGGCCAGGTCGGCTACGGCGAGGCGCCGGCCACCGCGGTGATCACCGGCGACACCCACGGCTCGATCGTGGACGCCATCCGCCACTACATCTCGCCGCGCCTGATCGGGCAGGACATCGCCAACTTGAACCGCCTCACCCAACTGATCCAGGGTTCGATGGAAAAGAACTCCAGCGCCAAGGCGGCGGTGGAGATCGCCATCTACGACCTCTGGGGCCAGCTCTACGGTGCGCCGCTGTACAAGCTGCTGGGCGGCGGCGACCCGGTGATCACCACCGACATCACCATCAGCGTGGACTACATCGACAAGATGGTGGCCGACTCGGTGGCGGCGGTGGAGCGGGGCTTCGAGTCGCTGAAGATCAAGGTCGGCAAGGACATCGGCGTGGACATCGAGCGGGTCAAGGCGATCTACGCCGCGGTGGAAGGCCGCGCACTGCTGCGCCTGGACGCCAACCAGGGCTGGAGCGCCAAGCAGGCGGTCTACGCGCTGCAGACGCTGGAGGAGGCCGGCATCAAGCTGGAGCTGGTCGAGCAGCCGGTCAAGGCGCGCGACCTGGAGGGCATGCGCTACGTCACCGAGCGCGTGCACACGCCGGTGATGGCCGACGAGAGCGTGTTCGGCCCGATGGAGGTGATCGAGCTGATCCGCATGCGCGCGGCCGACATCATCAACATCAAGCTGATGAAGACCGGCGGCATTTCCAACGCCATCAAGATCGCCGACATCGCCGCCCTGCATGGCGTCGACTGCATGATCGGCTGCATGCTGGAATCGCCTATCAGCGTGGCGGCCGCCGTGCACGTGGCGGTGGCGCGCGCCGACGCGATCAGCAAGGTCGACCTGGACGGCCCTTCGCTGGCGCAGTTCAACCCGGTCGACGGTGGGGTAATCTTCAACGAATCGGAAATCTCCGTGACCGACGCCCCGGGGCTCGGCATCCGCGAGATCCGCGGTCTGGAGAGGCTCGCCGCTTGATGTCGCCGCTGGTCAAAATCCGCTCGGAGCGCGACCAGATGTCGGCGGTGGAGCGGCGCATCGCCGACTTCATCCTGGAAAACGCGCACCTGCTGCGCGACTACTCCTCGCAACAGCTGGCCAACGCGCTGGGGATCAGCCAGTCCAGCGTGGTCAAGTTCACCCAGAAGCTGGGCTTCAAGGGTTATCCGGACCTGAAGTATTCGGTGAGCGAGGCGATCGCGCGCGCCGACAACGGCGACGCGCCAGCGGTGGCGCGGGCGGGCGCGGGCGAGGAGGAAGGCGCCAGCGCACTGTGGCGGCGCAAGTCCGAGGCGGAAGAGGAAACCCGGCTGATCAACCCGCCGGAAATCATCCATGCCATCGCCGCGGCGATCGAGCAGGCCGGACGCGCGGGCAAGGTCTTCATCATCGGCCTGGGCGAGGACGACATCTACGCGCGCAACTTCGCGCTGCGGCTGTCGCTGCTGGGCATCCTCACCGTGCACAACTTCGACACCGCGCGGATGACCGCCAACGTCTCGGCCGCGGGCGCCGGCGACGTGCTGCTGGTGTTCTCCGAGCACGGCAACCATCCGGCGCTGTGCAAGATCGCGCGCTACTTCCGCGAGCGCCGCGGCAAGGTGATCACGGTCACCCGGCACACCGCCAACCCGCTGCGCACGCTGGCCGACATCGCGCTGCTGGTGAGCGCCCACGACGAGCGGCCCTACATCCAGCCGCTGCTCTACCAGTCGGCGCTGCAGCACCTGCTCGACGGCGTGTTCGTGCGTTTGTGCGAGGAGCACGACGACCGCCACGCGCAACTGCTGGCCAACCTGGACCGCATCCAGCTGATGCTGGAGCCGTGATTTGGACGTCCGCAGGCCCACCAGCGCGTTCCGCTTGAGCCCCTCTTCTCCCGGGAGAGGAGTTGGGCAGGGGGCCCGACCGGCGCGTGCACTTCGCTTCGCCCGAACCCTCTCCAGGCGGACGAGGGAGAGGCGCGCGGGGTTTGTGGCAGGTGCTTCGACTCCGGCGCTTCGCGCCTACGCTCAGCACGAACGGGTTTCTCTCGAACCATCCGCCTTAAGCGAAGCGGAGCCGAAAGGCGCGCCCTCCAACGCTTCGCTCCTATGCTCGGCACGTACGGGTTTTTCTCGAACCGTTCGCCCTGAGCGTAGCGAAGCGGAGTCGAAGGGCATCCATCCGTATCCAGCCATCCGGTAGACCATGCGCATCCATCTCCTGCTGATTGCCATCCTCACCTTTGCCGGAGCCGCCACCGCGGCGGAGGATCAGGCCGCCGCCTGGTCCGACGCCGGTCAGATGGTCGTAGTCACCACGCCAGGCTGGAGCGCTGATCACGGCACCCTGCGCACCTATGCGCACACCGCCGATGGCTGGAAGGAGATCGGCCAGCCCGCGCCGGTCACCGTTGGCAAGGCCGGCGTCGCCTGGGGCCTGGGCCTCAACGCGCCACGCGAGGATGGCCCGGTCAAGCGCGAGGGCGACCTGCGCAGCCCGGCCGGCGTGTTCGCCATTGGCGAGGCCTTCGGCTACGCCGGCAAGGCCGACACCACGATGCCCTATCGCGCGCTCAGCGCGACCGATTACTGCGTTGATGTCAGCGGTTCGCCGCAATACAACCGTATCGTCGATGCCAGGGTGGTGGGCGAGCAGGCGGTGCAGGGATCGACCGAACCGATGCGCCGCGACATCCACGCGCATGGCGACCAGCGTTACCGCGAGGGCTTCGTGATCGAGCACAACCCGCAGCAGCGCGCGCAGGGGGGCAGCTGCATCTTCGCCCACCTGTGGAAGTCGCCGGCGGATGCGACCACCGGCTGCACCGCGATGGCGCCGGCGCTGATGCAGCGCCTGCTGGCCTGGCTCAAGCCGCAAGACCACCCGGTCTTCGTGCTGCTGCCGGAACCGGCCTACGCAAAGCTGCAGGCGGCGTGGCGGTTGCCGGCGCTGGGCGAGGGCAACCGATGAACGCGACCGCCCGCGTGCTCACCGGCCTGGCCGCCGGCGCGGTGCTCGGCCTGGCGCTGGCCGGCTGGAGCCCGGCCGCGGCCACGCAGGTGGCCAACGTGGTGCAGCCCTTCGGCAAGCTGTGGCTCAACGCGCTGCAGATGACCGTGGTGCCGCTGGTGCTGGCGCTGGTGGTGGTGGGCGTCAACACCGCCAGCGACGCGGCGGCCTCGGGCCGCATCGCGCGGCGCGCGATCGTGGCGTTCATCCTGTTGCTGCTGCTCGGCGCGCTGTTCACCGCTGCGGTCGCGCCGCCGCTGTTCGCGCTGTTCCCGCACAACCCGGCGCTGCGCGATGCGTTGGACCACGCGGTGGTCGGCCACGCCACGCAGGCCGCGCCGGTGGGCTGGACCGACGCACTGGTGGCGATGGTGCCGAGCAACGCGATCATGGCCGCCGCGCAGAGCGCGATGGTGCCGCTGGTGGTGTTCGCACTGTTCCTGGGGTTTGCCTTGACGCGCATCGCCCCGGCGCGGCGCGCGCTGCTGGTGGAGTTCTTCCAGGCGATCGCCGACGCGATGATCGTGATCGTGCGCTGGGTGCTGTGGGTGGCGCCGCTGGGCGTGTTCGCGCTGATCCTGGGCGTGTGCGCGCGTTCGGGCCTGGGCATGCTGAGTGCGCTGGGCGTGTACGTGCTGGCGGAGATCGTGCTGTACCTGGCGGTCACCGCGATGATGTACGCGGTGGCGGTGTTCTGGGGCCGCGAGAAGCTCGCCCGTTTCGTCGCCGCGCTGCTGCCGCCGCAGGCAGTGGCGATCAGCACGCAGTCCTCGCTCGCCTCGCTGCCGGCGATGCTGGAAAGCGCCGAGCAGCGGCTGGGCTACCCAAGCCAAGTCAACGCGCTGGTGCTGCCGATGGCGGTGACGCTGTGCCGCCTGACCAGCCCGGTGCAGTACCTCACCTCGGCCGCCTTCATCGCCTGGGCCTACGGCGTGGATCTGTCCGCCGGCCAGCTCATTGCCGGCGCAGTGCTGGCGGTGGTGATCAGCCTGGGCTCGGTCGGCCTGCCCGGCGCGGTGACCTTCATCGCCACCAACCTGCCGGTGGCGCAGTCGATGGGCCTGCCGGTCGGGCCGCTCGGCCTGATGCTGGCGGTGGACACGCTGCCCGATGCCTTCGCCACCCTCGGCAACGTCACCGCCGACCTCACCGCCACCAGCGTGGTGACGCGCCAATCCCGCGCCGACACCGCCGCATCCTCCAGCCTCGATACCCACGCATGAGCCGCCTCGACTTCGACGTGATCGTGATCGGCGCCGGCATGGCCGGCGCGTCGGTCGCCTACTTCCTCGCGCCGCATGCGCGCGTGCTCGTGCTCGAGCGCGAAGCCTACGCCGGCATGCATTCCACCGGCCGCTCGGCGGCGCTGTTCAGCGAGACCTACGGCTCGCCACAGGTGCGTGCGCTGACCCGCGCGGCGCGGCCGTTCCTGGCCCGTCCGCCGGAAGGCTTCGCCGCCGCGCCGATCCTCACGCCGCGCGGCTCCACGGTGATCGGCACCGCCGCGGATGCCGACCGCGTGCGCGCCGAGTACGAGGCGATCCGTCCGTTCACCCCCGACCTGCAACTGCACGACGCCGCCCGCCTGCGCCAGGACGTGCCGGTGCTGCGGCCGGAGGCCGCGGTGATCGGCATGCATGAACCGGGCGCGGCCGACATCGACGTCAACGAGCTGCACCAGGGCTTCCTGCGCGGCCTGCGCGCACGCGGCGGCCAGCTGCGCCTGGACGTGGCCATCGATGCGATCGAACGCAGCACCGGCAGCTGGAACGTGCACGCCGGCGAGGACAGCTTTCGCGCGCCGCTGCTGCTCGACGCCGCCGGCGCCTGGGCCGACCAGGTCGCCGCGCTGGCTGGCGTCGCGCCGCTGGGGCTGCAACCGAAGCGCCGTTCGGCCTTCGTGTTCGAGCCGCCCGCGGGCATGGACGTGCACCGCTGGCCATTCATCTGCGACATCGCCGAGACGTTCTACTTCAAGCCCGACGCCGGCCTGCTGCTGGGCTCGCCGGCCAATGCCGATCCGGTCGCACCGCACGACGTGCAGCCGGAGGAGTACGACATCGCGCTGGGCATCCACCACATCGAGCAGGCGACCACGATGGAGATCCGCCGCCCGACCCGCACCTGGGCCGGCCTGCGCTCCTTCGTCGCCGACGGCGACCTGGTCGGCGGCTTTGCGCCCGATGCGCCGGGCTTCTTCTGGGTGGCGGCGCAGGGCGGCTACGGCATCCAGACCAGCGCGGCGATGGGCGAGACCTGCGCGAACCTGGCCCTGGGCCGGCCGTTGCCGGACCATCTGGCGGATGCCGGCCTGTCGGCGGCGATGCTCGATCCGGCTCGGCTGCGCCGTTGAGCTGCTAGCCGGCCGATCGCGGCCGGCGCACGGTCCGCAGCTTGCCGCTGTGGCCGCCGCCGCAGAAGAAGCGGTCGCCGCCGTCGGAATCCAGCCCCGAGACGCCCACGCCCTCGGGCATGGCGAGGCTCTGCAGCACCTCGCCCGTCTGCGGGTCGATGCGGCGCAGCCCGCTCTCGTCGCCTTCCCAGGTGCCGTGCCACAGCTCGCCTTCCACCCAGGTGACGCCGGTGACGAAGCGGTTGGACTCGATCGTGCGCAGGATCGCGCCGGTGTGCGGGTCGATCTGGTGGATCCTGCGGTCGCGGTACTGGCCGACCCACAGCGTGCCCTCGGCCCAGGCCAGTCCCGAGTCGCTGCCGCCGGGCGCGGGAATGGTCGCCAGCACGCGGCCGCTCTGCGGGTCGATCTTGTGGATGCGGTTCTCTGCGATCTGATACAGATGCAGGCCGTCGAAGGCAGTGCCGGCGTGCGCGGCCACGTCGATGGATCGCAGCATCCGGCCGTTGTCCGGATCCACCGCGGTCAAACTGCCGCCGGTGGCCAGCCATGCCTGCCGGCCGTCGTACGCCACCCCGCCGATGCTGTCGACACCCGGGTAGGGTCCGTATTCGCTGATGATCTCGGCGCGGAAAGGCTTCATGCGCGCATCCTAGTCGCCCGGCAGCGGGGCGGGGAGTAACAAGGCGGTCGCGAATCCGGGCATGGGCGGGGTCATCCAACGGCGCGCCCGTCCGCGGCCGAGCGGCTGCACCTTGCCGGTGGCCGCGAGCGCGTCCAGTGCGCGCTGCACGGAGCGCTGGCTGCTGCCCAGGGCAAGCGCGAGCGCCGAGCTCGACCACGATTCGCCGTCGGCGAGCAGGGCGAGCACGGCAGCGTGCGCCTCTTCGACCGGCCGCGCCAGCACGGCCACCTCGCGCGATGCGTGCGGCACCAGCGCGAAACCCTGCCGCGTCGCGCGTACCTGCGCCAGCGGCGCCAGCATCGTGCGCAGCCGGCCGATCTC
>NZ_JABFWW010000264.1 GCF_013362045.1 Frateuria sp. | reverse complement strand
CACCGTGCTGCCTGGTTGCGCCGGCGGCGGCAGCACCAGAGGTCCCTTGTTGCCGCAACCGGCGAGCACGCCGGCGGTCAGCAGCAGGACGGTGCAGAGGATGGATCGGCGCATCGGCTTTCCTCGAAACGGCGGCGACTATGATGCGCGCATCATAGCCGTGCGGACCCGCGCTTCGATGGACTGGACCATGCTGCAATTGCCGAGCACGCTGCTGGGAATCCTGGCGGCGCTCGCGCTGCTGTTCGCGCTGGCGCAGCTGTTGGCACTGCGCCAGCGCATGCAGGCACGCCGGCCGCTTGCAGCGGTGCTGCGCGCGCTGTGGCTGCTGGTCGGGCTGGCGTTGGTCCTGCTGCTGGCCGGCGCCGGCTGGAGCCTGCGCGGCTACCGGCTGCTCGGCGGGGAAGCCCCCGTGGTGGCGCTGGATGCCCGCATCCTCTCGCCGCAGCGCTGGGCGGTCACGCTGAGCTGGCCCGATGGACAGAGCCGCGCGGCGAGCGTGGCGGGCGATGCCTGGCGGGTCGAGGCGCTGGTGCTCAAGTGGAAGCTGCCGGCCGTACTTGCCGGCCTGCCGCCGCTGTACCGGCTGGACCGCCTGTCCGGCCGCTACGACGATCCGGAGCAGGAGGCGACCGGCCTGCGCACGGTGGTCGACCTGCGCCAGGCCGGCGCGTTCGACCGGGTCACGCTGGCGCGCCAGCACCCAAACTGGCTGCCCATGGTCGACACCATCCACGGCAGCGGCACCTACCTGCCGCTGGTCGACGGTGGCCACTACACGGTGAGCCTGATGCGTACCGGCGCATTGGTGGCGCGGCCGGACGAGGAGACGGCCGAGCGGATGGCCCATCCGCTGTAAGGCGGTCCTTCGATCCGGCCTGCGTGCACTTAAGCGCGGGCGGACCTGTTTGCCGTTCGCCCGGAGCTCGGCGCGAAGCGCCAAAGTCGAAGGACACCACCAGGCGCGGCGATCCTCAGGGAGCCGCAAGGCCCTTTTCGTAGCGCCAGGCATCGGCGCCGTCCTCGTAGTAGCCGGTGTAGCGGCCGATGCGACGGTAGCCGGCGCGCTCGTACAGGCCGATCGCCGCGGCGTTGTCCACGCGCACTTCCAACCGCAGCGCGCGGCTGCCGCGTTTGCGCGCGGCATGTTCGGCGGCGGCCAGCAAGCCCGTGCCGATGCCGCGGCCGCGCGCGGCCTGCGCCGTCGCGATCGAATACAGCCGCGCCAGCGTGCTGCCCCTGCGGAAGAACACCAGCGCGCTGCCGAGCAGGCCCTCATCCGGCGTGTCCGCGACCAGCACGGCGGCGCCGGGACTGGCGAGGTGGCGGCGATACTGCGCGCGGCTCAGGCGGTCGCCGCTGAAGGCGCGCTCTTCAAGCGCCACCAGGGCGTCCAGGTCGGTCGGCGAGGCGGTGCGCAGGCGTACGGGGAGGGCAGCAGGCCGTCGGGTCATGGCAGCAGTCTACGCACGCAGGAATCCGAAGGGTGGGCTTCAGTCAGCAACGCCGTGCGAACGAAGTGGGCCATCGCCCTCCCACGAGCTGCGACACGCTGAACCGCCTCTTAGGCCCGCCCCGATCCGCCATTGCGCGACGCGGCGCCTATGCCAAACTGCGCGCTTTGCGCCCCTTGCCGCCTCGTTCCGCTCCCGCGACGGCATTCCTCCTGCGTGTAGCGAGGTGCCATGACCCGCCTGGTGATCGTCGTCGAGAAAGCCTCCGACTGGAGCGCCTACTACCCGTCCGTGGACGTGATCAGCGCGATGGACTACCTGCGCGAACCGGTCGGCCGCGACGACGAACGCACCCACGTGATCAACCTGTGCCGCAGCTACAAGTACCTGGGCACGGGCTACTACGTGTCCCTGCTGGGCGAGGCGCGCGGACACAAGGTGATGCCCTCGGTGCGCACGGTCAACGACCTGCGCCGGCGTTCGCTGTACGGCCTGGACATCGAGGACCTCAACAGCAAGCTCACCCACTTCCTGCCGGCCGGCGGGCGCGACACCACCGACTTCGGCATCCTGGTCTACTTCGGCGAGACCGCCTACCCGGCGCTGCAGGACCTGGCGCGGCAGGTGTTCGAGATGTTCCCCTGCCCGCTGCTGCGCATCGAGTTCGAGCGCGAGCGCGTGTGGCAGGTGGCCTCGATCAAGCCGGTCGGCCTGCACACGCTGGACGATGCGCAGGAGGACGCCTTCGCCGCGGAGCTGGACCGCTTCTCGCGCAAGCTCTGGCGCAAGCCGCGCACGCGCAAGCTCTACCGCTACGACATCGCCATGCTGGTCGATCCGGCCGAGGCGATGCCGCCTTCCAACAAGAAAGCGCTGAAGAGCTTCATCGCCGCCGGCAAGGAGCTGGGCATCGAGGTCGACCCGATCGGCAAGAACGACTACCCGCGCCTGGCCGAGTACGACGGCCTGTTCATCCGCGAGACGACGGCGAGCGACAACCACACCTACCGCTTCGCCCACCGCGCGGAGAAGGAAGGCATGGTGGTGATCGACGACCCGGCCTCGATCCTGCGCTGCACGAACAAGATCTTTTTGAACGACCTGATGGTCTCGCGCAAGCTCGCCGTGCCACGCACCGAGATCCTCTACCGCGACAACGCCAAGGGCCTGAAGGAGACCGCCGAGAAGCTCGGCTTCCCGCTGGTGCTGAAGATCCCCGACGGTTCGTTCTCGCGCGGCGTGGTCAAGGTGGAGAACGCCGAAGCGCTGGAGAGGGCCGCCGGCGAGCTGTTCTCGCACAGCGCGCTGCTGCTGGCGCAGGAGTTCGTCTACACCGAGTTCGACTGGCGCATCGGCGTGCTCAACCGCGAGCCGTTGTACGCCTGCAAGTACTACATGTCGCGCGGGCACTGGCAGATCTACAACCACGGCGCCAAGGGGCCGGCCAAGTCGGGCGGCTTCGAGACGGTGGCGGTGCGCGATGCGCCGGCCGAAGTGGTCAAGCTCGCGCTCAAGGCCACCCAGGCGGTGGGCGACGGCCTGTACGGCGTCGACCTCAAGCAGGTCGGCAGCCGGCCGGTGGTGATCGAGGTGAACGACAATCCCTCGATCGATGCCGGTGTCGAGGACGCCTACCTCGGCACCGACCTCTACCGCCGGATCATGCAGGAGTTCCTGCGCCGCATGGAGCACAAGCGGCTGGGCATCGGACGCTAGTCCCGCCGCCGTCAGCCGTTCGCGGCATCGGGCGCCGGGTGGACGGCCGCCTGCAGCAGCAGCGCCGGCACCGATTCGGGCGGCAGCGGCCGCACGAACAGGTAGCCCTGGCCGATCTCGCAGCCGGCCTCCTGCAGCCAGGCGGCCTGCGCCTCGGTCTCGATGCCTTCGGCGATGGTCGCCAGGCGCAGCTTGCGCGCCAGCGCGATGATCGCCTCGGTGATGTCGCGGTCGGCCGGATTGCGGGTGGCGCCCTGCACGAAGCTCTGGTCGATCTTGATCGACTGCGTAGGCAGCTGGCGCAGGTGGCTCAGGCTGGAGAAGCCGGTGCCGAAGTCGTCGATGGCCATGCGGAAACCCAGCGCCTCGAGCTGGCGCAGCTGTCGCAGCGTGTGCTCGGCGTTTTTCATCGCCGCCGATTCGGTGATCTCGAACTCGATCAGGTCGTGCGGCAGACCGAACTCGCGCAGCGTGCCCAGCAGGGCGGCGACGAAATGTCCATCCTGGATCTCCTGCAGCGACACGTTGATCGCCACCGGCACCAGCGGCAGGCCGCGCGCCCGCCACTGCGCCAACTGGCGCGCCACCTGGCGCAGCACGACCTGGCCGAGCTGGCCAATCAGTCCGCTGCCCTCGGCCAGCGGCACGAAGATCTTGGGCAGCAGCAGGCCGCGCCCGGGTTGCGGCCAGCGAGCCAGGGCCTCCAGCCCGATCACGCGCCTGCTCGCCAGCTCCACCTTCGGCTGGTAGTAGACGACGATCTCCTCGCGCTGCAGCGCCTCGCGCAGTTCGGCCGACAGCAGCAACCGGTCGCGCGCCAGCTCGCTCATGCGCGGCTGGTAGAAGCAGTAGCCCGCCTTGCCCTGCTCCTTGGCGCTGTACATGGCGAGGTCCGCGTGGCGCAGCAGGCTGGCCGCGTCCCCGCCGTCGCGCGGGAACATTGCCACGCCGATGCTGGGCGTGGCGCTCACGCTGTGGCCGGCGACCGTCACCGGCCGGCTGACCAGGCTGAGGATCTTGCGGCAGATGGCGACCAGGTTGGCTTCGCTGCGGAAGCGCTCGAGCACCACCACGAACTCGTCGCCGCCGAAGCGCGCCACCGTGTCGCGGCTGCGCACGCTGGCCCGCAATGCATCGGCGACCGAGCGCAGGAATTCGTCGCCGACGTCGTGGCCGAGCGTGTCATTGATCGACTTGAAGCCGTCCAGGTCGACGAACATAACCGCCACCTCGAACTGCTCGGCCTGCGCCAGCGGCAGCAGGCGGTCGAGCAGGTCGAGCACGTTGGCGCGGTTGGGCAGCGCAGTCAGTTCGTCGTGATAGGCCAGCCAGCTCAAGGCGTCGCGCGCCTGGCCCAGCTCGCGTGCGATCGCCTCGGTGTGCCGCTGCAGCTGCCGGTGCGCCAGGCTCGCGCACAGCGTCAGCAGCAGCAACAGCCCGGATACCAGGCTGATCGTCAGGCCCAGCCCGAGCCCGTGCAGGCCGATGCCGGCCTCGAGGCTCACCGCGCCGGCCGGAAACCGCATGGCTGCCACGCCCAGGTAATGCACGCCGGCGGCGGTGCCGCCCAGCATTAGTGCGGCCAGCACGCGCAGCCACCAGCGATGGCGGCGGTCGCCGCGCCAGATCATGCTGTGCAGCCAGATCGCGGCGGTCGAGCCGGCCAGGCCCAGCAACAGCGACGCGGCCACCCATGGCAGGCGCCAGGCGATCGACGGCCGTATGTGCAGCGCATGCACGCCCAGGTAGTGCATGGAGGTCATGCCCAGTCCGAGGACGACGCCGGCCATCACGGCGCCCGCGTGAGTGGACCGCCGCGCCAGCAGCCACAGCGTGGCGCCGGTGGCCAGTATCACCGGCACGCTCGACAGGGCTGTCTCCTGGCTGTCGTAGCCCAGCGGTATCGGCACCTCGAGGGCAAGCATGCCGATGAAATGCATCGCCCACACGCCGGACCCCATCGCCAGCGCGCCGAAGCCGGTCCAGAGCACCGCGGCCGGGCCGCGCGAACGGGCGATGCGCCCGACCACGCTGAAGGCGACATAGGCATCCAGCGCGGCCAGCGCGATCGACAACACCACCAGCCACGGGTTGTAGCTCACCGCCATCATGCTTGGGTGCCGGCCCCCTGCCGCCAGACGCCAGCGCGTCGCGAAAGATCGCGCCTTGTAGCACAACGCGGATGCCGGAGCGTGCGCGTGGAGCGCTCCGGCAACGGCCTTCAGCCGGCCGCTGCGGCGAAGGCGAGCCGGCGCAGCCGCAGGCCGGCCAGCACGCACGGCGGCGCCAGCAGCAGCCAGTACAGCGGCGCCCAGCCGAGCGACTCGGTATGCGCCGGCAGCGGGGTAAGGGCGAGCAGGAAGGCACCCAGCAGCCACCACAGGCCGGCGCCTGTGGCCAGCCAGAGAGCGAAGGCCTGGGAACGGCAAGCGGGCATGGGGTGGACTCCGGATCGGGTAGTGCATCCAGCCTGCGCAGCGGCCATCTCACCGGCTGCGACCTCGCCTGCCTGCAGGCCCTAGAATGCGCGTCACGCAACCGCCCGCAGGACCGCCCATGGCCCATGGCACTGCCCGACCCGCGCGTTCCGCGGTCTTCGGCCATCCGGAGGGCCATTCGCTCTCGCCAGTGATCCACCGGCTGTTCGGCGAGCAGTGCGGCATCGCGCTGGAGTACACCGCCGTCGATGCGCTGCCCGAAGCTTTCGCCGACACAGTGCATCGTTTCCTCGCCGGCGCGCACGGCGTCAACGTCACCCTGCCGCACAAGGCGGCTGCCTACGCGCTGGCCGATGATCGCAGCGCCGCGGCCAGCCGCGCCGGCAGCGCCAACGTGCTCACCCGCCAGCCGAATGGCCGGCTGGCCGCGCACAACACCGACGGCGCCGGCCTGGTGCGCGACCTCACCGAACGCCAACAGTGCAACTTGCGCGGTCGCCGCGTGCTGCTGTTGGGCGCCGGCGGCGCGGCGCGCGGCGTGGCCTGGGATCTGCTCGATGCCGGCGTGGAAGAACTGGTCATCGCCAACCGCACCGCCGACACCGCCGCCGCGCTTGCCGCATCGCTCGGGGTGCCGCAGGCCCGCGCGCGCTACTGGCAGGACCTTGGCGAACTGGGCCGCTTCGACCTGATCGTGCACGCGACCTCGGCCGGCATGCTCGGCCAGCCATTGCAACGGCCGCGCAGCCTGGCCGGCCCGAAGACGGTCGGCTACGACCTCTCCTACGGCGCCGGCGCGCAGGGCTTCCTCGACTGGACCCGCGGCGCGGGTGCGCGGGTTGCCTGCGACGGGCTGGGGATGCTGGTGGAGCAGGCCGCCGACGCCTTCGCCCTGTGGCACGGCCGCCGACCGGACACCGGGCCGGTCTATGCCCGGCTGCGCACGGGAACCTGAGCGCCGGAGCGGCGTGCACGCTGCCGCAGCCCTCACGTCCGGGCAGCGGTGCACGTGCTAGCGTCCGGTTCCACAGGGGGTTACTCGCATCAGCGGAGTCACCCATGACGCAGATAGGGATGCTCGGCCGCAGCCTGTGCGGGCTCGGCCTGGTCGTAGGGCTGTCGGGCGCCGCCCAGGCGGCGTCGCCGGCCGCGGAATTCACGGTCGGCTCGCCCGCCGTGGCGGTGGCCGATCCGGCGGTGCCGCGGCCATCGGAGAAGGCCTGCACGGTCGAACTGTTCAACGACGTCAGCTTCGATGATTTCGGCACCCGGCCGTACAGCTACGCGCCCCCCACCGGCTGCGGCACCCATTGGAAGAAGGTGGTGCTGGAGGCGGACTTCTCGGTGACCGCCGGCCGCCAGTTCGATCGCACCGCCACACTGTGGCTGGACGGCGTGAACCTCTATTTCGGCACCACCCAGGAGCCCTCCGCCACGGTATCGCCGCAATGGCACGTCGAGCGCGACCTGACCGACTACAGCGCGCTGCTGCGCCAGGCCGGGCAGGGCCAGGCGATCATCGGCAACCTGGTCAACGGCACCTACACCGGTGTGATCCATGGCAGTGCGCGGCTGGTGTTCTACCCCGGCGGCGGCCAGACCGACGCACCTGACGCGGTCTACGCGCTCGGTGCCGACCCGGTCGGCAACACCACCGTGCTCAATGCCAGCAGCGACCGCCTGGCGAAGACGTTCACGCTGCCGCGCAACGTCGAGCGAGCGTATCTCGACGTGTTCACGCAGAGCCAGGGCGGCGACGAGTTCTGGTACACCTGCGTGCCCGACGCCTATGCGGCGCAGACCTTCGAATGCGGCGGCGGCAACTTCCGCGAGGCCGAGGTCAGCATCGATGGGCAACCGGCAGGCGTGGCGCCGGTCATGCCGTGGATCTACACCGGCGGCATCGACCCGTACCTGTGGCGTCCGACGCCCGGCGTGCAGACGCTCAACTTCATGCCCTACCGCGTCGACCTGACGCCGTTCGCCGGCCTGCTCAGCGACGGCGCGCCGCACGAGGTGGCGCTGAGCGTGGCCGGCGCGCACGGCTACTTCTCGGCCACCGCGGCGCTGCTCGTCTACCGCGACCCGCAGGCGGCGCAGGTGAGCGGCCGCATCGTGCGCAACACGCTCGCCGGCCAGCCGCCGACGCCGACCATCGGCAGCACGCTGGCCACCGACGCCGACGGCAACCTCAGTGGCGACGTCACCACGCAGCTCACCCGCCAGTTCACCATCGAAGGCTATGCCGACACCTCGCGCGGGCGGGTGCGCAGCACGGTCACGCAGACGGTCGGCTTCGACGATACGCAGAGCTTCCTCATCAACGCCTCCACCTACGACCAGCACACGGTGCAGCTGACCCGCGTGGACAGCCTCAGCACCCGCCAGCGCGGCCCGCTGGCGGAAATCTACGAGCAGCACGTGCGCTACCCGCTGGACCTGGACTACCGCCAGCTGGCGGCCGCCGACGGCAGCCTCGGTGCCGCCGCCACGGTGCGCCAGGGCCAGGAGCTGAGCACCACGCGCAGCCTGGCCGGCGTGCCGCTGTACGCGACGCGGCTGTCCAACCAGGTGGAAGCGGCCGACACGCTGCAGTTCAGCGCCGCCGGTGCATTCATCGGTCACACCGGGCAGCGGAACACGCAGGCTTATCGCTTCGATGACACGCTAGGCAGCTGCTACCAAGCCTCGGTGAGCAGCGTCGGCGGCCTGCTGAGCGCTTATACGCAGGGCCAGGGCTGTCCCGGCGGCAGCAACCACCTGGGCTG
Organism: Frateuria sp.; assembly: GCF_013362045.1. GTDB lineage: Bacteria > Pseudomonadota > Gammaproteobacteria > Xanthomonadales > Rhodanobacteraceae > Frateuria_A. The sequence continues at coordinate 11,955 of NZ_JABFWW010000264.1, read as the reverse complement.
GTTCAGCCGTCCGGACGGCGCGCCCGACTCCCGCGGGCAGGCGCCTTTCTGAACGCCAGGCCGCGTCGCGAGGGGCGAAGGAGCGCCCCTTGCAACCGCAGGTCACGCCACTGACACACACGGCCGCTACGGTGCGCGCGCCGCGCCCAAGCGCGGGTCACTGGCGATGCACCCATGTCCGCTTCCTTCGCGCCGAACCGCCGCCTGCTGCTGGCGGCGGGCGCCTTGCTGATCCTCGTTCTCGCGCTGCTCGGCCTGCGCCTGCGCCATTCCGCGCCTCCCGCACCAACCGACGACGGCGGCGGCCGCGCCATCCTGGTTGGCCTGGCCGAAGAGGCCGAGCGCGACCACCGCCTGGTGGCGCCGGCCGGCAGCAACGCCTACGAGTTCTACCTCAGCGTGCTCGAACTGGCTCCGGACGACGCGCCCACGCGCGAAGCCCTGCACCGGCTGTTCCCCGCCGCCACGCAGACCATCGAGGAAACCATCGACCGCGACGAACTGGACGAGGCCGAACGCGAGCTGCGCCTGCTGCGCGACTTCGACAGCAACAACTACATCGTGGCGCTATTGGCCGGCAAGCTCTCCGCAGAACGCGGGCTCGCGACGCGCCGCCACGAGGCCCGCGCCGCGATGATCCAGGCCCGCATGGCCAACGTCGCTCAGCCGGCGGCGAGGTAGTCGCTCTTCAGCCGCATGTAGTGCTCGGCCGAGTAGTGCAGCTGCTCGACCTGGCTGTCGGTGAGCAGGCGCACGCACTTGGCCGGGTTGCCCAGCCACAGCTCGCGCTCGCCGACCACCTTGCCGGGCGACACCACCGCGCCGGCGCCGACGAAGCCGTGCTTCTTCACCACCGCGCCGTCGAGCACCGTGGCGTGCATGCCGATCAGGCAGTAGTCCTCGATGGTGCAGGCATGCACCACGGCGGCATGACCGATCGTCACGCCCTCGCCGATCAGGCAGGGAAAGCCCGGCCCGTACGGGCCTTCGTGGCTGACGTGCACGATGGTGCCGTCCTGGATGTTGGTGCGCGCGCCGACACGGATGTAGTGCACGTCGCCGCGCAGCACCACGCCGGGCCACACGGAAACGTCATCGCCGAGCACCACGTCGCCGATCACGCTGGCGGCCGGGTCGACGTACACGCGCTGGCCCAGGGTAGGCGTGATGCCCTTGTAGATACGCAGATTGTTCATCCCGCGGATTGTAAGTGACTACGTCCGCGGCGTCGGCGCGCTTGATTTCGCCCAGTCCGGTCGCCACGCTGGAACGATCCCAAGGAGCTTCGCATGGACTCATCCAACCCGCTGCTGGCCGACCAGCCGCTGCCCGCCTTTTCACGGATCAGGCCCGAGCACGTGACGCCGGCGATCGACGCGGTCCTGGCCGACTACCGCGCCGGCATCGAGGCGCTCACCGCGCCGCAAACGCCGAAGGATTTCGACACGGTGATGCTCACCCAGGAGCGGCTGGAACAGCGCCTGGCGCATGCCTGGGCGCCGGTCGGTCACCTGCATGCGGTGGCCGACAGCGAGGCGCTTCGCGCGGTCTATGGACCGGCCGAGGAAAAGCTCACCGAGCACGCCATCGAACTGGGCCAGAACCGCGCCCTGTATGCAGCCGTGCAGGCACTGGCCGACGCGCCGGCCTTCGCCGGCCTGCCGCGGCCCGAGCGCGCGCTGGTCGAGCACGCGCTGCGCGATTTCCGGCTTTCCGGCGTGGCGCTGGAAGAGCCGGCGCGCTCGCGTTACCGCGAGATCGGCGTGACCCTGTCGCGGCTGTCCACTGAATTCGCCAATGCGGTGCTGGATGCCAGCGAGTCCTGGCACGAGCACGTCACCGACGAACGCGACCTGGCCGGCGTGCCCGAGTCCGGCCGCGCCGTGCTGCGCCAGTATGCGGCCGAGCAGGAACTGGAAGGCTTCCTGGTCACCCTCAAGCAGCCCAGCGTGCAAGCGGTGCTCACCTACGCCGACGACCGCGCGCTGCGCGAGCGCGTCTACTGGGCCTACCAGACGCGCGCCTCCGACCAGGGCCCGGACGCGGGCAAGTTCGACAACAGCGGGCGCATCGAAGAGATCCTCAAGCTGCGTCACGAGGCGGCGCGGCTGCTTGGCTTCGCCAATGCAGCGGAAGAGTCGCTGGCCACCAAGATGGCCGGCTCGCCCACCGAGGTGATGGAGTTCCTGCACGACCTGGCCGGCCGCGCGCGCCCGGTCGCCCAGCAGGAGCTCGACGAACTGCGCGCGTGGGCGCAGGCGGAACTGGGCCTGGACAATCTCGAGCCATGGGACGTCGCCTATGTCTCGGAGAAGCTGCGCGTGCAGCGCTATGCGCTGGACGAGGAACAGCTGAAACCCTACTTCCCGCTGCCGGCGGTAATCGAGGGCCTGTTCGGCCTCACCGGCAAGCTGTATGGCATCACATTGACGCAGCGTGACGACGTCGACGTATGGCATCCGGACGTGCGCTACTACGACGTGCGCGGCGCCGACGGCCGCGTCTTCGCCGGCGCCTACGTCGACCTCTACGCGCGCAACGGCAAGCGCGGCGGAGCCTGGATGGACGTCTGCCGCGCGCGCTTCGACGATCAAGCGCAGCACCAGCTGCCGATCGCCTTCCTCACCTGCAACTTCGCCCCGCCGACCGAAGGCAAGCCGGCACTGCTCAAGCACGACGACGTGCTGACGCTGTTCCACGAGTTCGGCCACGGCCTGCACCATCTGCTCACCGAGATCGCGCTGCCCTCGATCGGCGGCATCGACGGCGTCGAATGGGACGCGGTGGAGCTGCCCAGCCAGTTCATGGAGAACTTCGGCTGGAACCGCGAGGCGCTGGATCTGTTCGCGCGCCACTGGCAGACCGGCGAGCCGCTGCCCGAGGAGCTCTACCAGCGCATGCTCGCCGCGCGGCACTACCACGCCGGCTTGTTTCTCGTGCGCCAGCTCGAGTTCGCGCTGTTCGACTTCCGCCTGCACCTGGAATACGACCCCGCCCGCGGCGCGCGCACGATGGAAGTGCTGGAGGAAGTGCGCAGCCAGGTCGCCGTGCTGCACCCGCCGGCGTGGCAGCGCTTCCCGCACGCCTTCACCCACATCTTCGCCGGCGGCTACGCGGCCGGCTACTACAGCTACCTGTGGGCCGAGCTGCTCAGCGCCGACGCCTTCGGCGCCTTCGAGGAACTGACCGAACACGGCGGCAGCGCCATCGACCAGGCCACCGGCGAACGCTTCCGCCGCGAGATCCTCGCCGTCGGCGCGAGCCGCCCGGCGCTGGAAAGCTTCGTCGCCTTCCGCGGCCGCAAGCCCGAGCCGGAGGCGCTGCTGAAAAGCCACGGACTGGCATGATGGGCCCGGCTGCCCCGCGTACCTCCGTCTGCGGACCGGCGGAGTCGGTCCGGCGCGGCGCATCCCCTACAATGCGCCGATGAAGATCGCCTCCTGGAACGTGAACTCGCTGAAGGTGCGCCTGCCGCAGCTGACCCAGTGGATGGGCGAGGCGCAGCCGGACATCGTGGCGCTGCAGGAAACCAAGCTGGAGGACGGCAAGTTCCCCGTGGACGAGTTGGCCGCGGCCGGCTACCGCGCGGTGTTTTCCGGGCAGAAGACCTACAACGGCGTGGCCATCCTCGCCCGCGGGCACACGCCTGCCGACGTGGTCACCGACATCCCGGGGCTGGAGGATCCGCAGCGGCGCATCCTTGCCGCCACCGTTGGCGACCTGCGCGTGATCGACCTGTACGTGGTCAACGGCAAGGCGGTCGGCGATCCCAAGTACGCCTACAAGATGGACTGGCTGGCGAAGGTGCGCGAGTTCCTCGCCCGCGAGCACGAGCGTCATCCCAACCTGGTGGTGCTGGGCGACTTCAACATCGCGCCGGAAGACCGCGACGTGCACGACCCCGCCGCCTGGCGCGACCAGGTGCTGTGCTCGGTGCCCGAGCGCGAGGCGCTCGCCGCGATCACCGGCCTGGGGCTGCACGACAGCTTCCGGCTGTTCGAACAGGACGCCGGCCACCACAGTTGGTGGGACTATCGGCAGGCCGCCTTCCGCCGCAACCTGGGGCTGCGCATCGACCTGATCCTGCTCGGCGATGCGCTGAAGGGAACCGCGCGTGCGGCCGCCATCGACCGCGTGCCGCGGCAATGGGAGCGGCCTTCCGATCACACCCCGGTGACGCTCGATCTGGATATCTGAGAAACGATGAACACCCCTTCCACCGAATGGCCCAGTTCCCTCACCGACGAGGAACTGGACGAGCTGGATCGCTACCTGCGCGGCCACGCCGAAGAGGGCCGCCTGCTGCTCGACGGCGTGCACGGCATGCTCTCGGCGATCGCGGTCGGCCCGCTTGAAGTGCTGCCGGACGAATGGTTGCCCGAGGTGCTGCACGATCCCTTCGCCGACGAGGCCGAAGGCAACCGCGTGCTGGAACTGCTGGCCAAGCTCAATGACTCGATCCGCGTCGAACTGGACGTGGACGCCTACGAGCCGATCCTGGGCGAAGTCGACACCGACACCGGTCCGGTGCTCTCGGCGGCCGGCTGGTGCGAAGGCTTCAGCCGCGGCATCGACCTGCGCGCCGGGCTGTGGGAGAAGCGCCTGGCCGACGACCCGCAGCTGATGGAACTGCTCGGGCCGGTGATGGCGCTGGCGGTGGACGAAGGCATCCTGAGTGCCGAGGCGGAGTTCGAGAAGCTCAGCGACGAGGAGTACGACCAGTGCCTGGCGCAGGTCGCGCCGGTGCTCGGTGCCGTCGACCAGTACTGGCACGAGCATCCGGCCACCGAAGAAGAGCTCGCCGCGCTCGCCCGTGCGCCCGCGACCGAAGGCGAGCAGGCGCCGCCGCCCCCCCGCCAGCGTAGCGGCCACTGGGTGCACTGAACCGGAGCAACCGTTGCAGGAGCGGGTCCGCTGCTCCCGCTGCATGGCGGTCGCCCTGGATGCCTTTCCGCAAGGCCGTCCGTCCACTCGTCGGGCGGCTTACTTCCGCAGGGCGGGGAAAGCCATGGTCGCGAGCCGGATCTTCCCGCTCGCGAATGAAAGTGGCCTCAGCCCGGCTGACGCGCTCCGCGAAACAATCCGTTCACGCCGCCATGCTTGGCCTTGCCCGGCGCCAGCCCCATGCTTCGGGCGTCCCATCTTCCGGAGGCGCTCCATGAGCCAACGCACCGTCACCCGCCGCGTACGCGGCATCGACACCAACGATGGCGCCGGGGTGAAGCTCAAGCGCATCATCGGCCAGCCGAACCTGGACATGCTCGACCCGTTCCTGCTGCTGGACGAGTTCCGCTCCGACCAGGCGGACGACTACCTCGCCGGCTTTCCCGAGCACCCGCACCGCGGTTTCGAGACCGTCACCTACATGCTGGCCGGCCACATGCGCCACGGCGACAATCACGGCAACCAGGGCGACCTGGGGCCCGGCAGCGTGCAGTGGATGACCGCCGGGCGCGGCATCCTGCATTCGGAGATGCCGCAGCAGGAGAACGGCCTGATGTGGGGCTTCCAGCTGTGGGTGAACCTGCCGGCGGCGGACAAGATGACCGCGCCGCGCTACCAGGACATCAGCCCGGAGCGCATCCCGCGCGTGCAGCCGGCGCCCGGCGTGGAAGCGCGCGTGATCGCCGGCCGGCTGGGCGACGCGGTCGGCCCGGTGCAGGGCATCGCCACGGCGCCGCTGTACCTGGACATTGGACTGGCCGCCGGCGCGCGCTTCGAGCTCGACCTGCCGCCGCAGCATCACGCGTTCGCCTACGTGTTCGAGGGCGACGCGGCCGAAGTGGGTGGCTCGCCGCTGGCGCGTGGCGAGCTGGCGGTGCTGTCCGAAGGCGACCAGCTGACCCTCGCCGCCGGCACCGCCGCCGCGCGCCTGCTGGTCGTCGCCGGCCGCCCGCTCAACGAGAGCGTGGCGCGCTACGGACCGTTCGTGATGAACACGCCCGAGCAGATCCACCAGGCCATCGCCGACTTCCGGGCCGGCTACTTCTAGCGCGCTCCTACGACGGGAAGGGGCCAGCGGCCGGCTCAGGCCAGGCCCTGCTTCTGCAGTCCCTGCAGCACCAGCGCCAGCGTCCGGGTCACCGTCCCGTTCGCATCGACCCGCAGCGCCGGCTCGTCTCCGGCCGGCGCTTCCAGCGTGGCCAACTGGCTGCCCAGCAGCTCCGGCGGCATGAAGTGCTCACGTCCGCGCATGCGCCGCGCCAGTTCCTGGTGGCCGACCTCCAGGTAGACGAACCGCACCGCCGGTCCGACCCGCTGCAACCGCTCGCGATACGCCCGCTTCAGCGCCGAGCAGGCGACCACGATGCTGCGGCCGGCAGCCAGTTCGCGATGCATGCGGGCGGCGATCGCGTCCAGCCAGGGCCAGCGGTCGGCGTCCTCCAGCGGTATGCCGGCGCTCATCCTGGCGATGTTGGCCGGCGGGTGCAGATCGTCGCCATCGACGAACACGTAGCCCAGCGCATCGGCCAGCTGGCGCGCGATGGTGGTCTTGCCGGAGCCGGACACGCCCATCACCACCAGCGCACCCGCGCTCATCGGCAGCTGCGCGCAGCGGGAGGCGGCTGAAGTGTGCGTGCAGTCACGTTGCGGCACTCAAGCGGGCGGGTGGGCGGCCGATGTGCTTGGCAAGGAGTTAAAAAGCCATTAATCCTGCCCGGCGCGGGTTGCCCTAGCATCGAACCCCCGCCGAGTCGTCCGCAACCCATCGGCCACCGCCATGATCGTGCTCCTGGTCTTCGCCACCCTCCTCTGCCTGCTGTGCGCCGTGCTGCGCCGGGTGCCGGCGGGCCACGTGCAGAGCCTGCACCGCCGCGGCCGCCCGCCGCGCATGCTGGAGGCCGGCCTGCACCTGGTGCTGCCGGGGCTGGACCGGCTGGGCCACCGCATCGACCTGACCGGCCAGATCCTGCAGTTCCGGGACGCGCCGGCCGGCGCCAGCGGCGTCTGCGGCAAGGTCTACTGGCAGGTGCTGGAGCCCGAGCGGGTCGACCCGGTGATCGAGCGGGCCGATCAGCTGATCCGCGACAGCGCGCTGGAAGCGCTGCACGGCGAGGAAACCGGGCCCGGCCGCAGCGACCATCGCGCACTGGGCAGCCGTCTGAAGCGGATACTCAACGGCGCGTTGCGCGAGCGGGGCCTGATGGTCACCCGGGTGGAGCTCGAGCTGGCCTGAACGCCCCGCCTGGCATCGGGCGGCATGCAAGTCGATACTGCGCGGTCCATCCACCCCGCAGACCGCCCATGAACACACGCCATGCCCTGCACCACCAGCTCGAACAGGGCCTGGCCGGGCTCGGCCTGACGCTGCCGCCCGGAGCGGTCGAGCGCCTGCTCGACTACCAGGCGCTGCTCGAGCGCTGGAACGGAACCTACAACCTGACCGCCGTGCGCGACCCGGCCGAGATGGTGACCCGCCACCTGCTCGATTCGCTGGCGATCCTGCCCTACGTCGAGGGCGCCAGCCTGGCCGACCTGGGCACCGGCCCCGGCCTGCCCGGCATCCCGCTGGCCATCGCCGCGCCGGGGCGCGAGGTGCTGCTGGTCGATTCCAACGGCAAGAAGGTGCGCTTCCTGCGCGAGGCGATCCGCGCGCTCGGGCTCGCGGGCGTGCGGGCGCTGCAGTCGCGCGTGGAAGAGGTCCAGGGCCGCTTCGACTGCGTCACCGCACGTGCGTTCGCCAGCCTGCCGGACATGCTCGCCTGGGGCGGCCACCTGCTCGCCCCGGCCGGCCGCTGGCTGGCGATGAAGGGCAGGCCGCCGGCCGAGGAAATCGCCGCGCTGCCGTCCGGCTTCGTCGTCGAAGCGGTCCATCCGCTGCAGGTGCCCGGCCTGGATGCCGAGCGAAGCCTGGTGGCGATCCGCCGCGCTGCGCCCTGCTAATCTACCCGTCCTTTGTTGCAAGACCGGACGACCATGGCCCGCATCATCGCTGTCGCCAACCAGAAGGGCGGCGTCGGCAAGACCACCACGGCAGTCAATCTCGCTGCGGCGCTGGCGGCCGCCAAGCGCAAGGTGCTGCTGGTCGATCTGGATCCGCAGGGCAACGCCACCATGGCCTCGGGCGTGGACAAGCGCGAAGCCAAGCCCAACGGTTGCGAAGTGCTGCTGGACGAGGCGCCGATCGAAGGCGCCATCGTCACCACCGAGGCGCATTACGACCTGCTGCCGGGCAACGGCGACCTTACCGCCGCCGAGCTCAAGCTGATGGATGCGATCGCCCGCGAGAGCCGGCTCAAGGAGCAGCTGGCCAAGATCGGCGACAGGTACCAGACGATCCTGATCGACTGTCCGCCCTCGCTGCACCTGCTCACGCTCAACGCCCTGGCCGCAGCCGATGGCCTGCTGATTCCGGTGCAGTGCGAATACTTCGCGCTGGAGGGACTCTCCAGCCTGCTGGAAACCGTCAAGGCGGTGCGCCAGCGGCTGAATCCCAAGCTGGAGATCGAAGGCCTGCTGCGCACCATGTACGACGTGCGCAACAACCTCGGCAACGAGGTCTCCGCACAGCTCACCCAGCACTTCGGCGACAAGGTGCTGCGCTCGATCATCCCGCGCAACGTACGCCTGGCCGAGGCACCCAGCCACGGCCAGCCGATCCACCTGTACGACCGCAGCTCGCGCGGCGCCATCGCCTACATCGGCCTGGCCGGCGAGATCATCCGCCGCGAACGCGGCGCGCAGGCCGCCATCGCCGCGCTCAACGACATGCACGACACCGGCGAGCCGCTCGACATGGCCGCCGACATCCACCAGGAGTAACCATGGCCGCCGCGAAGAAACGGGGACTCGGCCGCGGGCTGGACGCGCTGCTCGGCGGCGACGGCGCCGGCACCGCCTCGCCACTCGAGCAGGAGGGCGAACTGCGCAGCCTGCCGATCCAGCAGATCCAGCCGGGCAAGTACCAGCCACGCCGGCACTGGAACGAGGAGGCGCTGGACGAACTGGCCGCCTCGATCAAGGCGCAGGGCCTGATCCAGCCGGTGGTGGTGCGCGCGATCGGCAAGAACAGCTACGAGCTGATCGCCGGCGAACGCCGCTGGCGCGCCGCCCAGCGCGCGCAGATGAGCGAGATCCCGGCGCTGGTCAAAGTGGTCGACGAGGCCGCCGTACCGGCGATGGCGCTGATCGAGAACATCCAGCGCCAGGACCTCACGCCGCTGGAAGAGGCCGATGCGCTCAAGCGCCTGATCGACGACTTCGACCTGACCCATCAGCAGGCCGCCGATGCGGTCGGCCGCTCGCGCGCGGCGGTGTCCAACCTGCTGCGCCTGATCGACCTGCCGACCTCCATCAAGAAACTGCTCGACGAGAGCAAGCTGGAGATGGGCCATGCGCGCTGCCTGCTGACGCTGGACGAAGCCATCGCGGTGCCGCTGGCGCGCCAGGCTTCGACCATGGGCTGGAGCGTGCGCGAACTGGAGGACGCCGCGCGCCGCGCGCAGGCCGCGCCCAAGGGCAAGGCCAAGGCCGCCAGCGTGCGCGATCCCAACGTCGATGCGCTGGAACGCGAGCTCGGCGAACGCTTCGCCACCCGCGTGGAAGTGGCCCAGGGCCGTGGCGGCCGCGGCAAGCTGGTGATCCACTACCACAGCAACGACGAACTCGACGGCATCCTCGGCAAGCTGCGTTGACGCCAGGGATGCCTGAAAGATGAAGCGGCCTGTCCCGGTCTTCTCGCAGGTGGATTCCAGGCAACGACAGTTCGAGGCGCTCACCCGCGCCCACGCCGGCGACCTGTACCGCTTTGCCTACTGGCTGTGCGGACAGGATGCGCTGGCGCAGGACCTGGTGCAGGAAACCCTGCTGCGCGCGTGGAAGAACCTCGATGCGCTGCGCGAGGCCGAGGCCGCCAAGCCCTGGCTGCTCACCATCCTGCGCCGCGAGCACGCGCGCCTGCACGAGCGCCGGCGCTTCGATACCACCGAACTGGACGAGGATCTCGCCGAGGACGCCGCCTGGGCCAGTCCCGAGCGGCACGGCGATGCCGCCCAACTGCGCGAGGCCATGCACAAGTTGCCGCACAAATACCGCGAACCGCTGCTGCTGCAGGTGCTGGGCGGCATGAGCTGCGAGGAGATCGCCGCCGAACTGGGCCAGCAGCCGGGCGCGGTGATGACCCAGCTGTTCCGCGCGCGGCAGAAGCTCAAGGCCATCCTGCACGGCGAACGCCCGGAGGTGCAGCATGGACTGTCTTGAGTTCCGCCGCCGCCTCGGCGCCGAGCCGCACGGCCGCGATCCGCAGATGCTCGCCCACCGTGAGGCCTGCCCGGCCTGCACGGCCGCGTGGGAGAAGGCCCAGCGCTTCGAGCGCGACCTGCACGGCGCGCTGGACGTGCCCTTGCCCGAAGGCCTGGCCGAACGCGTGCTGCTGGCGCAGGCCACCGGCGAGCGCCAGCGCCAGGTGCGCCGCCGCCGCATGGCGCTGGGCCTGGCCGCTTCGCTGCTGATCGCCCTGGGCGGTGGCGGCATCCTCTGGCGCCAGGCGCAGGCGCACACCCTGCCGGCGCTCGCCGTGGCACACATGCCGGGCGAGATCGGCGCGCTCGCGCTCACCCGGCCGCTGGCGCCGGCGCCGGTGTCCGCCGTGTTTGCCGAACGACATGCCGCGCTGCGTGGCCCGTTGCCGATCGACACGACCTACGTGCACGCCTGCGACGTCGGCCCCTACCGCACGGTGCACCTGGTCAGCCATCCAGACGGCCAACCGGTGGTGGTGCTCTACGTGCCCACCAAGCAGACCTCGGCGCGCCGCGACTTCCAGCGCGAAGGTTGGCTCGGCCGCGAAGTGCCGCTGGAACACGGCACCCTGGTCATGCTCACCAACCGTGGCGACCGCCGTCCGTTCGATGCCGTGGAACAGGGCTGGCGCGTGGCGATCGATGGGCTTGGTGACAACCGCGTGAGCGAGTTCTGATCCCGGAGCCGATGTGCAGCCCCGCAAGATTGTCGTTCACTCGATCCGGGGGCTGTGCCCCGAGTTCGGCGCGCGTGGCTGCGTGGATCAGCGAAGGCGTGGTGTTCCTGGGCATCGTCGGAGCAGACGCGGTGGAGCTCGAAGAGGTAGCGGACGAGGTTGCCGTTGGCGACGGCACAAGCCCGTACTTTCTCCTCACGACCTCACATCCGGGGGAGTCCCTGGTGGATGCCATAGCCTTCGCCGAAATCCTCGAGGGCGAGTACGCCGGTCCGGTCGAGGTGGTGGAGCTCTAACCGCTCCCGGCTCTACCGCCGTTGCAGGAGATGGCCGGGACAACGGACATCTACGCGGATCGCGCCGGCGACCAGCGTCGTGCCAGCGCATCGAACGACCAGCGGCCCGCGCCCAGCGCGACCAGGGCCAGCAGCATCAGTCCCCATGCCTTGTGGTCGTTGAAGTCGCCGCCGACGAAGCCCTGCCACAAGCCGTTCGGCCACAGCGCCGGATACGAGACCACCGCGACGATGTTGTAGACGAACAGCACCGCCGCGACCACGCGCGTGCCCAGGCCCAGCGCGAGCAGCCACGGCAGCACCAGCTCGGTCCAGGTGGCCAGGGCGGCAGCCACGGCGGGGGCGAGCAGCGGCACCTGGTATTCGTTTTCGAACAGATAGGCGGTGCCGGCGGGATCGTCCCACTTGACCACGCCGGCGCGCCAGAAAGCCAGCGCCACGAACAGGCGCAACAGCAGCAGCGCCAGCGGCGCGAGGCGGTCGAGCGGGGCACCGAGGCGGGTCCAGCGGGCGACGACGGTGCGGGTGTTCATGCGGGAGCTTCCTCGGATGTGGAGACGATGGCGGCGATCAAACCGTATTCGAGCAGCGGTGCCAGCAATTCCTGCGGCGGCAACCCGGGTGCGCTCGCCCAGGCCGCGGCCAGGCGCTCGCCGGCCAGCAACGCGCGCGTGAATGCGGCCAGCGCGGGCTCGACCGCTCGCATGGCGATGCCGTCGCCGGTGCGCCAGAGCCACACGT
>NZ_JABFWW010000042.1 GCF_013362045.1 Frateuria sp. | reverse complement strand
GATCGGCGTGATCCACACGGCGCCGAAGCCCATGCCGCGGATGTAGCCGGCGTTGTCCAGCACGCCCTTGAAGTCGCCGCCCAGGTAGCCGATGTTGGCGCTCTCGCCCTTGGGCGCGCCGGACACCGGAATGTCGAAGGTGCGGTGCGCGCCGCCCTGGTCGCGGTGGTCGTTGGACGGGTCGCCGTTGACGAAGCGGTCGGTCAGCACGAAGTAGATCGCGTTGGAGGCGAACGGCGCGTCGGTGCCGTAGAACTCGGGTTGCGCGGCCGCGGCGTGGGCCAGGCCGGTGGACAAGGCGAGGCTGGCGAGGCTGGTGAGGACGGGCTTGTGTCGCATGGATTTCCTTCCGGTGGCACGGGGCACTGGCTGGACGCGGTCACGGGGCCGGCTGCGGCGTAGCGGTCGCCGTCGGCTCGCGCACGCGCAGCGTGCACAGGCCGGCGACGACCAGGCTGGCGCCGCCCAGCGCCAGCGCCCAGATCGGCTGGTTGCCGAACAGGGTCTTGAGCAGCATGCCCAGCACGCTGGCGGCGAGCAGCTGCGGGATCACGATGAAGAAATTGAAGATGCCCATGTACACGCCCATCTTCGCCGCCGGCAGGTTGTCCGACAGCAGCGCGTAGGGCAGGGACAGGATCGAGGCCCAGGCGAAGCCCACGCCCACCATCGAGGCCAGCAGCCAGCGCGGGTCGCGTACCACGAGGAAGGACAGCAGTCCGGCGCCGCCCAGGCACAGGTTCACCAGGTGACTCACGCGCAGGCCCCACCAGCGCACCATGCGCGGGATGGCGACGGCGGCCAGCGCGGCGAAGCCGTTGTAGGCGGCGAACAGCACGCCCACCCAGTTGGCCCCCTCGTTGTAGGCGGCCGAGGAGGGATCGGTGCTGCCGTAGAGGGTCTGGGTCACGCCCGGCGTGGTGTAGATCCACATCGCGAACAGGGCGAACCACGAGAAGAACTGCACCCAGGCGAGCCGTCGCATCGGGCCGGGCATGCCGTACAGGTCGCCCATCACCTGCTGCAGCATGCCGCGGCTGCGGGTCGCGCTGAGCCAGGCGAACAGGGCGCCGAACACGATCAGGCCGCCGGCGAGCAGGTACAGCTCCTTCTCCAGCGCGTAGCGGCGCACGGCCAACAGCACCAGCGTGCCCGCGAGGACCAGCAGCAGGCCGGGCCGCCAGGCGCGCGAGGCATCGGTCGGCGGCAGCTCCGCCGCAGCGTCATCGAAGGCTTCCAGCGCCAGCGGCGGGTACTCGCGCGTGGTCAGCACCGTCCACAGCACGGCGCCGAACAGCACCGCGCCGCCCAGGTAGAACGCCCAGGTCACGGTGGCGGGAATGTGGCCGGCCGGGGCCACGTTGGGCACGCCCAGCCGGCTCAGCAGCCATGGCAGGGCCGAGGCGACCACCGCGCCGACACCGATGAAGAAGCTCTGCATGGCGTAGCCCAGCGGGCGCTGCCCGGTCGGCAGCTGGTCGCCGACGAAGGCGCGGAACGGCTCCATCGAAACGTTGATCGAGGCGTCGAGCACCCACAGCAGTCCCGCCGCCACCCACAGCGCCGGCGCATTCGGCATCCACAGCAGTGCGAGCGTCGAAAGGATCGCGCCGACCAGGAAGTACGGCCGGCGCCGCCCGAGCCGGTTCCAGGTGCGGTCGGAGAAATAGCCGATGACCGGCTGCACGATCAGGCCGGTGAACGGCGCGGCGATCCACAGGACCGGGATCTGCCCCACGTCCGCACCGAGCGTCTGGAAGATGCGGCTGACGTTGGCGTTCTGCAGGGCGAAACCGAACTGGATCCCCAGGAAGCCGAAGCACATGTTCCAGATCTGCCAGAAGGACAGGGTGGGTTTGTTGCTCATCGAGTCGCCGTGGTCAGGTGGGTAGGGGACGATGCGGCCTGCGCCGGAAGGGCTCCTTCCCGGGCAGGGAAGAAGGGCCGTGAGCCGGCGCGGCCGGTCACAGCGGCGCGATCAGCAACTCGCCGACGTCGGCCTCGTTCAGCGGCCCTGCGCTGCCGCCCGTGCCGCCGGTGTAATGGGCGTTGTGGCGCAGGTAGCTCATGTTGAAGCCGTCCTCGAGTGTGAAGCGGCAACGCGCGCCGGCCTGCGCGGTGAAGCTGCCCCAGGTGGAATGCTGGCGGCCCTCGCTGTGCGGCATCACCAGCGGCAGGCGTTGCGGCGCACGGTTGCCACAGTCGATCACCAGCCATTTCACGGCGGCGGTGATGCCGGTGTTGATCGGGCCATGCGCGTTGGCGTAGTCGAGCAGGGCGCGGTAGCGGCCGGCGCGTGGCGCCGTCCAGGCGCGCGGCCAGCCGCCGGCGACGCGGATCGCGTCGCCGGGACATACGGCGGGGCTGGGCAGCGATTCGATGCCATGCCCATCGACCCGTGTCACGCGAAAGCATTGCAGTGCCGCGGTGCGTTCGACGGTCGCGCTGCCCTCGATCGTGCCGTGGCGCCGGCCATTGACGTAGAGCATCCCCTTGCCCGCGCTGCGCACGCGCCAGTGCCCGCCGTCGGCCTCGACCGTCGGTGCGGGCGGCGTCGCGGGCGCGTAGAGCGGCGCATCGGTGCGCAGCGGCGGTTCGGCCACCCGGATGGCCTTGAGCTGGACCACGGTGTGGCTGCCCTCCTGCCGGGTAGTGCCGGCGACCAGCAGGTTGCCGTCCAGCCTGGATGGACGGCGCAGGGTGATGCGGCGGTCGCGCAGTTGCAGGTCGATGTGGTCGGCGTCGCCGAACAGCATCGGCACCAGCTCCACCGGCAGCTTGGGCTCGACGCGGCCGTCGTCGGTCAGGCCGAACACGCCCTCGGTCGCCACGTCCAGGAAACCGGCCACCGACCACAGCTGGCGCGGCGAGTTGACCACCGGGCCGCTCAGCGCGCCGTCATCGACGTGCACGCCCTGGCTCAGCAGTTCGTAGTTCTCCATGTTCGAGCCGGCGAGCGCGGCGCCGCGGATCACCGAGCGGATCTCGTGCGCGATGCGCACCGGGTCGTCTGCGGCACGTGCCGCGCGCAGGGCGTAGGCGCTGACGAACGGCCAGATCGCGCGGTTGTGGTAGATCGGCTGGTCGGCTCGCTCGGGCCAGATCACCGGGCTGCCGGCCGGCCAGGCGGGATAGCTGGCCAGCGCCTGGCGCGCGCGTGCCGGGTCGGCCACGCCGCTGGTGATCGCCAGGGACAGGCCGAGCAGGTCGTAGGCCTCGACCGGCAGGCCGTCGCCGCCGATGTAGCTCATGTACAGGCCGCGGTCGGCGCGCCAGAAGTGTGCGTTGATGGCCTGCTTCAGCGCAGCGGCCTGGGCGCGGTAGCCGGCCGCGTCGCCCTGGCCGCTCGCCAGCCCGGCGGCGAGTTCGAGCGCCTGGTAGTGCAGCACGTTGGTGGATAGCGCGAACGACTGCGCGATGAAGCGCACGTCGTGGGCGGTCCAGGCCGGGTAGGTCTGTTCGCGCCAGTCCAGGAAGGAGGTTTCGCCGCGGTAGAGGCCGAGCGCGGGGTCGAAGGCGTACTGGCGGTCCTGCGCCAGCGTATCGGCCAGCGCCTTGCGCACCTCTTCGGCGAAGGCGGCGTCGTCCAGCAGGTGGCGCGCGCCGAGGAACCACACGATGCGATCGGTGCTGACCGGCCAGCTGCCGCCCGAACCGGTGTCCTGCATGACGTACAGGCCTTGCGGCGCGGAGGCCATGCGCAGGTCGGACAGCTTGAACTTCAGCCCGTTGCGCGAGCGCGCGGCATCGAAGCGCCACAGCCCCAGGTCGATCGCGTAGGCCAGGTCGCGCGTCCATACGTAGTGCCACTTCTCGCCCGTCTCGAAGCAGTGGCAGGCAATCGGTTGCCCGTGGTCGAAGGCACCATCGCGGATGGCGGCGACCGAGTCCTGCGCCAGGTCGTCCTGGGCCATCGCGAACAGGCCGTCGAACAGGGGGCTGGCGGTATCCGTGCGCAGGGGCTGGGGCTGGATCGCGCGCTGGCCGAACGGCCCTGCCAGTGTCCAGGCGCCGTGCGCGTCGCGGCTCATGCCCGCGTGCATGCCATGCCAGTCCAGTCCGTCGCGCCAAGGCGGGACGGCCGCGCCGGAGGCCATCGCCGCGGTCAGCAGCAGGCTAAGCATGACGGGGCGGGGCGGGCAGTGGGGTCATCCGGCGGCTCTCCTCGGGCGGCGCTTGGGCAGTGGGCATGGTAGGTAGCGTCGCAGTGCAGCAACCAGCGCCTGCATACGTATTCATGAGGCGGTTGCGCGCCTCCCCGGTGCCGCAGGAGCGGGCCTGCCGCGATGCCTTTGGAAGGCATACCGAGCAAGCCCGCCCTGCGATGCAGGCGCTACTGCGCGAGGATCGCGCCGTAGTGCCCGTTCACGTTGAGCGTGACCTGGCCGTTCTGCACCGTATACGAAGTGCCCGAGACCTTGTCGGTGAGCACGCTACCGTTGGTGACGCTGAGTTGCCACACCGGCACGGTGACCGAGTGCGTGACCGAGTCGTTGTTGAGCACCACGGCAATGCGGTTGGCGGCGTCGAAGCGGCCGTAGGCATACAGCTTGTTGGTGTCGTCGGTGAGCAGCGTCATGAACGAGCCGGTACGCAGCGCCGGGTAGGCGTTGCGGATGGCGATCAGCTTCTGGGCCAGCGCCACGGCGCTGTTGGTGGAACTGCCGACGGTCCAGTCGAAGGTGCGGCGGTTGTCCGGGTCGGCGCCGCCCTGCATGCCGTACTCGTCGCCGTAGTAGATCGTCGGCGTGCCCACGTAGGTCATCTGGACGAACAACGCCAGATAGGTCTTCCAGATGTCGCCGCCGGCGCGGGTGCCGAAGCGGGTGACATCGTGGCTGCCGAGCGCGTTGCTCATGGTCTGCTGCACGTTGGTCGGGTAGTTGGCGCGGGTGCCGTGCAACCAGCTGTCGAACTGGCTGACCGGGATCGAGGCGGCGTTGCCGTTGTAGTCCTGGCCGGTGATCCACTCGGAGACGGGCTGCATGAAGCCGTCGTAGTTCATCGCGCTGTCCCACTGGTCGCCGCCGGCGGTCCACGGGCCGGCGTTGCCCCAGAACTCGCCGAGGATCTCCGCGTTGGGGTTGACCGACTTCACCGCGTTGCGCAGTTCGGCCGTGATCTGGTGGTTGGTCGCGTCGCTGCCGTTGTTGCCTCCCGCATCGAAGTACTGCGCCGCATCGAGGCGCCAGCCGTCGATGGAGTAAGGAGCCTTCAGGTAGGTCTGCACCACGGACGTGCTGCTGCCGTAGATCGCGTTGCGCACGGCCGAGCCGCTGGCGCCGTAGTCGAGCTTGGGCATGCTGGAGATGCCGAAGAAGGCGGAGTACGTGTTGGGCCAGGTCTGGAACGTGTAGTAGCCGTACCACGGGCTGGACTGCGACTCGTAGGCGCCGCTCGTGGTCCACCAGTTGTAGCGGTCGAACCAGGCGTGGGTGTCGCCGGTGTGGTTGAACACGCCGTCGAGGATCAGGTAGCCCTTCGGCCCGTTGGCGGTGCCGTGGATGTCGGCGGCCAGCGTCTGCAGCAGCGTGTTGCTGCCGAACGCCGGGTCGACCTGGGTGTAGTCCTCGGTGTCGTACTTGTGGTTGGTCGGCGAGAGGAAGATCGGGTTGAGGTAGATGATGTCGGCGCCGACGGTGTTCTTGATGTAGCCGAGCTTCTGGTCGACGCCGGCCAGGTCGCCGCCGAAGAACACGGCGCTGTTGCAGCCGCCGACGTTGGACACCACGCTCGAGCCCCAGGCGTGCTTCTCGGTGGCGCAGCCGGCGTAGGTGTACTGGCCGTTGGTGACGTCGTTGGCGGTGTTGCCGTTGTAGAAGCGGTCCGGGAAGATCTGGTACATCACGCCGTTCTTCATCCATGCCGGGGTGGTGAAGCCGGGGAGGATGAAGAAGTCGCCGGAGGACGGCTCGGCGGACGTGGTGCCCGCCGCGTTGAGCCACGCCGTCGCAGTGCCGTCGTTGATCTGGAAGCGGTAGTACTTTTTCGAGGCGCTGGCCGGGATGGTGCCCTTCCAGAAGTCGAAATTGCCGGTGGCGTCGTTGGCCGACCAGCTCATCGCCACCCAGTGGAACAGGCCGTCGGCGCTGTCGTAGTACTTGATGTTGGCGCTGGTGATGTCGCCCTTGAAGGTGCGCAGGGTCAGCGTGACCGCCTGCGCGGCGGTCGGTTCAGCATAGTTGTCGTAGAGCGGACCCTGGTCGTGGAACAGGCCGTTCCACTCCACGTTGTTGTCGTTGCTGGCCGCCAGCAGGGCCGGCGGATACAGGGCGTAGAGCGCCAGTGCTGCGAGGATGGCGACGGTGACTTTGCCGCGGTGTGCCTTCTGTACATGGTTGCGCATGAGACCTCCCTCCCGATGAAGACCTTGCGCCGAGCGGCACCATGCAGGAAAAACCCGGCGGGAGCGGAGCCGCTCCCGCAGAGGGTTTGCCCGTGGTCACCGCCCCAGCGTGATGTTTTGCGCCA
>NZ_JABFWW010000166.1 GCF_013362045.1 Frateuria sp. | reverse complement strand
ATTTCGACGCTGGGCCGAGGCAGCTAGCCGGGCCATCGAAGAGTTTCATGGGCGCCATCGAGCTGCTGGCTCGCGTGGTCACGTCCAGCAGTGCGGGCGGTGCGCAGCTGACCAGGCCAGCGTGCTTTGGCGCATGCCCATGCCGTGGGCAGCGCGGCCCTGCGCGTACCGCATGCCCGCCGGCGCCGGGGCGGGGAAAGCCCGGTTCGACCGCCCATTCACGGCCAAGATGCGACAGCTTGCGCAACACCTTGCCCGGATCGCCGCGTGAGCCTCCAGGAATACAAGCGCAAGCGCCGTTTCGACCGCACGCCGGAGCCCTCGATCGAGGCCTCCGTCCATACCGGCACGCGCCCGATCTTCGTGGTGCAGTTGCACCACGCCAGCCGGCGGCACTACGACTTCCGGCTGCAGGTGGGCGATGCGCTCAAGTCCTGGTCGGTGCCCAAGGGGCCCTCCTACGACCCCAAGGTCAAGCGGCTGGCGGTGGAGGTGGAGGATCATCCGGTCGGCTACGCCGACTTCCAGGGCGACATTCCCGAGGGCTATGGCGCCGGCCACGTGGATACCTTCGACCGCGGCTACTGGTCCACGCCCTACGATGCGGAGGCGCAGTTGGAGAAGGGCCACCTGCAGTTCGAGCTCTATGGCCAGCGGCTCAAGGGCGCCTGGCACCTGGTGCGCAGCGGCAAGCCCTCGCGCCAGCCGACTTGGTTCCTGTTCCACGACAAGGACGCGTTCGCCGGCGACATCGAGGCGGACGACCTGCTGGACGCGCGCATGGTCGCCAGCACCAAGGCCGCGGCCGGCCGGAGCGGCGGCGCCAAGGAGGTGGCGCAGAAGCTCGCGCGCACGCGGCGCAAGAGCCCGCCCAAGGCCCGGAGCCATCGCCACACGGAGGCTGTCGGGTTGGCCGCCAAGGCCCAGGGCGCGCGCAAGGCGACGATCGATGCCGAGTTCTACGAACCGGAGCTGGCGCGGCTGAAGGACGAGCCGCCCACGGGCGAGAACTGGCTGCACGAGGTGAAGTGGGACGGCTACCGCATCCTCGCCACCGTGGCGAAGGGCGAGGTGCACCTGTGGTCCCGCAACGCCCTGCCCTGGGACGACAGGATCCCCGACATCCTGCAGGCGGTGCAGGCGCTGGGCCTGACCTCCGCGCGGCTGGACGGCGAGCTGATCGCGCTGGATGCCGATGGCCAGCCGGACTTCAACGGCCTGCAGAAGACGCTCTCGGGCGAGGCGAATGCGCCGCTGGCCTATGTGCTGTTCGACCTGCCGTACCTGGAGGGCTGGGATCTCTCGCGCACGCCGCTGATCCAGCGCAAGGCGGTATTGCAGGCGCTGCTGGAGGACCCGCCGGCCCACCTCTCCTACAGCTCGCACGTGGTGGGCGACGGCGCGCAGGTGTTCGCGGCAGCCACTGCGCAGAAGCTCGAGGGCATCATGTCCAAGCGCGCCGACAGCCCCTACCGCGGCGGGCGCGGCGACGACTGGCTGAAGATCAAGCGGCTGGAGGCCGACGAGTTCGCGGTGGTCGGCTACACGCCCGCCAAGGGCGGCCGCGAGGGCTTCGGCTCGCTGCTGCTGGCGCGCCCCACTTCGGATGGCGACTGGATCTTCGTCGGCCGCGTCGGCACGGGTTTCAGCAACGAGCAGTTGCGCGCGCTATCGAAGACACTCGCCACCGGCGGCAGCAACAAGCCGACGATCCGGCACACCGACGGCGCGCCACGCGAATCGAAGTGGATCCAGCCCACGGCGGTCGCCGAGGTCTATTACCGCGGCATCGGCAACCAGAAGCTGCTGCGCCAGGCGAGCCTGAAGGCCATGCGGCCGGACAAGTCGCCGGGGGACCTGCGCGAGGGCGACCGCGCGCCGAAGGCATCGGCAAAGCCGCGGCGGCGCACGGCTGGGACGGGTGCGGCGCCGCCGCCGATCCGCATCACCCATCCGGACAAGCTGCTCTATCCGGACGACGGCTACACCAAGCAGGACGTGGTGGACTACTACCGCGCGGTGATGGACTGGTTCCTGCCGGGCGTGATCGGCCGGCCGACGTCGCTGATCCGCTTTCCCGAGGGCATCGACCGTCCATCGTTCTTCCAGAAGCACATCCCCTCGGGAGGATTGCAGCATGTCGGCTCGGCACGCCTGAAGGAGGAGACCGGCGCCTCGGCGGTGTACCTCTACCCGAAGGATGCGGACTCGATCATCGAGCTGGTGCAGTACAACACGCTGGAGTTCCACCCCTGGGGCAGCCAGGTGGACGATCCGGACAGGGCCGACCGCGTGGTGTTCGACCTGGACCCCGGACCGGACGTGCCGTGGCAGCGGGTGGCCGCCGCCGCGCGACTGACCCGCAGGCTGCTCAGGGACATGGGCCTGGAATCGTTCCTGCGCACCACCGGCGGCAAGGGCCTGCACGTGGTGGTGCCGCTCAGGCCCGCCTCGGACTGGGACACGGTCAAGCAATTCGCGCAGGGCTTCGCCGCGGCGCTGGCGGGCAGCCATCCGGTGGACTTCGTGGCTACGTCCACCAAGTCGATCCGCAACAGGAAGATCTTCGTCGACTACCTGCGCAACGGCCGTGGCGCCACCGCGGTCGCCAGCTACTCGCTGCGCGGACGCCCGGGCGCGCCGGTGGCGGTGCCGCTGCGATGGGAGGAATTGGGCAGGATCAAAAGCGGCGCCGCGTTCGACCTCCGCACGACGCCCGCACGCCTGAAGCGGCTGCGCAGGGATCCGTGGGAAGGCATCGACGGGATCGAGCAATCGCTGGAGGACGTGCTGGGCCGGCTGGGCTGAGGCGCATCCTGCTTGCTCTCTCTCCTCCGAGCAGAGGACTGGGTACGAGGGGCCAGGCGCGCCCCTCTTCCCCCTGCGCCCTCCCCGGACGGGCGCACGATGGCGTGGATTGCCTACTTCACCGGGTCGGCCTGGACGCTGAAGGCGCCGATGCGGATGGTCGCGCCCTTGGCCGGCTGCTTGCTGCCGTCCACGCGCACGAAGGACACCGTGAGCTTGTCCAGGTGGGGTGGCCAGTTGCGCCGCAGGGTATCGGTGGCCGGGAATATCAGCCGCGCTCCCGCGGCGCCGCTGCCGCCGGCGTGCATGCCGTGCATGCCCTTGCCCCGCATGGCGGCCTTCATCTGCGCCACGCCGATTTCGAAGGGACCGACCATGCCCAGCAGGAAGCTGCGGTCGCTGTCGCCCGCGTCCGGATGCTCGGGCAGGTTGAGATAGACCTTGTAGAAGTAGCCGCCCCGCTCGCCCAGGCCGGTCAGCTGCACCTGGTCGAGCACCACGCACACGGGGCCGGATTCGCTGGCGGCAGCGGTGGCCGCATGCAGCATCGCCGAGCGCACGCGGTTGGCGTCCTGCGCCGTGAGCATGATGTCGACGCTGAGCGAATGCTCGTCCAGCACCAGCGGCTGCGAGGAACCCAGCGGCGGTCCGGCGATGCCGGCCGGCCTGGGCGGCAGCGCGCCGGCCAGGCTGATGGCTGGCGCGAGTGCGGACGATGTGGGTGGTGGCGGCGAGCCGGGCAGCGAGGTGGGCAAGGTCTGATCGTCGTACTGGTAGCCGAAATAGGTGGTCGTCGTGCTGGTCCACACGCGCGGCACGGCCTTGATGGCGGGGCCGTACTGGAAGCTGCCGGTCCAGTAGCTGCTGGTGGCCGCGGGCTGGAGGCGCCCGTTGTCGGCCGCGGTCCAGGCGGCCCACAGGCGGTCGATGCTGGCGTGGTGCACCCAGAACAGCGGGTCCCAGGGCGAGTAGTAGACCGAGGACATGATCCCGCCGATCAGGTTGTGCACCGGGTTGTGCGGCCGCGCTTCGACCAGGGGTTCGAAGGCGTCGGTGGTGCCGCGCGGGAAGTGGATGACGGTGTCGGCGAACGGGTCGAGGCTGAGCGCTCCGGTGACGTCCGTGCCGGTGCGCCCGCTGTGGTAGAGCGAGAGCGTCGGGTCGAGGAATTCGGACGGCACCTGTGGGGTGACGTAGTAGTTCCAGTACGGCAGTACCAGGTTGGGGTCGCCGGAAACCTTGCGCAGCCACCCTTCGAAGCGGTACAGGAAGCCGCGGTGCCAGGCCAGGAAGTAGGTCGTGCCGTGCGGGCAGAAATTCTTGTGCACGTTCGGCCAGTAGGCCCAGCTGGCCGGATCGGCGGCGTTCTTGTTCGCGCGCATCAGGCCGATCGCGTTGCGCAGGGATGCGTAGGTCGGCCCGGTGCGAAAGGCATCCCAACTTTGCCGCACGCGCAAATCCACCGACAGGGCGACCCGCGGCAGCAGCGGGACCAGCGCCACGGAAAGTGACGACTGCAGGAAACGCCGTCTGGAAATCATGGTGTCCTCCGTTGACGGCGCCCCGGCAACCCGGACGCGCTCCCGCGTCTGGATCGGGAATGGAGGCAGGACGCCGCCGACAGGCAATGGTGCTGTGGCCAGCATCCGGAGCACGGCTTTCGCCGCGACCTGCACGCATCCCTGCCCCGCCTGCCGCGCGCCTGCCCCGGATTCCCTCTGGATGCCCCGTTCCGAGACCTGGGAGTTAAATCTTGTTCAAGTCAAGCGCCGGTCAAGGATACGGGCCGTATGCGCTGTCGGGCTGCGGTAGCGGCCTCGACGACGCGGCCCTGGCCGGGGATGGCACGCGTCCGTTTCCGGCGCGCGCGCCATGCGGTGATCCGCGCCTTGCCGGCAGCGGGCCATCGCGTGCATGCACACGTTCCGGCCACGGCGCCATAGTCCTAATGGCACTCAATGCCCATGCCGCCAGCGGCTAACATGCGTGCCCCCCTGTGGCGGCCGCGCACGCGCACCGAGGTACGGCGGGCAGTCTCCTGGAGCGGAATGTGA
Source organism: Frateuria sp. (assembly GCF_013362045.1). GTDB lineage: Bacteria > Pseudomonadota > Gammaproteobacteria > Xanthomonadales > Rhodanobacteraceae > Frateuria_A. The sequence continues at coordinate 1,626 of NZ_JABFWW010000166.1, read as the reverse complement.
TCGAAAAATTGCCCACGGGCATCGAGGGACTTGACCGGCTGACCGATGGCGGCTTTCTGCGCGGCTCGGCTTACATCGTTCAGGGACCGCCCGGCGCGGGCAAGACCATCCTGGCCAACCAGTTCTGTTTCGCACATGTCCGTGCGGGCGGCCGAGCGCTCTACATGACGCTGCTGGCCGAATCGAGTTCGCGGATGCTCGGCTACGTCAGCCAGATGGGCTTCTTCCAGGACAGCGCGCTGCCCGACGCCATGCAGTACATCAGCGGCTACGGCGTGCTCGAGCGCGAGGGCCTGCCGGGCCTGCTCAAGCTGGTGCAGCACGAGATCAAGCGGCATCACGCTACCGCGATGGTGCTCGATGGCACCTTCGTGGCGCAGTCGGTGGCCTCCGAGCAGGAGTTCCGCGCGTTCATCCATGCCCTGCAGGGCGTGGCCGGCATGGCCAACGCCGTGCTGGTGATGCTCACCCACCAGAACCGCCAGGCCAGTTGCCCCGAGCACACCATGGTCGACGGCTGGATCGAGCTCAGCGACGAAACGGCCGGTTTCCGCGCCTACCGCACCATCCAGGTGCGCAAGCACCGCGGCGCGGCCATCCTTCCGGGCAAGCACCGCTTCCGCATCACCCAGGAAGGCATTGCCGTGTTCCCGCGGGTGGAGTGCGCGCTGGCTGCGGTGCCTCCCTCCTGCGCCGAGACCTCCCGCGTTCCCATCGGCCACCCCGAGCTCGACGGCCTGCTCTGGGGCGGGCTTCCGGCCGGGTCGGCGACCATGCTGGTCGGCCCCACCGGCTCGGGCAAGACCACCCTGGGCATGCATTTCCTCTCGCGCTCCAGCATGCGGGAACCGGGGCTCATGCTCGGCTTCTACGAAACGCCCGCGCACCTCCGGCAAAAGGCAGCCAGCGTCGGCCTGGACCTGAGCATCCCCATCGAGTCGGGCGCGCTGGAGATCGTGTGGCTGCCGCCGGCGGAGAACATCGTCGACGAGCTGGTGCACGACATCGTCCGCCGCGCCCGGGAACGCAAGGTCAAGCGCGTCTTCATCGACGGCCTGGTGGCCATCCGCGACAGCCTGGTGATTCCCAGCCGCATGCCCTACGTGATCAACGCGCTGAGCATGCAGCTGGGCGCGATCGGCGCCACCGTGCTGTACACCTCCGAGATCCCGGAGCTGCGGCTGGAAGACACGCTGATGCCCAGCGACGAGCTTTCGGCCATGGTCGACAACCTGCTGCTGCTCAACACCGGCCGGCGCGACCAGGCGTTCCGCCGCTACCTGTCGGTGATCAAGCTGCGCGACAGCGACTTCGACCCGCGCACGCACGAGTTCCACATCAACGACACCGGCATTGCCTTCGGGCCCGACCCGAAGGCCCGCCCGCGGCGGGAAGCGGGCTGACCATGCTGCGTGTGCTTCTGGTCGAGGACGAACCCGACGTAGCGCTGGTGGCGGCCACGGTATTGGAAGAGGCCGGCTACCACGTGACCGTCGTCTCCGACGGTCGTGCCGGCCTGGACATCGCCCTGCAGGAGCGGCCCGAACTCATCGTGAGCGACTTCATGATGCCGCGCCTCAATGGCCTGGAGATGATCCAGGCCCTGCGCCAGGCCGGCTACGCGCA
>NZ_JABFWW010000066.1 GCF_013362045.1 Frateuria sp. | reverse complement strand
GCCCCGAAGGGGGCCGATGAGGGGCGGGTGCCCCCGGCGGAATTGCCTACGGCGCGCTCTTGGCCGGGTCCGGGCAGGAGTGGCCCTTCCTCTTCCCCGTCTTCAGGAAGAGCCGGGGGAGAGGGGGATGAACAAGTGGAACACGTGGCTCGCGTGCTCCTGCGCCGCTACGGCGTGGTGTTCTGGAAACTGCTCGAACGCGAGGCGCCCTGGCTGCCCTCCTGGCGCGAGTTGCTGCGCGTGTACCACCGGCTGGAGGCGCGCGGCGAGATCCGCGGCGGGCGCTTCGTCGAGGGCCTGGTCGGCGAGCAGTTCGCGCTGCCCGAGGCGATCGGCGCGCTGCGCGCGGTGCGCCAGCGGCAGCCCTCGCAGCAGCTGGTGTGCGTGAGCGGCAGCGACCCGCTCAACCTGGTCGGCACCGTGCTCGCCGGCGACAAGCTGCCCGCGCTTGCCGGCACCCGCGTGCTGTACGAGGACGGCGTGCCGGTGGCGGCGCTGGTCGCCAACAAGCCGCAGTTTCTGCAGGAGGCTGACGGCGCCACACAACAGCGCTGGCGCAGCGCGTTGCTGCGCCGCCCTGGCAGCGAGGCGCACGGCATCGGCCTGGCGGTGTGAGGGCATGGCGGGTTGAAGCCCACCCTAGGATTCACCACGACTTGCAGATGGGCTTCAGCCCGGCACCCCCTACCCGCCTCAATCGCTTATGTCGGCGATGTGGATCAGCAGCCCGTCGTGCACGCGGAATTCGCTGTGTCCATTCAAGGCGATCGTCTGGCCGGCGCGTGCGCCGTTGGGCAGATCGAGCGCGAACACGCCCTCGAAGGCGATGCCCACGTGCGCCACGCCATCCTTTTCACTGTAGGCGGTGACCGTCTGCCGCCGCCGCGCGAACAGCGGCAGCGTGCTCTGCGCCAACCGCCTGAACTCCTCGATGCCCTGCGTGCGCACCGTGATGACGCCAGCGGTGACGTTCTCGAAGGTGACCTGCGGATGCAGCGCGGCGAGCATGCCGCCCACGTCCAGGCGGTTGTAGGCGTCGATGTAGCGGTCGATCAGGGCGCGCATGGGACTCACTGGCGTGGAGGCGCCCCGAGCATAGCAAGGCGGGCGGAGGCGGCGCTTCGACTCCGGCTTCGCCTACGCCCAGCACGAAGGGACTTTATCCTGTCCGTTCGCCCTGGAGCGTATGCGCATAGCGCCGAAGCCGAAGGGCCTAGCCCTCACTTCACGTTGTCGGTCTGCTCGATGAAGCGCGCCACGTTGTCGTGCAGCGCCTTCAGCGATTGCTCGTGCGCATAGACCATGTGGCCCGACGGGTACCAGGCGTAGGAGATGTTCTTCTCCAGCGAGGCCGGGATCGGCAGGTGGTCCATTTCGTACTGCGCCGCGAAGTAGGGCGTGGCCAGGTCGTAGTAGCCGCCGTTGAGGAAAACCTTGAGGTTGGGGTTGGTCTTCATCGCCGTGGCGAGGTCGGGCATCACGTTGGTCGACTGCTGCAGCGCCTCGCCATGCACGCCCGGTGCCTTGTGCGAGAAGTTCCAGTGGTCGATGTCGGCGAACAGGCGGTACTGCAGCCCGTCGCCGAACTTCAGCTGCCGGCGCACGTAGTCGTTGAAGGCGGCCACGTAGGCCGAGCTGATCGCGGAGGATTGCGGGTCGTATTCCGAATCCTTCGCCAGCGGGTCGAGCGAGGGGCCGGAGAAGCGGCTGTCCAGGCGCCCGGTGGTGAGGTCGCCGTCGAATTGCAATTCGTGCTCGAACATGCCGCCGGTGACGCGCAGGTTCGCCCTGACCAGGTAATCGACCGGCAGGCCGGTGTACTGGTGCAGCTTCTCGGCGACCGCACGCTTGCGCGCATCGTCCAGCCGCGAACCCTGCATCAGCGCGCTCGCGTAGTCGCCCAGCGCGTACTGCTCTGCCTCGCGCAGGAACGGTTCGAGCTGGGCCGGCTGCTGCGGCAGCCGATGGTGGTAGTACGCGGTCGCGGCGAAGGTGGGCAGCGCCAGCGCATAGGGCAGGTCCACGCCGGGGTTGAATTCGGGACCGTCGATGCTGGTGTCGAAGGAGAGGATCTGGGAAAGCAGGATCACGCCGTTCAAGTCGACGCTGTCGTCGTTCTGCAGGATGTTGGCCAGCACCGCCGACCGGGTGGTGCCGTAGCTCTCGCCGAACAGGTACTTGGGCGAGTTCCAGCGCTCGTACTTGGACAGGAACTGGGTGATGAACTGGGCGAAGGCGTGGCCGTCGCCGTCGACGCCGTAGACCTCCTTCTTGCGCTCCTTCATCTGCTCGTCGCGCTTGCCCTTGTCCGCGTCATCGGCGATCAGCCGCGAGAAGCCTGCGCCCGGCGCATCGATGAACACCAGGTCGGAGGCATCGAGCAGGCTGTAGTCGTTGTTGACCAGGCCATACGGCGCCGCGGGCGTGTGGCTGTCGTCGCTGGTCACCACGCGCTTGGGGCCGAACGCGCCCATGTGCAGCCACACCGTGGCCGAGCCGGGGCCGCCGTTGTAGATGAAGGTGACCGGCCGCTTGCCCGGATCCGCGCCCTGCTTGAAGTAGGCGGTGTAGAACATGCTGACGGTCGGCTCGTCGCTCTGGTCGCCGTGCTTGTGCAGTACCAGCGTGCCGGCCACGGCCTTGTAGTCGATGCGTTGGCCCTCGACGCTCACCGTGCCGGTGGTCTGCGAGCTTTTCGGCTGCACCAGGGCGGCGTCGGGCTTGTCGCCCTCATGCTTGTTGTCCTTGTCGGCGGCGAAAGTGCTGGAAACCAGCAGCAGCGCGGCCATTGCCGCGACCAGGGGAAGCTTGCGCATGGAACGACCTCTCGGGGACTCGTAAGAACGCCAGCATAGGCAGCGCCTGCCGCGTGTTCATACCCCAGAAGTCACGCTCAGCCGCGTGCCAGCAGCGCGATCGCCAGCACCGCGAGCGACAAGCCCGCCAGGTTGAGGCGCGACAGCCGCTCGCGGAACACCACCAGCCCCGCCAGCGCGCCCAGCGCCACCACGCCCAGGTTCATGCCCGCGAACACCAGCGCCGGCTGCCCGGGCAGCGCCTGGTGTGCACGCAGGTAGAACAGGATGTTGCCGAAGTTGAGCAGGCCAAGCAGCAGGCCGGCGGCCAGGCTGCGCCCGCCCAGGTGCGCCTGCCCGGATGCGAGGCGCCACGCCTGCAGGACGAGCGACACCAGCAGCGCCAGCACGAACATCGCCAGCAACGCGGCACCGAGCGGCACGCCCGCCTGCGCCACGCGCTTGAACAACACGTCGATCACGCCGAAGCCCAGGAACACCAGCAGCGGAAACGTCCAGCGCCGTGCCCCATCGGGCATGTCGCCGCTGTCGATCGATGGCCGCCAGACCAGGCCGAGCAGCGCCGCCAACCCCGCCGCGATGCCCCAGCCCTTGGTCGCGCTCAGCGGCTCGCCGAACAGTGCGAACGCGGCCAGCAGCGACAGCAGCAGCGACAGGCGCTGGGCGACCTCCGAGCGCACGATGCCGGCGTGGCGCACGGAACCGGCCAGCGCCAGGAAGATCGTCGGCAGCAGCACGCCCAGGGCCAGCAGCGCCGGCCAGACGGCGGCTGCCGCATGCAGCCCAGACGTGGCCGGCGCAAAGGCCCAGGCACTGAGCGAGGCGGCGACCACGTAGTTCCAGGCGATCGCCTGGCCCACGTCTACGTCCAGCCGGCGGGCAAGCTTGAGCAGCACCGACACCAGCACGCTGCAGATGGCGGCGAGCAGCAGATGGATCATGGTTTCTCCGGCAGGGTCATGCGTGTTGTCGCCGCGCCGCGGTGGCCGAAGCGCTCGCGGTAGCGCATCGGGCTCAGGCCCAGCGCGCGGCGGAAATGGTGGCGCAGGCTGTCGGCGTGACCGTAGCCGCAACGGTCTGCGATTTGTTCGACGCTCAACCGGCTGCCTTCGAGCAGTTCGCGGGCACGGCCCAGCCGTTCCTCGATCAGCCATTGCCGCGGCGAGCGGCCGGTGGCCGCTTCGAAGCGGCGCAGCAGGGTGCGTTCGCTGGTGCGTGCACGCGCGGCCAGTTCGGCCAGCGGCAGCGGGCGGTCGAGACGGCGGCGCATCCATTCCAGCAGTGCGCCGAGGGCTTCGCCCTGCGCGGGCAACGGCGAGGGGATGAACTGCGCCTGGCCGCCGTCGCGATGCGCCGGCACCACCGCGCGCCGCGCCACCTGGTTCGCCACCTGCGGCCCGTGATCGCGACGGATCAGGTGCAGCGAGAGATCCAGCGCCGCCGCGCTGCCGGCGGAGGTCAGCAGCAAGCCCTCGTCGACATACAGCACATCGGGCTCGACCCGTATCCGCGGGAAGCGCGCCGCCAGCGCATCGGCATGGCGCCAGTGCGTGGTCGCGCGGCGGCCGTCCAGCAGTCCGGTGGCGGCCAGCACAAAGGCGCCGGAACAGAACGACAGCAGCCGCGCCCCGCGCGCATGGGCCTCCCGCAGCGCCACGAGCAGCTTCGGCGGCGGCGACGCATCGGCACCGCGCCAGCCAGGCACGATCACCGTGCCGGCGTCCTCCAGCGTCTCCAGCCCACCGTCGGCGCGGACGCGCAGACCGCCGGCCGCGCGCAGGGGGCCGCGTTCGACGGCGCAGACGCGGAAGTCGTACCAGGCCGGCAGTTCCGGCCGCGGCTGCCCGAACATTTCCACTGCGATGCCGAACTCGAAGGTGCACAGGCCATCGTAGGCGAGCGTCGCCACGCGCAGGTTGCGCGGTGCACTGGCGGCGGCGGGCGGCCTTGGCGGTTTTTTCATGATGCCGGTCATTTTCGCCAATGGCCGCGCTTGCCGCCAGTGCGCACACTGGCGCCATCCCACCGGGCGGAGCACCCCATGAGCGTCGTCAGCCAGACCCCCGCCGCAGCTGCCGCCGAGGCGCAGGCGCACTTCCAGGCACGCCTGGCCTTCGAGACCGACTGCGCCGACGTGTGGTACGCCGGCCGCCACGAGGCGAAGGACTTCGTGCTGCTGGACGTGCGCATCCCCGCGCTGTTCGCCGCCGGCCATCTCCCCGGCGCACTCAACATGCCGGTGCGCACGATCACCGGGCAGCGTCTGGCCGAGTATCCGGCCGACACCCTGTTCGTGGTCTATTGCGCCGGCCCGCACGGCAACGGGGCCCGCCAGGCCGCGCTCAAGCTGGCGCGGCTGGGCCGGCCGGTAAAGGAGATGATCGGCGGGCTGACCGGATGGCTCGACGAAGGCTTCGGCCTCGAGCGCGGCTGATCGCGATAGCGGACGCGTGCGTGCGCCGCCGACCAGCGCAGCCTTTGCCCTGTGTATCGGGCACGCAGCCTCCGAGCGGCTGCCGGCCGCGGCGCCCGACGCCAAGCCGTCGCACCTGCACGCATGGCTTGCACCAGGCGGCGGCGCCGGCATCGGCTACGCGACCGCCAGCCTCGATTTCTCTACCCTGGCGGCGGCGTGCTACCTGCACATGGACTGCCTCCACGTGCCCGAGGCCTGGCGCAACCGCGGGATTCGGCATGCGGCTGTGACAGGTCCTGCGCGGCTTTGTGCTCGCCCGCGGCTGCCACGCCGTGCCATGGGCGCCGCATGGAACGAAATGACAGCGCGCTCCTGCCTTCGGCTGGGCGCCGACGAAACGCTCAAGCGTCGCCACATGCTTGCGCTGGGCGCCGGGCGATCATTACCCGGCCGCCCCGCGGGCGTCCGCTTATCATTCGCCCGCCGGCGACGCCGCGTACTCTGCCGCCATCCCAGGGAATGTGCCCATGCTCGAACTGCGCCCGAGCTGCGAACACTGCAACAAGCCCCTGCCGCCGGATTCGGGCGAGGCGTACATCTGCTCGTTCGAATGCACCTTCTGCCGCGACTGCGTGGAGCAGGTGCTGCATGGCGTCTGTCCCAATTGCGGCGGCGGCTTCGCTCCGCGACCCGTGCGACCGGCGCGCGACTGGAGGAACGGCAACTTCCTCGGTCGCCATCCGGCGACGGCCAGGGTGACGCACAAGCCCGTCGACAGGGCGGCGCACGCCGAACTGGTGGCTCGGGTGGGCCAGGTCGCGCCCGAGTTCCGCTGAAGCGCAGCAGGCAGGAGCATCGCTGCCCTGCCGCACTCCTAGCGCGGCTGCAATTGCGCCGCCGCGCGGGCGAGCTGCTCGATACCTGCCCAGTCGCCGCCGGCGAGCTTATCCGCGGGCGTGAGCCACGAGCCGCCCACGCAAAGCACGTTGGGCAGGGCGAGGAAGTCGGCCGCGCTGGCGGCGCTGATGCCGCCGGTGGGGCAGAAGCGCAGCTGCGGCAGCGGGCCGGCCCAGGCGGCCAGCAGCTTCGCACCGCCAGCGGGCACCGCCGGGAAGAACTTGAGGTGCCGGTAGCCGCGCTCGAGCAGGACCATCGCCTCGCTCGCGGTGGCCGCCCCGGGCAGCAGCGGCAGGGCGACGTCCTCCGCCGCGTCGAGCAGGCGCGAGGTGGCCCCCGGCGAAACGGCGAAGCGCGCGCCC
>NZ_JABFWW010000314.1 GCF_013362045.1 Frateuria sp. | reverse complement strand
GTGAAGGCGGGGTTGTTGGCCGCGCCCACGGCCGCGTAGAACGCCATCGAACGCTTCAGATCCGTCACCGGCAGGTTTACGAAGATCAGCTTGCTCATCATTTCGACCTTGGGGGTTTGGGCCGCGGAAGATGGCCGCAGCGTCTTGTATTGACGAGTGGGAGGGAGGCAAATCGACACGCTGCGGGCTGGGCGTCTGGCGTTGGGCCGGCTGCGCGTATCCGGAAAGCGGAACCGGCGAGTATGCGAACAGGAGCTCGGGCGAAAAACCCACGGCGAGTCAAGACTGCGTGTCCGCGCCGGTCGCAGTGGCAATGGGCTGCGCAACCCGTTCCCCGCTCGTTCGCACTGAGCGTAGCCACCCGCAGGACGGCGGAGTCGAAGTGCCCTGTGAGAGGGTCCTTCGACTCCGACCGCTGGCGCGGCCTACGCTCAGGATGAACGGTTGCGTGAGGGGCCTACGACTCCGGCCTGCGGCCTACGCTCCGGGCGAACGGAAAAGATGGATGACTCCCGCCGGCCCTCAGGGTGAATGGCACGCCTAGCTTCTCCCGTTTTGCGAAGGAGGATGCGGTCCCGGGCGGCGCTTATTCGACCGGCGTATGGCGGTAGGCGGCCACGTCGCGCTCCATCACCGCGCCGGCGTCGTTGCCCCAGGCACGGCGGATGTAGCTGACCACCGCGGCGACGTCGGCGTCGTTCAACTGCTGTGCAAACGGCGGCATCGAGTAGGGGCGTGGATGTGCGGCCGTGGTGGGCGCAAAGCCACCGAGCAGGACGATACGGATGGCATTGATGCCGGTGGGCTCGACGACCGCACCGTTGCCGGCCAGCGCCGGATAGACGCCGGCGGCGCCCTGCCCATCCTTTCTGTGGCAGCTTGCGCATTGTTTTCCGTAGAGATCGCCGCCGCGGCCAAGCAGTGCGGCCGTATCGAGTGGGCTGCCTCCGGCCGCGCGCGCGGGGCGCGGCGGCAACGATTGCAGGTAGGTGGCGATGGCGTGCAGGTCGTCTTCGTGCAGATGCTGGGTGCTCTGCATGACCACGTCGGCCATCGGGCCGAAGGCGGCACCCTTGGCGGACTGGCCGGTCCTGAGCAGGGCCACGATGTCGTCCGCGCTCCAGCCCTGCAGGCCGCCGTGGGCGCGCGTGCTGAGGTCGGGCGCATACCAGTTCTGCGCGGGGATCTGGCCGCCGGTGAGCGTCTCGCCCGCGGGCAGGCCGCCGAGGTTGTCGCGCGTGACGTGGCATTCGTTGCAGTGGCCCAGGCCCTGCACCAGATAAGCGCCGTGATTCCACTCGGCCGACTGCTTCGGGTCGGGCACGAACTGGCCAGGGCGGAAGTACAGCGTGCGCCAGGTGGCCAGGCTCGCCTTGAGGTCGTAGGGAAAACGCAGCGACGGTGCGGCCGTTTCGCTGTGCACCGGCGACAACGATTTGAGATAGGCAAACAGCGCGAACGCGTCGTCGCGACTGACCTTGGTATAGGAGGTGTAGGGAAATGCCGGATAGAGCGCGCGCCCGTCGCGGCCGATGCCCTCGTGCAGCGCGCGCCAGAACGCGTCGAAGGACCACTGGCCCAGGCCGGTGGCATCGTCGGGGGTGAGGTTGGGCGCGGGCACGTCGCCGAAGGGCGTGGGCAGCGCGCGGCCGCCGGCGTAGGGCTTGCCGCCCTGGGCGGTGTGGCAGGCGGCGCAGTCGCCCACGGTAGCCAGGTAGGCGCCGCGGGCGATGAGTGCGGGATCTTTGTTTGCCGCCGTGCCGGTTGCCGGCGGCAGCGCGGGATGGTGCTGGGCGGACAGCCACCAGGCGACGAGCGCGATGGCCAGCACGAGCACGGCCAGGAAGGTGCGCAGCAACCACTTCATCGCGCAGCCTCCGTCGCGCCGAGCACGCCGCAGGCCAGCGGCGGCGTGACCGATCCCGGCGGCTGCGCATGGGCATCGGCCGGCACGTCGCGGGTGGCAAGCCAGGCCGACACCGCGGTGATGTCGGCCTCGCTCAGGCGGCCGGCGATGGCGGCCATGCAGTCGGGCGCGACCATCGCGCGGGTATGGGTGCGCCAGGAGCCGAGCTGCGCGCTGACGTAGTCGTAGGGCAGGCCGACCAGGCCGGGGATGTCCGGCTGCACGCCGGTGAGCTGCGCACCATGGCAGGCGGCGCAGGCGGGGACCTTGCGCGCGGCGTCGCCGTGGGTGGCCAGCGTCTGGCCGCGCTCGAGCATCGCCGCCGAGATGCGCGGCACGGGCGAGCGTTCGTAGGGCACCTGCTGTGCGGCGAAGTAGTCGGCGATCTCGTGCATGTACTCGGGCGAGAGACCGCGCACGGTGTATTCCATCGGCGCGTACTTGCGCAGGCCGTCCTGGAAGTTTTTGATCTGCCTCGCCAGGTAGCCCGCCGGTTTGCCGGCCAGGCGCGGGAAGAAGCCGCTCTCGGGCGTGCCCTGGCCCTGCTCGCCGTGGCAGGCGGTGCAGGCGGCGATGCGCTGCTTGAGGGTATCGGGCACGGTCGGCGCGTCGGCGGCGCGGACGGTGGCGGCAAACAGCGCGGCGGCCAGCAGCGCCGGCGCAAGGCGCACGGAAGGAAGCAGACTCATGGGCGGGAATTATAGGTAGTGCCTCGCGCGCGGCGTGCCCGCGAGGCGGGATATGCTGCACCAGCGCGACACCATGCCGCACCGTATCCATTGCACACCGCCCCTCCGGAGGCTGCCGTGAAACGATCGCCCGCCCGCCTTGCCCCGATGGTCGCCCTGCTGCTCGCTGCGCCGGCGCTGGCCGCGCAACCGGCCGCGCCGCTGGCGTGGGCCTCGATCGACCAGCTGCAGCAGCAGATGGATGCAGGCTCGCTGGACAGCCGCTCGCTGGCGCGGCAGTTCCTCGACCGCATCGCGCAGATCGACCAGGCCGGACCGACGCTGCGCGCAGTGATCCAGGCCAACCCCGACGCGCTCACACTCGCTGCCGCACTGGATGCCGGCCGCGCCAAGGCCAAGCGCGGGCCGCTGTACGGCATCCCGGTGCTGCTCAAGGACAACATCGACACCGGCGACCGCATGCTCACCACGGCCGGCTCGTTGGCGCTGACCGACGCGCCGGCGCCGCGCGACGCGGGGCTGGTCGAGCGGCTGCGCAAGGCCGGCGCGCTGGTGCTGGGCAAGACCAACCTGAGCGAATGGGCCAACTATCGCTCCAACCACGCCAGCAGCGGCTGGAGCGGGCGCGGCGGGCAGACCAGAAATCCCTACGTTCTCGACCGCAATCCCTGCGGATCCAGCGCGGGCTCGGGCGCGGCAGTGGCAGCGGGGCTGGTGACGGTGGCGGTCGGCACCGAGACCGACGGCTCGATCATCTGCCCGGCGGCCAGCAACGGCATCGTCGGCATCAAACCCACGCTCGGCCTGGTCAGCCGCAGCGGCATCGTGCCGATCGCGCACAGCCAGGACACCGCCGGCCCGATGGCGCGCAGCGTGGCCGACGCGGCCGCACTGCTCAGCGTGATCGCCGGCAGCGACCCGCGCGACAGCGCCACTGCCGAGGCGGACAAGCATGCGACGGACTACACCCACTTCCTTGACGCCAATGGCCTGAAGGGCAAGCGCATCGGCGTGGTGCGCCAGCTCGCCGGCGCCGAGCCCAACGCCGACCGCGTGCTCGCCCAGGCCATCGCGCTGATGAAGGCGCAGGGCGCGGTGATCATCGACCCGGTGACGGTGCCGAACCTGTCCAAGCTGGGCGAACCGGAACTGACCGTGCTGTCCTACGAGTTCAAGCACGACATCGATGCGTATCTCGCCACGCGGCCCAAACTCAAGGTGAAGTCGCTGGCCGACCTGATCGCCTTCGACAAGGCGCACGCGGCGCAGGAGATGACCTGGTTCGGGCAGGAGCTGTTCGAGCAGGCGCAGGCGCGCGGGCCGCTGAGCGAGAAGAAGTACACCGACGCACTGGCCACGGCCAAGCGTCTTGCCGGGCCCGAGGGCATCGATGCGGCGCTGGCCAAGGACCACCTGGATGCGCTGTTGGCGCCCTCGTGGGGGCCGGCGTTCGTCACCGATCCTGTGCTGGGCGACCACATCGTCAGCGGCGATCCGACCGTGGGCGGCGCCTCGCAGCCGGCGGCGGTGGCCGGCTATCCGTCTATCACCGTGCCGGCCGGCTTCGCCCACGACCTGCCGGTGGGCATCGTGCTGTTCGGCGCCAAGTGGAGCGAGCCCACGCTGATCTCGATCGCCTACGGCTTCGAGCAGCACGCCAAGGCCTGGCAGCCGCCGCGCTTCCTGGACACGGTCGGCGGCAAGTCCGCCGTGGTGTCGCCATGAACCGGTCGCGCGAAGTGCGCCTGCAAAGCACGCTGACCTGCCCGCACTGCGGGCATCGGTCGGTGGAAACCATGCCGACCGACGCCTGCCTGTTCTTCCACGACTGCCCTGCCTGCGGCGCGCTGCTCAAGCCCAAGCCCGGCGACTGCTGTGTGTTCTGCTCCTACGGCGACGTGCCGTGCCCGCCGGTGCAGGCCGAACGCGGTTGCTGCGGATAGGGCAAAGGCTGGGGGAACTGCCCTGCCCCGGCGCAGTCTCAAGCGGCTGACCCCAAGGACAAGGATCGGCCATGCATGCACTGAGAAGCTTTCTGCTGCGCAACCGCGGCCTCTTCCTTTTCCTGCTCGGCATGCTGATGTTCCGCAGCGCGCTGGCCGACTGGAACAGCGTGCCTACCGGCTCGATGCAGCCGACCATCCGCATCGGCGACCGCATCGTGGTCGAGCGCATGGCGTATGACCTGCGCGTGCCGTTCACCCATGTCGTGCTGTGGCATCGCGCCGATCCGCAACGCAATGACATCGTGATCATCGATTCGGCCGCCACCGGAGAGCGGCTGGTCAAGCGCGTGGTGGGCCTGCCCGGCGACCGCATCGCGCTGCGCGGCAACGTGCTCTACGTCAACGGCCATGCGGCACGCTACCGCCCGATGCGCGTGGCCGGCATCGCCGCAGACCAGGCGCAGCCGGCCAGCTATGCGGACGAATCGGTCAAGGGCCGCCATCACCTCGTGCGCCTGCAGCGCTACCTGCCCAGCCCCGCCAGCAACTACGGCCCGGTGACCGTGCCGGCCGGGCATTACCTGGCGATGGGCGACAACCGCGACGACAGCTACGACTCGCGCTTCTTCGGCTTCGTCCCGCGTCGGGAGATCGTCGGGCGCGCACGCTACGTGGCGATGTCGCTGGATCCGGCACGCCACGGTCTGCCGCGGCCGCACCGGTGGGCGCTGGCACTGCACTGATCCGGGCGCTCCGATCCCCCGGCTACCCCGCGCCGCCGGCGGACTTGCGCACGATCAGCATCGCCAGCTCCAGCGACTGCTCGTAGTTGAGCCGCGGATCGACCATCGACTTGTAGGCGCGCTTCAAGTCCGACTCGGACAGGTCGCGCGCGCCGCCCATGCACTCGGTCACGTCCTCGCCGGTCAGCTCCAGGTGCACGCCGCCCAGCCGCGTACCGGCGGCCGCGTGGATGTCGAACGCTTGGTCCAGCTCGCCGCGGATGTTGTCGAAGCGGCGGGTCTTGTAGCCATTGGAGGTGCTTTCGGTGTTGCCGTGCATCGGATCGGCCACCCACAGCACTCGCCGCCCTTCACGCCTGACCGCATCCAGCAGCGGCGGCAGGGCGCGGGCGATGCCGGCGTTGCCCATGCGGTGGATCAGGGTCAGCCGGCCCGGTTCGTCATGCGGGTTGAGCGCGTCGATCAGCGGCAGCAGTTGCTCGGCCGTGACCGACGGGCCGACCTTTACCGCGATCGGATTGCGGATGCCGCGGAAATACTCCACGTGAGCGCCGTCCAGCGCCGCCGTGCGCATGCCGATCCATGGGAAATGCGTGGAAAGGTTGAACCAGCCCGGGTTGCGCGGCACCTGCCGGGTCAGTGCCTGCTCGTAGTGCAGCAGCAGCGCCTCGTGCGAGGTAAAGAAGTCCACCCGCGAAAAGCTCGCGATCGGCCCGGCCAGGGTCTCCATGAAGCGCAGCGAATCGCCGATGGCCGTGACCATGCGGCGGTACTCGGCCGCCAGCGGCGAATGCTCGACCCAGGCCAGGTCCCAGTATTCGGGATGGTGCAGGTCGGCGAAGCCGCCGTCGATCAGAGCGCGCACGAAGTTCATGGTCAGCGCCGAATGCGCGTGCGCCTCGATCAGCCGCTGCGGATCGGCGCGGCGTGCCGCGGGGGTGAAGGCCGGGCCGTTGACCACGTCGCCGCGGAAGCTGGGCAGCGTGACACCATCGCGCGTCTCCATATCGGCCGAGCGCGGCTTGGCGTACTGGCCGGCGAAACGACCCACGCGCAGCACCGGCTTCTTCAGGCCGTGCACCAGCACCAGGCTCATCTGCAACAGCACCTTGAGCCGGTTGGAGATCACCGGGCTGGTGCAATCGGCAAAGCTCTCGGCGCAGTCGCCACCCTGCAGCAGGAAGCGCTCACCCTCCTGCGCCTCGGCCAGAGTCTGCTTGAGCGCCAGCACCTCCCAGGAGGTAACCAGCGGCGGCAGCGCGGCGAGCCGACTGGTGGCCAGGGCCAGTTCGGCGGCATCCTCGTAGTGCGGCTGCTGCAGGGCCACGCGCTGCTGCCAGGAGGCAGGCGTCCAGCCAGCGGGCAGTTCAGCCATGGGATTCGGGCGACCGTTCACGGGCATTTCCTGCAATCAGGCGGCACGGCGGCGCACGGCTGCGGCCAGCGCGAGTGCCGCAAGCAACACGAACCAGAACAGCGTCCATGCCGGCATCGGCAGTCCGAGCACCGGCTCGACCTTGGCGCATTCGCCCGAGCCGGTGAACACCATCCGCAGCACCTGCGCGAACGGGAACGCGTCGAACATGTAATCCAGCGGCGGTCCGCAGGAAGGTACCTGGCCGGCCGGCAGCGACTGGATCCACAAGTGGCGGGCCGCCACCGCGATGCCCCACAGCGCGCCCAGCAGAGCGCCGCCGGCATACACCCAGCGCGCGCTACCGCGCGGCGCATGCAGACCGCCGGCGAGAAAGAAGACCGCCATCACCAGGAAGCCAATGCGCTGGAAGATGCACAGCGGACACGGGACCAGCCCCCATGCGTACTCGGAGTACAACGCAAAGCCGAGCAGGGCCACGCAGATCAGGAAACCCACGAGAAAACTTGAGCGGTACGACCAGCGCAGAGGATTCATGGCGGCTTGTTGCGTTGCGGAAAGCCGACATTACCCGCTTGCCGGGCTGCTGTCAGCAAGGTCCGCGCAAAAAAGGAAAACCCCGGCAGGTCGCCCGGCCGAGGTTTGTCGTTTGGACGTCTGGACGCCCGTACGGCGAAGGCCTTACTCGGCCTCGGCCGCCTCGGCGTGCTGCGGGCGGTCGACCAGCTCGACGTAGGCCATCGGGGCGTTGTCGCCCGCGCGGAAGCCGCACTTGAGGATGCGCAGATAACCGCCCGGACGCTGCTGATAGCGCGGCCCGAGCTCGACGAACAGCTTGCCGACCGCTTCCTTGTCGCGCAGGCGAGCGAAGGCAAGGCGGCGGTTGGCGACGCCGTCGACCTTGGCCAGGGTGATCAGCGGCTCGGCGACGCGGCGAAGTTCCTTGGCCTTGGGCAGGGTAGTGCGGATCAGCTCGTGCTTGATCAGCGAGGCGGCCATGTTCTTGAACATGGCTTCGCGGTGCGAGCTGGTGCGGTTGAGCTTGCGGCCGGATTTCTGGTGGCGCATGGGAAGGACTCTCTCTGTCTGTTGTTATGAAAAACCGGCGGTTGTGTCCGGCTTTCCGCGGTTGCCCGCTGTTTCCGGCCCTGTAAGGACGGGCCTTCGTGAGAAGTGCGGCCATGAGTGGCCGTCTATTGCTCTGGCGGTCGGTGAGGACCGCTTGGGCCTAGCAGGCCCTCTTGTCAGGCAGTCAAGGCGACCGCTCAAAAAAGTCCGGCGGTAGCGTCAGACGGCCGCCAGCCTAAACTTCGGCGGCGATCCTTCGATCGCCGCCGCAAACATCAACCCAGCTGCATGCCGTGCGACAGGCCCGGCGGCGGCCAGTTCTCCAGCTTCATGCCCAGGGCCAGGCCGCGCGAACCCAGTACGTCCTTGATCTCGGTGAGCGACTTCTTGCCCAGGTTCGGCGTCTTGAGCAGCTCGACTTCGGTCTTCTGCACCAGGTCGCCGATGTAGTAGATGCTCTCGGCCTTCAGGCAATTGGCCGAGCGCACCGTCAGCTCCAGATCGTCGATCGGGCGCAGCAGCAGCGGATCGAAACCGCCCTTTTCAGCCTTGTCGGTGGCGCTCTCGCGTCGCGAGAAGTCACCGAACACCGACAGCTGGTCGTTGAGGATCTCGGCGGCCTTGCGGACCGCATCCTCGGCGCCGATGGTGCCGTTGGTCTCGATGTCCAGGACCAGCTTGTCCAGGTTGGTGCGCTGCTCCACGCGGGCCGCGTCGACCTCGTAGGCCACGCGCAGCACCGGCGCGAAGGAGGCATCGAGCTGCAGGCGCCCGATCGGACGCGCTTCGTCGTCCGGATGCTGGCGCGCGCTGGCCGGCTGGTAGCCGACGCCACGGCGCACCTTCAGGCGCATGTTGAGCGCGATGTCCTTGGTCAGGTGGCAGATCACGTGCTCGGGATTGATGATTTCCACCGAGTGGTCGACGACGATGTCGCCGGCCGTGACCACGCCCTTGCCCTTCTTGGAGAGGGTCAGGGTGACCTCGTCGCCGGAATGCTGGCGAATGGCCACGTCCTTGAGGTTGAGCAGGACTTCGATGACGTCCTCCTGCAGGCCCTCGAGGGTGGTGTACTCGTGCAGCACGCCATCGATTTCCACCTCGATGATGGCGCTGCCGGGGATCGAGGAGAGCAGCACGCGGCGCAGCGCGTTGCCCAGGGTGTGGCCGAAGCCACGCTCGAGCGGCTCCACCACCACCTTGGCGCGGTTGGCTCCGAGCTGCTCGACGCTGAGGCCACGAGGCCGCAGCACACTAGTTGACGAAACTGCCATGCAGGGCTCCGGTAATTACTTCGAATACAGCTCGACGATCAGGGCTTCGTTGATGTCCGTCGGCAGGTCGCCGCGGTCGGGCATCGACTTGAACGTGCCGGCGAACTTCTTCGCGTCCACTTCCAGCCAGATCGGGCGCAGGTCCATGGTGTCGAACACGGTCGCCGCTTCCTGCACGCGCAGCTGGGTGCGCGCGCGCTCGGTCAGCGCGACCTCGTCGCCCGGCTTGACCTGGTACGAGGGGATGTTGACCTTCTTGCCGTTGACCAGCACAGCCTTGTGGCTGACCAGCTGACGCGCCTGGGCGCGGGTGACCGCGAAGCCCATGCGGTAGACGACGTTGTCCAGGCGGCTTTCGAGCAGGCGCAGCAGGTTTTCGCCGGTATTGCCCTTGAGGGTCGACGCCTTGGTGTAGTAGTTGCAGAACTGGCGCTCGAGCACGCCGTAGATGCGCTTGACCTTCTGCTTCTCGCGCAACTGGACGGCATAGTCGGACATGCGCATGCGCTTGTTGGCGCCATGCTGACCGGGCTTGTTCTCCAGCTTGCACTTGGAGTCCAGCGCACGGGCCGGGCTCTTCAGGCTGAGATCCGCACCCTCGCGGCGGGCGAGCTTGCAGGTAGCTCCACGATAACGGGCCATGGGGTTACTCCTTAGACTCGACGCTTCTTGGGGGGACGGCAGCCGTTATGCGGGATCGGCGTGACGTCGATAATGTTCAGGACCTTGTAGCCCAGCGCGTTCAGCGAACGCACGGCCGATTCGCGGCCCGGGCCGGGGCCCTTGATACGCACTTCCACGGTCTTCACGCCGTAGTCGCCGGCCGCGCGGCCAGCCTTCTCGGCAGCGACCTGGGCAGCGAACGGGGTGGACTTGCGCGAACCGCGGAAACCCGCGCCGCCGGCAGTCGCCCACGACAGCGCGTTGCCCTGGCGGTCGGTGATGGTGACGATGGTGTTGTTGAAGGAGGCCTGCACGTGGGCCACGGCATCCGTGACGACGCGCTTGATCTTCTTCTTGGTCTTGACAGGCTTGGCCATATTCTCGATCCGTTACTTCTTGATGGCGCGACGCGGGCCCTTGCGGGTGCGTGCATTGGTACGCGTGCGCTGGCCGCGCACCGGCAGGCCACGACGGTGGCGCAGGCCGCGATAGCAACCCAGGTCCATCAGGCGCTTGATCGCGATACCCACCTCACGGCGCAGGTCGCCCTCGACGACGTACTTGCCGATTTCGTGGCGGAGCTTCTCCACCTCGCCTTCGCTCAACGATTTGATCGGCGTGGTCGGAACCACCCCGGCATCCGCGCAGACCTTCTTGGCCCGGCTGCGGCCGATGCCGTAGATGCTCTGCAGGCCAACCCACACATGCTTGTGGACCGGCAAATTGACACCCGCGATGCGCGCCATGATGTACTTTCTCCGATGCGTTTCTTGCGCGGTAAACGCGCAATTTTAACCTGAATTACCCGAACAGGAAAGCCCTGCGGCGCCGTGCCGCCTGCCTTCCAACGTGACCAACCCCGTTCGCCCCAGCAGCCACTAGTTGCGGCGGAGGTTGGCCTTCTTGAGCAGACTCTCGTACTGGTGGCTGACCAGATGCGCCTGCACCTGGGCGGTAAAGTCCATCACCACCACCACGATGATGAGCAGCGAGGTGCCGCCGAAGTAGAACGGCACGTGCCAGTAGTTCTGCAGGAACGTCGGCACCAGGCACACCAGCACCAGGTAGATCGCTCCCACGCCCGTCAACCGGGTCATGACGCCGTCGATGTACTCGCCGGTGGCCCGCCCCGGTCGGATACCCGGGATCAATGCACCCGACCGCTTGAGGTTGTCGGCCGTTTCCTGCGAGTTGAAGACGATCGCCGTGTAGAAGAAAGCAAACACGATGACCAGCACGGCGTAGGTGATCTCATAGAGCGGCTGCCCCGGCGCGATCGCCTGGGTGAGGCTCTGCAGCCAGCGCGCCTGGTGGCCGGCGCCGAACCAGCTCACCGCCGTCGCCGGGAACATCAGCAGGCTCGAGGCGAAGATCGGCGGGATCACGCCCGACATGTTGATCTTCAGCGGCAGGTGCGAGGTCTGGTTCATGTACGCACGCTGGCCACCCGACCGCCGCGCATAGTTCACGGTAATGCGCCGCTGGGCGCGCTCCATGAACACCACGAAAGCCGTCACCGCCAGAACCACCACCACAACCAGGATCAGCTTCAGCACCGACAGCTCGCCGTTGCTGGCCATGCCCAGGGTGCTGGATACCGCGCCGGGCAGGCCCGCCACGATGCCCGCGAAGATCAGCAGCGAGATGCCGTTGCCGATGCCGCGCTCGGTGATCTGTTCGCCCAGCCACATCAGGAACATCGAGCCGGCGGTCAGGCCCACCACCGAGGCCAGGATGAAACCGAAGCCCGGCGTGTACACCACCGGCGCGCCGCCGTCAGCCGTCTGCGACTGCAGCGCCGCGTCGATGCGGAACGCCTGGAAAGCGTGCCGAAGCGGGTGTACATGGTCATCGTGCGGCGACCCGCCTCGCCTTCCTTGCGCAGCGCCTGCAGGCTCGGCACCACCGAACCCATCATCTGCACCACGATCGAGGCGGAGATATAGGGCACCACGCCGAGCGCGAACACGGAGAAGCGCTGCAGCGAGCCGCCGGAGAACATGTTGAACATGTTCAGCAGGCCGCCGCCGCCCTGGATCAGCCGCGTCATGGCTTCCGGGTTGACGCCCGGCACCGGGATGAACGAGCCGAGGCGGAAGACGACCAGCGCACCGATCACGAAGAAGATGCGCTGGCGGAGTTCCGTCAGCTTGCCGAGCGCGCCGAGCGCATTGCCCTGGGCTTGCGCCACCGTCTTACTCCACGCTGCCGCCGGCAGCCTCGATGGCCGCCTTGGCACCGGCCGTGGCGAGCACGCCGGAGAGCTTGACCGCACGGCCGATTTCGCCCTTGGCGACGACCTTGATCTTCTTCGCCTTGCTGTCCACCAGGCCGGCCTGGTGCAGCGCGATCGGATCGATCACGTCGGCCTTCAGGTTGGCGAGCTGGTACAGGAAGACTTCCTGGCTCTCGGCCTTCTTCTTGGAGCGGAAGCCGACCTTGGGCAGGCGACGCTGCAGCGGCATCTGGCCGCCCTCGAAGCCGTACTTATGGGTGCCACCGGCGCGGGCGTGCTGGCCCTTGTGGCCGCGACCGGCCGTTTTGCCCAGGCCCGAACCGATACCGCGACCGACGCGCAGGCGCGTCTTGCGCGAACCGGCAGCCGGCTTGATGTCGTTGAGACGCATGATGATTACTCCTCGACCCGGACCAGGTAGTAGACCGTGTTGATCAGGCCACGCACCTGCGGGCTGTCCTTCAGTTCACGCACATCGTTGAGCTTGTTCAGGCCCAGCGCCTTGACGCTCAGGCGATGACGCCCCTGTACGCCGCGCAGGCCCTTGACCAGGCGCACGCGCACGGTGGCGGCGGTTTCCTTGTTCTTAGCCATGGCCGAGCACCTCTTCGACGGTCTTGCCGCGCTTGGCGGCGATGCGCTTGGGCGAGGCGATCGCCTGCAGACCCTTGATGGTGGCGCGTACCAGGTTGATCGGGTTGCGCGAACCGACCGCCTTGGCCAGCACGTTCTTCACGCCGACCACTTCCAGCACGGCGCGCATCGCGCCGCCGGCGATCACGCCGGTACCCTCGGAAGCAGGCTGCATGAACACGCGCGCCGCGCCGTGGTTGGCCTTGATGGCGTACCACAGGGTGCCGTTGTTCAGATCGATGCTCACCATGTTGCGACGGGCACGCTCCATCGCCTTGGAGATGGCCACCGGCACTTCACGCGCCTTGCCATAACCGAAGCCGACCTTGCCCTCGCCGTCACCGACGACGGTCAGCGCGGTGAAGCTCATCTGGCGGCCGCCCTTGACGGTCTTGGCCACGCGGTTGACGGCGATCAGCTTCTCGAGCAGGCCGTCGGAATTTTCGCGATCGGTAGAAGACATTGTTCGTTTCC
Source organism: Frateuria sp. (assembly GCF_013362045.1). GTDB lineage: Bacteria > Pseudomonadota > Gammaproteobacteria > Xanthomonadales > Rhodanobacteraceae > Frateuria_A. Next base: position 7,477 of record NZ_JABFWW010000314.1, on the reverse strand, counting down.
GTATGCCCGGACCATCCGGGACTTTGCTTGCGGCTTGGCCGCTTGTTGTTGTGCTTGCTATGGACCGGGAGTCTGGACTCCCGGTTCCTCAGAACTTCAGGCCCGCTTCGCGCGCCGCATCGGCCAGTGCCTTGATGCGACCGTGGTAACGGAAGCCGGAACGGTCGAACGCAACCGACTCGACGCCTGCGGCCAGCGCACGCTCGGCCACGGCCTTGCCCACCGCCGCGGCGGCAGCCAGGTTCTTGGTGCCCTTCAGGCCCTCGGCCACCGACTTCTGCACGGTGGAAGCGGCCGCCACCACCTTCTCGCCGGAGGCGTCGAACACCTGGGCGTAAAGATGCTGGCCGGTGCGATGCACCGACAGACGCGCCACGGCAAGCTTGCGGATGTGGGCACGCGTCGACTTGGCGCGGCGCAGGCGGGATTCGTTCTTGTTCATCTGTCTGTTCCTCGAAAGCGGATCGGCTTGAATGAGCGGAATACCCTGCTCTTTCTGAAGAGTGCGGCCATGGATGGCCGCTTCTTCGCGCAGGGACAGCGCACTTACGCCTTCTTGGCTTCCTTCAGGGTGATCTTCTCGCCGGCATAGCGCACGCCCTTGCCCTTGTAGGGCTCCGGCGGACGGAACGCGCGGATCTTGGCGGCAACTTCGCCTACGCGCTGCTTGTCCGAGCCCTTGACCAGGATCTCGGTCTGCGACGGAGTCTCGAGCGTGATGCCTTCCGGCGCGTTGAACACGACCGGGTGCGAGAAGCCCAGGCTCAGGTTCAGCGCCTTGCCGGCCATGGAGGCGCGGTAACCCACGCCGACCAGCTCCAGCTTGCGCTCGTAGCCCTCGGACACGCCCTTGATCATGTTGGCCAGCAGCGCGCGCGCGGTACCGCCGAACTTGTCGTCGGCGCCGTCGGCAAGCGCGATGTTCGCGACGCCATCGTTCACTGCGACCGACACGCCCGGCAGGGCATGGATCGACAGCGTACCCTTCGGACCCTTGACGGAGACGCCGTTGGCGTCGGACTTCAGCTCCACGCCCTTGGGCAGGCTGATCGGTTTCTTGGCAACGCGGGACATGGAAACTCCTTACGCCACTTGGCCGATGACTTCGCCGCCCAGGCCCTTGGCGCGGGCCTGCGCATCGGTCATCAGACCGGCGGAAGTCGAGATGATCGAGATACCCATGCCGCCGAGCACCTTCGGCAGCTCGTCCTTGCCGCGATACACGCGCAGGCCGGAGCGGGAAACACGGGAAATGGCCTCGATGGCGGGGCGGCCTTCGAAATACTTGAGCTTGATCTCGAGCACCGGCTTGCCTTCCGCGTCGGAAGTCTTGGCGTCGAGGATGTAGCCCTCGTTCTTGAGGAGGTTGGCGATCGCCAACTTCAGCTTCGACGACGGCATGCTTACGGCCTGCTTGCCCGTGAGCTGGGCATTGCGGATGCGCGTAAACAGATCGGCGATGGGATCAGTCATGCTCATGAAAACATCCTTCAGAGTGCACCGATATCCGATAAAACCGGAAATCAATCAGATTGTGAGCCGACAAAACCGTCGGCCTGCGTTGCGCAGACCGACGACTATAGCAGCTATTCCCGCTTTTAGCGAACGTCGGCGCGATTTATGCACCGGGCAGCCGTCAGGCCGCCTGCGGAGCGGCAGGCACCCGGGCGCCCGCCGCCTGGAGTCTTACCAGCTGGCCTTGCGCAGGCCCGGCACGTCGCCGCGCATGGTCGCTTCGCGCAGCTTGTTGCGGCCCAGACCGAACTTGCGGTAGACACCGCGCGGACGACCGGACAGCTCGCAGCGGTTGCGCTGGCGCACCGGGCTGGCGTCGCGCGGCAGCTTCTGCAGCTTGGACTGCGCGTCCATCTTCTCGTCGTACGAGGCGTTCGGGTTCAGCACGATCGCCTTCAGTTCGGCGCGCTTGGCGGCGTACTTCTTGACGAGCTTGGTCCGCTTGATGTCGCGGTTGACCATGGAGGTCTTTGCCATTGCGTTTCTCTCGCTCTTAAGTTCGGCGCGATCAGTTGCGGAACGGGAAGCTGAAGGCTTCCAGCAGCGCCTTGGCTTCTTCGTCGGTCTTGGCGGTGGTGGTGATGGAGATGTCCATGCCACGCATCGCGTCGATCGCGTCGAAGTCGATTTCCGGGAAGATGATCTGTTCCTTGATGCCGAAGTTGTAGTTGCCACGGCCATCGAATGCGCGGCCGGACACGCCGCGGAAATCGCGGGTGCGCGGCAGCGAGATGTTGATCAGGCGATCAAGGAATTCCCACATGTTGGCGCGGCGCAGGGTGACCTTGCAGCCGATCGGCCAGCCGTCGCGGATCTTGAACGAGGCCACGGACACGCGCGCCTTGGTCGTGATCGGCTTCTGGCCGGCGATCTTGGTCATGTCGGCCACGGCATTCTCAAGAATCTTCTTGTTGCCGGCAGCCTCGCCCACACCCATGTTCAGGGTGATCTTGGTGATGCGCGGAACCTGCATCACGTTCTCGTAGCCGAAACGCTCGGTGAGCTTGGCAACGACCTGGTCTTTGTAGAAGTTTTCAAGGCGCGTCATGACATCGGTTCCTTACGCGTCCACCTGTTCGCCACTGGAGCGGAACACGCGCACCTTGCGCCCGTCGCCGAGCACCTTGGCACCTACGCGCTCACCCTTGCCGGTGGCCGAATTGAACAGCTGCACATTGGAGATATGGATCGAGGCCTCGCGCTCGACGATGCCGCCGGCCTGGTTGGCCTGCGGGTTCGGCTTGGTGTGGCGCTTGACGATGTTGACGTTGGAGACGAACACGCGCTCGCCGTCCACACGCAGCACGTCGCCGCGCTGACCCTTGTTCTTGCCGGCGATCACGAGGACCTGATCACCCTTGCGGATACGGTTCATGGTTTCTCTCCGCTCAAAGCACTTCGGGCGCGAGGGAGACGATCTTCATGAACTTCTCGCCGCGCAGCTCGCGCGTGACCGGCCCGAAGATGCGGGTGCCGATCGGCTCGAGCTTGTTGTTGAGGAGCACCGCTGCGTTGCCGTCGAAACGGATCAGCGAGCCGTCGGGGCGGCGCACGCCCTTGGCGGTACGAACCACCACGGCGTTGTAGACCTCGCCCTTCTTCACCTTGCCGCGCGGAATCGCATCCTTCACGGTGACCTTGATGACGTCACCGATCGCGGCATAGCGGCGCTTGGAGCCGCCGAGCACCTTGATGCACATCAGTTCCTTCGCGCCGCTGTTGTCGGCCGCGGAAAGCGTGCTCTGCATCTGGATCATGTCTGCACCCTCCCCTTAGACCGCAGCGCGCGTGACGATTTCGACCACGCGGTGATGCTTGGTCTTGGACAGCGGACGGCACTCGGCGATGCGCACCAGGTCGCCCTCGTTCGCACCGATGTCGTCCTGCGCATGCAGCTTGGTCGACCGGCGGATGATCTTGCCCAGCAGGCCGTGCTGCACCTGGCGCTCGATCAGGACGGTCACCGTCTTGTTCATCTTGTTGCTGATGACGCGACCCTCGAGGGTGCGCGCCTGCTTGGTGTTCTCGCTCATGTCGGCGGTCCCTTACTTCTTCGTGCCGAGCACGAACTTCGTGCGGGCGATGTCGCGCCGGACGCGGCGCAGCTGGTGCGGCTGGCTGAGCTGGCCGGTGCCCTTCTGCATGCGCAGGTTGAACTGCTCCTTGCGCAGGTCCAGCAGGTGCTGCTTCAGCTCGTCGGCCGACTTGGTGTTCAGATCGTTGGTGGCCATCACATCACCGCCCGGGTCACAAATTGGGTCTGCACCGAGAGCTTGGCGGCGGCCAGGCGGAACGCCTCGCGTGCCGTGGCCTCGTCGATACCCTCGATTTCATAGAGCATGCGGCCCGGCTGGATCGGGGCGACCCAGAACTCGACGCCGCCCTTGCCCGCGCCCATACGCACTTCGATCGGCTTCTTGGTGATCGGCTTGTCCGGGAACACGCGGATCCAGAGCTTGCCGCCACGCTTGACGAAACGGGTGATGCAACGACGGGCCGCCTCGATCTGGCGCGCGGTCAGCGCACCGTGGGTGGTCGCCTTCAGGCCGTACTCGCCAAAGCTGACGAGGTTGGAGCACTGGGCCAGGCCATCGTTGCGGCCCTTGAACTGCTTGCGGTATTTGGTTCGCTTCGGTTGCAACATGGCAACTCTCCTTACTTCGCCGTCCGCTCGCGGCGGCCTTCACCGCCCTCGCGACGCGATTCACGACGACCCTCGCCACCTTCGCGGCGCGGCTGCGACTGTTCGTCCTTCGACTCGACGGACGCTGCCGCCAGGTCGAAGATCTCGCCCTTGTAGACCCACACCTTGATGCCGATGATGCCGTAGGTGGTCTTCGCCTCGGCAAAGCCGTAGTCGATGTCGGCACGCAGGGTGTGCAGCGGCACGCGGCCTTCGCGGCTCCACTCGGAACGGGCGATCTCGGCGCCGTTCAGGCGGCCGGACACGTTGATCTTGATACCCAGCGCACCCAGGCGCATCGCGTTGCCGACCGCACGCTTCATCGCGCGGCGGAACATGATGCGGCGCTCCAGCTGCTGGGCGATCGACTCGGCCACCAACTGCGCGTCGAGCTCGGGCTTGCGCACTTCGTTGACGTTGATGTGCGCCGGGACGCCCATCATGTCGGACACTTCCTTGCGCAGCTTCTCGATGTCCTCGCCCTTCTTGCCGATCACCACGCCCGGGCGGGCGGTGTGGATCGTCACGCGGGCGGTCTTGGCCGGACGCTCGATCTGGATCTTGGAGATGCCGGCCTGCGCCAGCTTCTTGCGCAGCATCTCGCGGACCTTCAGGTCAGCCGCGAGGTACTGGGCGTACTCGCCCTTGTTGGCGTACCACTTCGAATTCCAGTCCTTGGCGATGCCGAGGCGGATACCGGTGGGATGAACTTTATGACCCATCGTCTTCTGTCCTCTTACTCGCCGACGACCACGGTGATGTGGCTGGTGCGCTTCAGGATGCGCGAACCGCGACCCTTGGCGCGGGCATACATGCGCTTCATCGCCGGACCTTCGTCCACGAAGATGCGCGAGACCTTCAGCTCGTCGACGTCGGCGCCCAGATTGTTCTCGGCGTTGGCGACGGCCGAGAGCAGCACCTTGCGGACAAGGTGAGCGGCCTTCTTGTTGGTGAACTGGAGCACGTCGCTGGCGCGGCCCACGGGCATGCCGCGGACCAGGTCAGCCACCAGGCGTGCCTTCTGCGCCGAGATGCGGGCGCTGCGCAGGATCGCTTTGGCTTCGGTGCTCATCTTACTTGCCCTTCTTGTCGCCGCCGTGGCCCTTGAAGGTGCGGGTCACCGCGAACTCGCCGAGCTTGTGCCCGACCATGTTCTCGTTGACGAGCACCGGCACGTGCTGGCGACCGTTGTGGATGGCGATGGTCAGGCCCACCATTTCGGGCAGGATCATCGAGCGGCGCGACCAGGTCTTGATCGGACGCTTGTTGTTGGCGGAAACGGCGGCTTCCACCTTCTTTGCGAGGTGCAGGTCGATGAACGGACCTTTCTTTAGGGAGCGCGGCATGATCGTTTCCTGTTACTTGCGACGACGCACGATGAACTGCTGCGTGCGCTTGTTGTTGCGGGTCTTGTAGCCCTTGGTCGGCGTGCCCCACGGGCTGACCGGGTGACGGCCGCCGGAGGTACGGCCTTCACCACCGCCGTGCGGATGGTCGACCGGGTTCATCACCACGCCGCGCACGGTCGGGCGGATGCCCTTCCAGCGCTTGGCACCGGCCTTGCCCAGCTTCTTCAGGCTGTGCTCGGAGTTGCCGACTTCGCCGATGGTGGCGCGGCAGTCGACCGGCACGCGGCGCATCTCGCCGGAGCGCAGGCGCAGCGTGGCGTAACCGGACTCGCGGGCGACCAGCTGCACGGAGGCGCCGGCACTGCGGGCGATCTGCGCACCCTTGCCCGCCTTCATCTCGATGCAGTGGATGGTCGAACCAACCGGGATGGCGCGCAGCGGCAGGCTGTTGCCGGCCTTGATCGGCGCGTCGGAACCGGACACCAAACGGTCGCCCACCTGCACGCCCTTGGGCGCGATGATGTAGCGGCGCTCGCCATCGGCGTAGCACAGCAGCGCGATGTGCGCGGTACGGTTCGGATCGTATTCGATACGCTCGACCTTGGCGGCGATGCCTTCCTTGTCGCGCTTGAAGTCGATGATGCGGTAGGCCTGCTTGTGGCCACCACCGCGATGACGCGTGGTGATGCGACCGTAATGGTTGCGGCCACCCGTCTTGGACTGCGATTCGGTCAACGCCGCGTACGGCGCGCCCTTGTGCAGACCCTCGGTGCGGACGCTGACGGAGTCGCGGCGGCCCGGCGAGGTCGGCTTGTGAGTGATCAGTGCCATCTCAATTCAACTCCTTGAGCTCAGGCCTTGGCCGAAACGTCGATGGTCTGGCCATCGGCGAGGCGGACATAGGCCTTGCGCTTGCCCTGGCGGTTGCCAGCGCGGAAACGGAAGGACTTGACCTTGCCCTTGGCGTTGACGAGGTTCACCTGCTCGACCTTGACGTCGAACATCTGCTCCACCGCCGCGCGGACATCGGCCTTGGTCGCCTCGGGGGCGACCACGAATACGTACTGGTTGTTCTCGGCCAGGCGCGCGGACTTCTCGGAGATGTGCGGCGCACGCAGCGTGTTGAGAATGCGTTCGTTGCTCATGCCAGCCATTCCTCGATCTTCTTCACGGCCTCGGCGGTCAGCACGACGTAGTCGGAACCGACCAGGCTGACCGGGTTCAGCGCCATCACGTCGACCACGTGCAGGTACGGGATGTTGCGCGCGGCCAGGAACAGCGCCTCGTTGGCGTCCTCGGACACCAGCAGCACGCGACCGGCGACCTTGAGCTCGGCCAGCTTGGCGACCATCGCCTTGGTCTTGGCTTCCTCGATGCCGAAGCCCTCGACCACCTTCAGGCGATCCTGGCGGTTCAGCTCGGAAAGGATCGAGCGAATCGCGACACGATAAGCCTTGCGGTTGACCTTCTGCTCGAAGCTGCGCGGCTTGGCCGCGAAGGTGACACCGCCGCCCACGAAGATCGGGGCGCGATAGTCGCCGTGACGGGCGCCGCCGCCCTTCTGCTTCTTGAACTTCTTGGTGGTGCCCGACAGCTCACCGCGCGACAGCTGCGCCTTGGTGCCGGCGCGACCGCCGGCCGGGTACGCAACCACCACTTGGGGGATCAGGGCCTGCTTGAACTCGGTGCCGAACACTTCGTCGGACACGGCGAGCGGCTTGGCGCCAATGACATTCAGTTCCATGGCGTCTCTCCTCAACCCTTGGTGGTCGGGCGGATAACGACGTCGCCGCCGGTCGCACCCGGCACCGCGCCCTTGACCGCGATCAGGTGACGCTCGGCGTCGACCTTGACCACTTCCAGACCCTGCTGCGTGCGATTCACCGCACCCATGTGGCCGGCCATCTTCTTGCCTGGGAACACACGGCCC
>NZ_JABFWW010000122.1 GCF_013362045.1 Frateuria sp. | reverse complement strand
ATCGGCCAGGCGATACATCTGGTGCTGCGTCACTGCCGCCTGGCGGCAATAGCTGCGCTCGTCGGTCGCGGGCAGCAGGCAACGCAGGCGACCGAGCAGTTGCGTGTAGGAAGCCTGGATCGCGCCGCTCATCTGCTCCAGCACGTAGGAGGTCTGCCGCAACTGCATCTCGCCCAGGTAGACGTTCCGCTGCGCCACTGCGAAAGCCAGCCGTGCATCGGCCCGCTCACGTTCCTCCCGTTCGTGGAGCACCGCGATCTGCCCGCCCAGCATCAACATGGTGGTGATCGCGAACGCTACGAAGACCTGCGCCTGCAGGGTGTTGTTGTCCAGGTGATAAGGCATCGCCAACACGACCGCGAAGCTGGCCGCGGTACCGCCGACCGCCGCTCCGCGCCAGCCGTGCCGCAGCGCCAGCCACGCCACGGGCAGGAACATCGCGATGTGGGCCGTCTGGCTGGCCGGACTTGCAGGATCTGAAGCCAGCCAGACCAGCAAAGCCAGCGACGGCAACAGCAAGCACACCGCCTCCATTGCAAGGCGACTCTCGGAGAATCTGGTCCAAAGACGGCGCGTACCGCCGGCCAACAGTTCCTCGCGCAGCAAAATGAACAGCGGAACCAACGCCAGCATACCGATGTAAAAGCCAAGGAAATACAGACCCGCGATTTCCTGAAGAGGCGGCAATGTAGAGGCATCCGGCCCGCGCGCCGCCAACACCGTTGCCAGGCTCATCGCCATCCAGATCACCGAAGTCGCCAGGACGGAAAGCAGGAGCACGTTGATATTGGGCGCGCCCTGTGCCGGAAAGAGCCGACGCCGCTCGCGACACCAGCGGGCGATAGGCATCGCAAACGGCATTGAAGGAACCATCAGGAACGACGCCCACAGCCAGCCGTACTCGCCCGCACAGGTGATGCCTGTGTACGCCAGGGGGATAGCTTCCCCGACCACGAGCGCCGCCCAATACCGGTAAGGCACAAACAGCAGCGCGCCGAAGCGCAGGCCGGCAAACGGAAACCAGTGAGAGAACGACACCTGGCGCAGCAACGCGTATGCGAGCGCGTAGGCCAGGGCAACAGCAACCTGCCGCAGCCACGGATTTGCCCCGATCCTTTTTAGCATCTCCCTCCCCCTTGGCCGGATACCGAATGCGCCGATTCAGGATGCCGCACCCCCGCACGGCATTCCGACAACCAGACTACGCAGCGGGTGAAATCGGAGTGAATCCAGTACCCGCAATGCTTCCCGCGGGCATGATCCTAACCCAGCTTGGGCGCACGGCGCCGCAGGGAAAGGCCCGGCATGTGCGGTGGATCGCAGGATCGCCGCCACCCGCAACCAAACGGCCTGACGCCTGCAGGTTGGCATCCGTGACAGGCTTCTCCCTTTGCGGCTCCTTGCCCGTGCGCCGAGGTGCCCGCACAGTGGGAGCGGTTCCCGCGAAGGCCGCTCCATGGACATAGCATTCTACCTGCTTGCCGCAATACTCGTCCTTGGCGGCCTTGCCGGCACGGTACTGCCGATGTTGCCCGGCATACCGATGATCTTCGGCGGCATCTGGCTCGCCGCCGCGGTCGACGGCTACCGGCACCTGGGCACCGGCTGGCTGCTGGCGATCGGTGCGCTGGGCGCGCTCGGCGTGGCGGTCGACTTCTTCGCCGGCACGCTGGGTGCCAAGCGCGTCGGCGCAAGTCCACGTGCATTGTGGGGCGCGACGGTCGGCGCCGTGGTGGGCATGTTTCTGGGCATCCCGGGATTGGTCTTTGGGCCTTTCGTGGGCGCGCTGCTGGGCGAGCTGTCGGCCGGAAACAGCGTGTTGCGATCGGCCCACGTGGGCGCTGGAACCTGGATCGGCCTGCTCGCCGGCACACTGGTCAAGCTGGCCATCTCGTTCATGATGGTGGGTTTGTTTGCCCTCGCGATGCTCATCTAGAAACGCCCCGGACAGATGATGCCCCAGACCTCCGGCACAGGCCCGGCAGACCACCCACCCTTACGCTGGCCCGATCGCCCAAGGAGTTCCGCCATGTCCAAGCCCCTCGCCTTCGCCCTGGCCGCTGCGTTGACCGCCGGTTCGCTGCATGCGCAGACCACGCCCGCGACCTGGGTGGAGCGCAGCAATGCCGATGCGAAGGTGTTGCTCGACACCATCGCCCGCTTCAGCCCGGAGTTCGCCACCCGGGTCGGCCTGTCCGGCTACGACACCCGGGTGGCCGACCTCAAGCCCGGCGTGGACCAGCGTTCGCGTGCCGCACTGACGGAGGCGAAGGCGAAGCTGCAGCAACTGCTCGCCGCGGAGCAGGACCCGAACGTCCGCGAAGACCTGCAGATCATGATCCAGGCCGCCGACGAGCAGATCGAGGGCATCGACCTGGACGACAAGTACCTGCTGCCCTACGACGACATCGGTTCGCTGGTCTTCAGCGGCGAATTCGCATTGCTCAAGGACGACGTCGATGCCGCCCGCCGCCCTGCCGCACTCAAGCGCCTGCAGTGCTACATCGGCAAGGCGCCCGGCTGCACGCCGATCGCCGAGGAGGCCAAGGCGCAGACCGTGGCCAAGCTGGGCGACAAAGCGTTGCTCGGTCCCTACCGGGGCGAGGTCGAGCAGAAGCTCGCCAACACGCCGCGCTACGTCGAAGGCATCCGCAAGCTGTTTGCCAAGTACAAGCTGGACACGCCTGAAGGCAAGGCCGCGCTCGATACGCTGGACGCACAGCTGAAGGACTACGACGCCTGGGTACGCAGCACCGTGCTGCCGCGCGCGCGCACCGACTTCCGCCTGCCCGAACCGCTGTACGCCTACAACCTCAAGCGGGTCGGCATCGACATTCCGCCCGAGCAGCTGATGAAGCAGGCGGAACTGGAGTTCATGGAGCTGCGCGGCGTGATGCAGGCGCTGGCGCCGGTGGTGGCCAAGGCCGAGGGCATCGACGCGACCGACTACCGCGACGTGTGGCAGGCGCTGAAGAAGCAGCAGCTTTCGCGCGACCAGGTCGAACCCTGGTACCACCAGGTGCTGGGCCACATCGAGGACACCATCCGCCGCCAGAACATCGTCACGCTGCCCAGGCGCCAGATGCAGATGCGCCTGGCCTCCGAGGCCGAGGCCGCGCAGGTGCCGGCGCCGCACATGGACCCGCCGCCCTTCCTCAACAACCACGGCGAGCGCGGCACCTTCGTGCTGACCATGGGCAACCCGGGCAACGGCAAGGACGGCAGCCAGGCCTACGACGACTTCACCTTCAAGGCCGCCGCCTGGTCGCTGACCGCGCACGAGGGCCGCCCCGGGCACGAGCTGCAGTTCGCGGCGATGGTCGAGCGCGGCGTGTCGCTCGCGCGCAGCCTGTTCGCCTTCAACAGCGTCAACGTGGAGGGTTGGGCGCTATACGCCGAGTCGGAGATGCTTCCGTACGAGCCGCCGGCCGGCCAGTTCGCCGCCTACCAGATGCGCCTGATGCGTGCGGCGCGCGCGTGGCTCGACCCCATGCTCAACCTGGGACTGATCACCCGTGAGCGCGCCCACGATGTGCTGACGCACGAAGTCGGCCTGTCCGAGCCAATGGCGCGCCAGGAGCTGGACCGCTACACCTTCGACAGTCCCGGCCAGGCCACGGCCTACTTCTACGGCTACCTGCGCCTGCAGCAGCTGCGCCTGCAGACCGAGCTGGCGCTGGGCAAGCAGTTCGACCGCAAGGCCTTCAACGATTTCGTGATCGGCCAGGGCCTGCTGCCGCCGGCGCAACTGGCGGAAGCGGTGAAGACGCAGTTCGTTCCGCAGCAGCGCAAGCGCTGAGGCTTTGCACGGTCAGCGGCGCGGCGCGGCGCCGCGTCGCCGCCGGTCCTTCGCCGCGGCGATGCTGCGTGCCAGCCAAGGAGCGAAGCGCTCCGCATCGCGATGGATCGAGGCTGGCACCAGCACGTAGCTTCGACTCGGCGCGGCGCCCGGTTTGGCAACCAGGCGGGCGGCACCCGGCTGCGCCAGCAGGCCGGGTTGATCGTCCGGCGCCAGCTTCAGCGCCAGCCCGCCGGCCGACAGCCACGCGCAGGGCCGCTCGCCGATGTACGCCATCAGCCCGCCGAACATCGGCTGGAAGCGCAGATCCTGCGGCTGGCCGAGCAGGCAGGCGGCGTCCTCCAGGTCACGGCGCAGCGCCACCAGTGCGTCGGCGTGGCCCACCCGCCTAGCCCGGAATCACGTACAACAGCACCGCCAGGTAATGCAGCACGCTGCCGGCCAGCACGAAGCCGTGCCAGACCGCGTGATGGAACGGCAGCCGGCGACACAGGTAGAACGGCACGCCCAGCGTATAGGTAGCGCCGCCGGCGATCAGCAGCGCCAGGCCACCGGGCGCCAGGTGCGTGCGCAGCGGCTCGAACGCCACCAGCGCGACCCAACCCATCGCCACGTAGATCGACACCGCCAGCCAGCGCGAGCGTACCCGCCGCAGCACGCCCAGCTCCAGTGCACTGCCGGCCAGCGCCAGCACCCAGATCGTGCCGAACAATCCCCAGCCCCATGCACCGGGCAGCGCGATCAGGGTAAAGGGCGTGTAGGTGCCGGCGATCAGCAGGAAGATCGCGATGTGGTCCAGTGTGCGCAGCACCCGCCGCGGCAGCTCGCCGGGAATGGCGTGGTATAGGGTCGAGGCGGTGTAGAGCAGGATCAGCGTGGTGCCGAACACCGCACAGGCCACCACCGCTCGCGCGTCGCCGCGCAGCGCGGCGAACGCCACCAGCGTCGCCAGCCCGGCGATGCTGAGCACGATGCCGATGGCGTGGATCAGCGTGCTCGCCAGCTCGTCGCCGAAGCGATAGCGCGGCGAGTGGACGGCGGACGGCGCGGGCATGGCAGTGCTCCAGGGCGAAAGCCGGGCAGGCACCTTACCATGCCCGGACGTACGGGCCTTTATGATGGACGTCTGGACGTCCCTTTGACATCGAAGCCGCCTACTTCTCGATGCTGAACGCACCGAAGGCCACGCCCGGCACCGGCGTGCTCCACTTTCCCACTCCACGACCGCCTTCCCGGCGGCCCCATGGCCGCACCGGCGAATTGTGCGGCAGGAGCGCGGTGGCGAGACCTTCCGGGCGGTCCCTTGCGCGAATGGGAACGACAGGCCTAGGCTGGAGCCGCGCCGGCACGATTCCCTCTGCCCTTGCAGCGTGCCCGCGCCACATCGCAAAGCACCGTCAGGAGGATCGCTCATGTCGTCCGCTTACCTGGCTTCATCCCGTGCACATGCCCACCAGCCCGACCTCGTCCGCATCGCCGCGCTGAGCGTGGCGATGGCCATCGACCTCACCGTATTCGTGGCCGCCACCCGGCCACTGCCGCCCATGGCCATGCCGCGCCCGGCAAGCGCGCCGATGGGCATACGTGTCGTCGACCCGCCCAAGGCGGCGCCGGCGCCGCCGCCGCTGCGCGTCGCGCCGCTGACGCACCACGTCAGGGCGCCCGTCGCCGTTGCGCCGCCGGTCGCTGTCGTGCCGCGCGCCAGCGATGAGGGCAACACCACCGCCCCACCCGTGCAGGCTCCAACCCTCCTGCCGCCATCCGCCAACATCGTGCCGGACAGCGTATCCACCGAGCCGGTCGAGGCCAGCCTGGCCTACCGCAGCGCGCCGTTGTCCTTTCCCGCGCAGGCGATCCGCCAGCACATGCACGGCACCGTGCTGCTGCGCGTGCTGGTCGACGAAACGGGCAAACCGACCGAGGTCGTGGTCGAACAGAGCAGTGGCTACAAGCTGCTCGACAACAGCGCCCGCGAGCAGGTGCTCGCTTCCTGGCGTTTCGAGCCGGCCAGCGTCGGCGGCCACGCCATACGTGCGTGGGCCCGCGTGCCGGTGAGCTTCGAGCTGCGCCAGCTATAGCTCGGGTTACGGCTGTTTAACGGCGCCCATGCTCCACTGGGCGCCGTTCTTCGTACGGTCCCACGCATGGCCAACCACAGGCAAAGCATGAAGGCGCTGCGCCGTATCGCGCTGTCGCACTGCCGGGGAAACCATCCCGACCTGGCCACCCTCGCCCGCGAACTGGGCAGTGCGGTGCGCTGCCACGCGGCCGGGCTCGACCTGCTGTCCGGCAAGCTGCGTGCCGCCACGGCTCCGCTGATCCGGCCTCTGCGCACCGGTGCGCAGGATGTGCAGTTGCTGCTGATCGCCTGGCCTGCGAACCACGTCTCGGTGCTGCACGACCACGGCGTGCGCTGGGGGCTGGAGATTCCCTTGCACGGCGCGCTCGAGGTCGAGGCCTGGCGCCGCCGCGGCGACAGCGGCGAACCGCTGGCGCATGGCCGCCACTGGCTCGGCCCGGGCGATGCCTTGTGGTTCGACGCCGGCCAGTCGCGGCTGCATCGCTGCCGCAATCTTTCCGGGCGCGAGGCGGCACTGAGCCTGCACCTGTTCGGCGGTGCCCGCGGCGCAGGCCTTGCCTATGCGCAGGACACGCCCTCCAACCAGCAACGGATGCATCCGCCACGGCCGGCCATCGCCGGTCCGCTGCCGGGCTGAACCCACTCGGAGACCGGCAGGTTTC
>NZ_JABFWW010000279.1 GCF_013362045.1 Frateuria sp. | reverse complement strand
GAGCTAGTCGGGATCGGGCGTCATCGCCAGTCCTCCAGTTGGTCGCGCAGGTGGTGCATGGCGCGCGACAGATGGGTTTTCACGCTGCCTTCGGAGCAGCCCATGGCGCTGGCCGTGTCGGCCACGTCCAGGCCTTCCAGCATGCGCAGCAGGAAGGCTTCGCGCTGGCGTTGCGGCAGGCGCCTGACCGCGGCGGATATCTCGCTCCAGGCCTTGCCGTCCTCAAGCCGCTGCAGCGGACCGGGCGCGGTGTCGGCCGGTTCCCAGGCGGGCAGATCCTCGCCTTCCTCGTCGCGGCCGCCGAGCCAGCCGACCACGATCGAACGCACCTTGCGCCGCCGCTGCAGATCGACGATGCGCCGGCGCAGGATGCCCCAGAACAGCGGCGTCCATTCCTGCGCAGGCTTGTCGCGGTAGTGCCTGACCAGCCGCAGCATGGCGTCCTGCACCGCGTCCAGCGCGTCCTCGCGATGGCCCAGCTGCAGTTCGGCCAGACGGAACGCGCGCCGCTCGACATCGGCCAGGAACGCATCCAGCGTGGCCGGCGCGGCACGCGCGTCCGGCGCCGCCAGCAGGTCGCTTTCGAGGGTGCCGGCGAGGCTGTTCATGGCGTCGAGGTCCGCGTCATCGGCACCCTGGCCCGGTTGCGGTGGAGTCGGATGCATCAACGCGGCAGGCTCGCACGGGTTGACGCGCGACCGTATGATGCGGCGACAGCCGCTCGACGGCGTGCGCGGACGGGGGAAGAGGCCATGCTCGACGGGTTCCTGGCGCTGTACATCTTCATGCTGGCGGCCTTCACCGGCCACGAGATCATCGCGCGGGTGCCGGTGATCCTGCATACGCCGCTGATGTCCGGTTCGAACTTCATTCACGGCATCGTACTGGTCGGCGCCATGATCGCGCTGGGCCATGCGCAGACGCCGCTGGAAATCGGCATCGGTTTCGTCGGCGTGCTGCTGGGCGCCGGCAACGCGGCGGGCGGCTACGTGGTGACCGAGCGGATGCTGGAGATGTTCAAGTCCAGCCGCCCGGGCGGCCGGGGGACGCACTGATGGCCTGGCTGCCGGGGGCGATCAAGGCCTGCTATTTCCTCGCCGCGCTGCTGTTCATCCTGGGCCTGAAACGCATGAGTTCGCCGCGCAGCGCGCGCGGCGGCATCGTGTGGGCGGGCGTGGGCATGGCGGTGGCGGTGGCGGCGACCTTCGCGCTGCCGGGACTGGCGCACCGTGGACTGATCCTCGTCGCGCTGCTGCTGGGCACCGCGGCGGCATGGTGGTCGGGCCGGCGCGTGGCGATGACCGCGATGCCGCAGATGGTGGCGCTCTACAACGGCATGGGCGGTGGCGCCGCGGCGGCCATCGGCGCCGCCGAGCTGGTCGGTTTTGCCGGCGCGGCGGTGACGCTGCTCGATGGTGGCCAGTTCACCGCCGGCGGCCAGGCGCCGGATGCCGCGCAACTGGCGCTGGCGGTGCTCGGTGCGCTGATCGGCGCGGTGAGCTTCTCCGGCTCGCTGATCGCCTTCGCCAAGCTGCAGGGATGGCTGGACCGGCGCTTCACCTTTCCCGGCCAGCGCATCGCCAACCTGCTGGTGCTGGTGCTGGCCGTCGTGCTGGGCGCCGTGCTGGTGTCCGGCGCGCTCACGCCGGGACTGATCGCGGCTTTCTTCGTCCTGGCGCTGTTGTTCGGGCTGATGATGACGCTGCCGATCGGCGGCGCCGACATGCCGGTGGTGATCTCGCTGTACAACGCGTTCACCGGCCTGGCGGTGGCGTTCGAGGGTTTCGTGCTGGGCAACGAGGCGATGATCATCGCCGGCACCGTGGTCGGCGCTGCCGGCACGCTGCTGACCCAGCTGATGGCCAAGGCGATGAACCGCTCGCTGGGCAACGTGCTGTTCGGCAGCTTCGGCGCGGCGGCGGGCGTGGCGCAGGCGATCGGCGGCGCGCAGAAGCCCGTCGAGGCGCCGGACGCAGCGGTGATGATGGCCTATGCCGAGCGCGTGGTGATCGTGCCCGGCTACGGCATGGCGGTGGCGCAGGCGCAGCACAAGGTATGGGAGTTCGCGCGGCTGCTGATCGAGCGCGGCGTGAAGGTGAAGTTCGCCATCCACCCGGTGGCCGGCCGCATGCCCGGGCACATGAACGTGCTGCTGGCCGAGGCGGGCGTGCCCTACGACCTGATCGCGGACATGGACGAGATCAATCCCGAATTTCCCAGTACCGACGTTGCGCTGGTGATCGGCGCCAACGACGTGGTCAACCCGCTGGCCAAGACCGATCCGGCCTCGCCGATCTATGGCATGCCGATCCTGGACGTGGCCTCGTCGAGGAACGTCATCGTGGTCAAGCGCGGCAAGGGCACCGGTTTTGCCGGCATCGAGAACGCACTGTTCTACGCGGACAACGCGCGCATGCTGTACGGCGACGGGCAGGCGGTGGCGGCCGAACTGGTGGCCGCGCTCAAGGCGCTGGAGGCATAGGAGGCGATCCGCCCTACGGAGCGCGCCGCGGCCGGCGGCCGGCAAGCCATGCGGCGAGCAGCGCAGCGGCGAGCGTGAAGCCGACATCGGCCGGTCGCACGGCCAGCCGCGCCAGCGCCAGCAGCATCGCCAGGCCCGCCTCCCGCAAGGCGTCGAGCAGGCCGATGCCCATCGAACCGGCGATCCGCGCTGCAGCGGTCAGGACGTTCACGTAGATGGCCGCCAGCACCGTCGCGCCGGCGGCCAGCGCGGCAGCCACGCGACCGGCCGGGCGCACCCAGTTGCGTACCGCCAGCGCAAGCAGCCAGCCGGCCGCCAGCGCCAGCGCCGGCAGCGGGCGCCGCAGCGCCATCGTCGGCAGCATCCAAATGGCGCCCGCGGCGAGCCCCAGCATGGCCGCGCTGAACGCGGCGAACAATGCGGCAATCAGGCGCACGAGCGAGGGCGGGGCGGCGGTTGGTCGGGAGCCATGCGGTTCCTGCTGCTTCAAGGCAAACGTCGATGATAACCGCGCGGCTGTCCGGGCGGCCTGCGTCCTTGAGATCGGCAGCGCGGACCTGATCTTGATCAGCGGTGCGCGTCCGCGGCGCGGCATAATAGAACGCTTCCCCGCGGCGCCCGGCCGCGGCCTCGACAGGTATTGGCAGGATCGGCATGAGCGGTTTCAGTCTGAGCAGCGAACCCTTCACCCTGGAGCGCGACTGCGCGGCGGTGATGGTGCCGCAGGGCGAGAGCGTGATGCTCCCGGCCGGCCAGATCGGCTACATCACGCAGGCGCTGGGCGGCAGCTTCACCGTCTACGTCGAAGGCAACCTGTTCCGCATTGCCGGCGGCGATGCCGATGCGCTGGGCAAGGAACCGCCGCCGCCGATCGAGCTGGCCGCCGATGCCAGCGACGATGACGTGGAGAAGCTCGTGTGGCAGCAGCTGCGCACGGTGTTCGATCCGGAGATCCCGATCAACGTGGTGGAACTGGGCCTGGTCTACGACGTTTCCATCGATGCCCTCGCCGAGGGCGGCCGCAAGGTCTACGTCAAGCTGACCCTGACCGCGCCCGGCTGCGGCATGGGCGACATCCTGGTGGACGACGTGCGCACCAAGCTCGAGATGATTCCCACCGTCGGCCAGGCCGACGTGGACTTGGTCTTCGACCCGCCGTGGAACCACTCGATGATGTCCGACGCGGCCAAGCTCGAGACCGGGATGCTTTAGATCCCGGTCCTGTCCCCAGCCTCCGCGAAGGCCCGGCATCCGCCGGGCTTTTTTTTGTCCGCGGGTTTGGCGCCAGCCTCGCAGTCATCGTTGACGCAGGTTTCGCAGTCTGCCGACGGCGCCGGTCACGAATCGAAAACCCTAGGAATAATTCACCTTGACCCTCCCGCAAGTTCCTACTTAATGTCGACGAATCCGTTGGCGGGGAGGTTGACGGATGGTCCTGCAGCGGCGCCATGGGAAGCGCCGCGCTCGAACGAATGTCCCGCGTGCTGCCCTCTCACGGAAGGAACAGGGGAGAGGCGCGACGCGCATCCGGATGCAGCCGGGACCGTTGGCAAAAAAGCATTGGCGCCGTGTCTGCACGGCGAATTCACGCATGGGGTCCTTGCGGCCGCATCAGGGTCGCTCGTCCCGAATTTCTCTCAAGGGAGTTCCTGAAATGCCAAGCAATATCCGTCTGAAACTTCTGGTTGCCGCCATCGGCCTGGCCACCGGTTCGACCGCACTGGCCGCCAACACCCAGCACGTGCAGGTGCAGAACCTCGGCGTGGTGCCGGCCGGCAACCTGGCCGCGCGCCTGAACCTGGGCGCCGACATGTCGCTTGCGGCGCGCAGCACGGCGCACCTGCCCAACGGCAAGCAGGTCGTGCGCCATCAGCAGATGTACCGTGGCGTGCCGGTGTACGGCCGCAGCGTCGCCGTGGTGCAGGATGCGCACGGCAACGTGCTGCACGCCAGCGGCGACGTGCTGACGCTGCCCGCCAACCTGGTCGCGCCGCTCTCGGTGACGCCGCGCATGAGCGGTGCGCAGGCGATCGGTGCGCTCAAGGCGCATGCACACACCGCCTTGACCGGTGGCGCCAGCATCCGCAACGAAAAGGCCGACCTGTTCGTCTATCCGCAGGACAACGGCTCGCCGCGGCTGGTGTACCTGACCTCGTACTTCGTCGCCAGCAACCAGCCCAGCCGCCCGACGGCGATCGTCGACGCGCAGACCGGCGAGGTGATCCAGAGCTGGAACGGCCTGACCGACGCCACCGCCAACGGCCCGGGCGGCAACCAGAAGACCGGCGAGTACTACTACGGCACCCAGTATCCGGCGCTGGACGTCACCCAGTCGGGCAGCACCTGCTACCTGCAGAACACCAACGTGGTGACCTACAACCTCAACCACGGCACCAGCGGCGGCTCGATCGTCAGCTTCGCCTGCCCGACCAGCAACACCGACGCGATCAACGGCGCCTATTCGCCGGTGAACGACGCCCACCATTTCGGTGGCGTCGTGCACGACATGTACGTGGCCTACACCGGCGCGGCGCCGCTGAACATCCAGCTGCGCATGAACGTGCACTACAAGAGCAACTACGAGAACGCGTTCTGGGACGGCTCGGCGATGAACTTCGGCGACGGCGCCACCACGTTCTACCCGCTGGTGTCGCTGGACGTGACCAGCCACGAGATCAGCCACGGCTACACCGAGCAGAACTCCAACCTGCAGTACAGCGGCCAGTCCGGCGGCATGAACGAGGCCTATTCGGACATCGCCGGCGAGGCGGCAGAGTTCTTCGACCGCGGCGCGGCCGACTTCGAGGTCGGCGAGGACATCGTCAAGACCAGCGCCGGCATCGGCAATGCGCTTCGCTACATGTGCAACCCGCCGCAGGACGGCGGCTCGATCGACAACGCGGCCAACTACACCTCGACCATGGACGTGCACAACTCCAGCGGCGTGTACAACAAGTCGTTCTGCCTGCTGGCCAAGACCACCGGCTGGGACGTCAAGAAGGCCTTCCAGGTCTATGCGCTGGCCAACAAGTCCTACTGGACCGCGACCTCGACCTTCAACTCCGGCGCCTGCGGCGTCGAGCAGGCCGCGGTCGCCCTGGGTTACAGCGCCACCGACGTGGCCACCGCATTCAACGGCGTGGGCGTGACCTGTCCGAACCCGCCGGGTGGCGGCACCGGCGGCGGCAGCACCGCGCTGCAGAACGGCGTGGCGGTGGGCGGCATCTCCGGCGCCGCGGGCGCGGACAACGACTTCACCATCCAGGTCCCGGCCGGCGCGAGCAACCTGGTGATGTCGATCTCCGGGGGCACCGGCGACGCCGACCTCTACACCAAGTTCGGCTCCGCCCCGACCACCAGCAGCTACGACTGCCGTCCGTACCTCACCGGCAACAACGAGAGCTGCTCGGTCGCCGCGCCGCAGGCCGGCACCTACTACATCAAGGTGCACGGTTACTCGTCGTACGCCAGCGTGACGGTGAAGGCCTCCTACAGCACCGGCGGCGGTACCGGCGGTCTGCAGAACGGCGTGCCGGTGACCGGCATTTCCGGCGCTGCCGGCACCAAGAAGTACTACACCGTGACGGTGCCCTCGGGCAGCAACCTGACCATCGCCATGTCCGGCGGCACCGGCGACGCCGACCTGTACGTCAGGCAGGGCTCCAACCCGACCACCACCAGCTACGACTGCCGCCCGTACCTGTACGGCAACAACGAGTCGTGCACCTTCACCGGTGCATCGGGCACCTACTACATCATGCTGAACGGGTACTCCTCGTTCTCCGGCGTGAGTCTGCAGGCGACCTGGTAAGACGCTGCCCCGCCCGGCGCAGGGTTCCTTGCGCCGGGCCCGCCACGGAAGGCGGTGGAAAGGCCCGGCCATTTTGGCCGGGCCTTTTTTCTTTTGCGCTTCGAAAATAACGAAATTTGCTGCGAAATAAATCGATTATAAATCGCAATATAATGCGTCATTAAAAATGATTGGGAATGTCACAATTCGGGCAATTTTCCTATTGACCCATTATTTTCCAAAGCCCTAATTTGCCGCGGGTCCGACCGC
>NZ_JABFWW010000039.1 GCF_013362045.1 Frateuria sp. | reverse complement strand
GCCATCGCCTGCCGCGCTGGCTCACCGCCAGCGTGCTGATGCTCGCGCTGCTGGCCGGGCTGGGCGCCGGCGTCGGCGCGCTGGCGCAGCCGGCGCTGGGCTGGTTCCACGGCGCACCAGCGGCGATCAAGAGCTTCGTGCCCAAGCTGCGCAGCGTCACCCGGCCGCTGGAGGCGGCCAGCCGCGCCACGCAGAGCCTGGTCGGCGGCTCCGCCCGCAACGTGCCGGCGCAACCGACTGCGGTGGCGATCTCCGCCTGGGACGTGGTCTCCACCGCGCCCAAGGTGCTGGCCGCGGTGCTCACCGTGGTGCTGCTGGTGTTCTTCTTCCTGATCTACGGCGACTCGCTGCTGCGGCGGCTGGTGGAGATCTCGCCCGGCTTCGCCTACAAGCGCCACGCGGTGGAGATCGTGCGCAGCATCCAGCTCGAGGTTTCGCGCTACCTGCTCACCGCCCTGCTGATCAACGCCAGCCTGGGCGCGCTGACCACGCTGATGCTGTGGCTCTACCACATGCCCGACCCGTTCCTGTGGGGCGCGGTGGCGATGACCGCCAACTTCATTCCCTACGTGGGCGCCATCGCCACCACCGTCGTGCTGGCGCTGGTGGGCCTGATCAACGCCCACGACGTGGGCACCGCGCTGCTGCCGGCGCTGACCTTCGCCGGCATCACCGCGGTGGAGGGCAACCTGATCACGCCGATGATCCAGGGCCACCGCATGCGCCTGTCGCCGATCGCCATCCTGATCTGGCTGCTGGTGTGGGGCTGGCTGTGGGGCATCCCCGGCGCGCTGCTGGCGGTGCCGATGCTGACCAGCGCCAAGCTGATCGCCGAGCGGGTGCGCGGCTGGGGCTGGTTCGCGGTGATGGTGCAGCGCTGAGCGGCGCGCCCGTTTTCAATGGCCCTGCGTGTCCGGCGACAGCCCGTGGTTGCGCAGCACGTCGGAAATGTCCACCCGCCAGAGGTTGCGCGAGCCGTTGAGCGGCTCGCTCAGCCGCCGCTGCAACGATGCGGCGTCGTCGCGCGGCTTGGGGAAGCGCATCGGGTTTCGGCGGTTGCTCGATACATACAGCTCGCCGAAGCGCGGGCCCAGCGACGGTGCATTTTCCAGGCTGGCGCTGTTGACGTCGCCATCCAGGTGCTCCGGCTTGCTCCAGCGGCCGTCGGGCTGGCGGAAGGCGATGTAGATGTCGGCGCTGCCCAGCGCGTCGCCCTCGTTGCCGGCGAACAGCAGGAAGCGCTGCCGCGGATCGATGCAGGGATCCATGCGGTTGCGCGAGGGATCGCCAAGGTCCACGCGCTCGGGCGCCGCATAGCCCTTTGCCGTGCGGCGCGCGACGTAGATCTGGTAGAGCTTGCCCGAGTCGGGGCGATGGGCGGAGAAGTAGATGTCGCCGTTGGCCGCGACCGAGGGGTTGTACAGCTGTGCGCCGTCGTTGAGCGCGCCCTCGACGTGCACCGGCTCGCTCCAGCGGCCACCGGACTGGCGCTGCACGTACCAGAGGTTGGTGCCGGCGAAGCGCTGCCCCAGCAGCTCCGCCTCCAGCGCGGGTTCGCCCGCATGCAGTGGGCGGTTGGACACGAAGTACAGGCGCTTGCCGTCCGGCGCATAGGCCGGTTCGGAGTCGTGCCATTGGCCGGAGAAGGTGGCGACCTCGGGCTGCGACCAACCGTCGCCTTGCCGGTGCGAGACCAGGATGGTGTCGTCCTTCTCGGCGAAGTCCGAGCGCATGAAGAACAGCGTATTGCCATCCGGCGAGAACGCGGCGGACGTTTCCTGCAGGCCGGTGGAGATGACGCCGGGGCCGAGCAGTTCGGCCCCGGCCACCGTGGGGCCGGCCGCAGCGAGGGCCAGGGCAAGGGCAAGGCGGTGCAGTCGCATGCGGGGTTCCTCGTGGAGGGAGGCGCTAGCCTGCCGCGCATGCGTGGGCGCCGCCGCCGCTGTGTGACCAGCGGTGGCCGCGCCGGGACGGGCGGCCTGGCCGGTGTGCTCAGGCGATGCCGAGCGCGCGCTGCGCGTGGGCGCGGAAGCGACGGCTGAGGGTCAGCCGCGTGCCGTCGTGCAGCACCACCTCGGCGTTGCCCTGGAACAGCGGATGGATCTCGCGGATGCGTTCCACGTTCACCAGCGTGCCGCGATGGATGCGCAGGAAACGGCCGGCATCGAGCGTCGCCAGCAGGCCGCTCAGGGTCTCGCGGTGCAGGTAGGCCTGCCTGCCGACGTGGATGTGCACGTAGTTGCCGTCGGCCTGGATCCAGTCGATCGCCTCGGTGGCGATCACGCGGATGTGTTCGTCCACCCGCACGCTGATGCGTTGCGCCGGTCCGGCCATCGCCGGCACGCCGGGCGACGGCCGGCGCGCCGGCAGTCCGTGCCAGTGCCGCCGCACGCGCTCGATGGCCTGGTCGAAGCGCGCCTGGTCGATCGGCTTGAGCACGTAGTCCAGCGCATTGGCGTCGAAGGCGCGCAGCGCGTGCTGGCCATAGGCGGTGGCGAACACCACCATCGGCAGCGTGTCGGGCTTGAGCTGGTGCAGCAGCTTGAAACCGTCCAGGCCGGGCATGCGGATGTCCAGGAACAAAAGGTCCGGCGCCAGCGCGGCGACGGCCTGCAGCGCCTCGGCCGCGTTGCCGCATTCGCCGACGATCTCGAAGTCCGCGTGTGCCGCCAGCGCCTGGCGCAAGGCCAGGCGGGCCAGCACCTCGTCGTCGACCAGCACGGTGCGGATCGGTGCCGTGCTCATGCGGCGTGCTCGCGGTAGGGCAGGCGCAGTTCCACGCGCGTGCCGCCCTCGGACTTGGCGCTGAGCGCGAGGCTGGCTGCGGCGCCGAACAGCACCTTGAGCCGCGCCCGCGTGTTGCCCAGGCCCAGGCCTTCCAGCGGGCCATCCGGCGGCAGGCCCAGGCCATCGTCGTCGACATGCAGGCGCAGTTCGTCGCCCTCGCGGCGGCTGCCGATGCGCAGCCGCCCGGGCGTGGGCTTGGCCAGCAGGCCATGGCGCAGCGCGTTTTCCACCAGCGGCTGCAGGATCATGCTGGGCACCGCGGCGCGCAGGGTGTCTTCGGCCAGGTCGAGCTGGGTGCTCAGCCGGTCCTGGAAGCGCACCTGCTGGATCTCCAGGTAGCAGCGCAGGAATTCCACCTCGCGGGCGAGCGGAATCTCGGCGGCGTGGCGCTCCTCCAGCGTCAGGCGCAGCAGGTCGCTCAGCCGCGCGATCATCAGCCGCGCCTGCAGCGGGTCGGCCAGCGCCAGCGCGGAGATCGCGTTCAAGGTGTTGAACAGGAAGTGCGGCTGCAGCTGCATGCGCAGCGCCTGCAGTTGCGCCTGCGCCAGCTGCGTCTGCAGTTGCGCGCTGCGCAGCTGCTCGTCGCGCAGCCGCCGCCGCGATTCGAGGCCGCGCAGCACCACCAGGATGATCCAGTAGGTGAGCACCGCCAGGTGGTAGCTGTAGGCGAACTCCATGGCGACATAGCCGCCCAGCGTGCGCACCGGCATGCGCCCGGGCCCGCACAACATCCAGAACAGCGACAGCTGCACCAGCATCTGCGCCAGCGCTACCGCCAGCCCCGCCGGCACGTGCACGGCGCAAAAGCGGCGCCAGCCGCCGTCCGCGCCGCGCCGGCCCAGCCAGGCCACCAGCGGCACCAGCGCCATCCACAGCCAGAAGTTGGAGAGGTTCCACGCCAGCGCGCGCGACCATCCGGGCGGGTGGCCTTCGCTGATCGAGGACAGCCCGGCGCTGAGCGTGTACGACAGCGCCAGCAGGGTCCAGAAGGCGAATGCCAGCGCAAGGCGTTGCGGCCGTGCACTGGCAGTGGGTGCGAGTGCGATGCCTTCGCGGACCGGTTCCATCGCAGCTCTCCCGCGCAAGCCAGGGGCTGCAGTGTGCAGTCTGCCGGCGGCCGGGGAAAGCTGCATCATCGTCCCGCGGCGTGCTGCTTGAGCCAGGCGCCGAGCGCGAAGCGGTGGATGCGCCTGTCCGGCCCGCTGAACTAAAGGCTGGACAGATCCGGCGCCAGCCTCGATTCGATGCCCGAGGGCCCCAGAGCAATCGGCGTGCCCCAGCCCTGGCCCTGCGCGAAGGCCACGAAGATCGCGCTGGTGTTGGCGGTCGAGGGCGCCCGGTCGGAGCTGAACACGATGAAGGACTGGTCCGGCGCGATCGCCGGATCGTAGTCGGCCAGCTGGCCGTTGCTGAAGGACAGCGGTTCGGGCACCTGGTAGCGGCCCTGCGCGTAGCGGCTGCGGTACAGCCGGAAATGGCCGGTCGCCGGGTCCGGCTGCATGAAGTACACGCTGCCGTCCGCAGCCACGGCCGGCGCATAGATCGAGGTGCCCGCATTGAGCGGCATGGGCAGGCGGACCGGCGCGCCCCAGCCGCCGGCGGTGCGGTCCACGCGCCACAGGTTGCCGCCGCGCCCGGGTGCCGACTGGCCCTCGTAGGCGCCATCGAGCATGGCGCCACCGGGCTGCGGCGGCCGGTTGGAGACGAACAGCAGGAACGAGCCGTCCGGTGCCATCGCCGGTTCCAGGTCCATCCAGGCCTTGCCGGAGAAGGGCGCCGGCTGCGGTTCCGACCAGCGCGTGCCCTGCCGCTGCGAGACGTATACGCGGCGCGTCGCGGCGCGGCCGCGCGCGAACACCACCGTGCGTCCGTCACGGCTGAAGGCCGGGGAGGCGTCGTTGGGCAGCGTCCATGGCGCGTCCACCGCCGGGCCGGCGGCGATCCACGGCGCGAGCGACAGTTGCCACAGGTTGTCGTTGCCGCCCGCGCCGCCCTTGGCCGTGGCGCGGTCGCTGGAAAAGTACAGGGTGCGGCGATCGGGGCCGAGCTGGCCGCCCAGATTGCTGCCCTGGTTGGCGGCATCGCCCAGGTCCTGCGGCGCGGTCCAGCCGTCGGCCGTGCGGAAGGCGATCGCCAGGCGGTAGGCCGGGTTCGGCGGCCGCTTCAGGCTGACCACCAGGAACGAACCGTCGGGCGCGATGGCCGGGTCGCGGATCACCGTGTCCGCGTCGGCGAGCTTGACCACCTGGGGCGCGAGGTAGCGGCCCTGGCGGTAGGCCGCATGCATCAGATGCAGGGGCTGCTGCGCGCCGTCGCAGCCGATGTAGTAGAGGTCGCCATCGGCGGCGACGCTGGGCGCGAAGGTCGTCGGGCAGCTGTTCACCCGGTCGGGCAGGCGCACCGGTTCGCCCCAACCCGAGCCCTTGCGGTCGACCCGCCACAGGTTCATGCCGCCGCCGGTGTGGCGCTTGCCCTGGTAGGTCATGTCGATCGGCGTGTCGCCGCGGATGGGCCGGTTGGAGACGAACAGCAGGTAGGAGCCGTCCGGCGCCATCGTCGGATCGAGGTCGCGCCAATGGCCGGAGAACGGCGCCGGCTGCGGCGTGGACCAGCCGTTCCCGGTGCGCCGCGATTCCAGCACGGCGGAACCGTCGCCCGCGCCGCGCATGAAATACACCGTGGCGCCGTCCGGCGTGAACGCGGCCGCGCCTTCGCCGTCCGGCCCGGAGATCACGCCCGGCGCGAACAGCGTGGGCGCGTCCTGGGCGATGGCGAACGCTGGCAGAGCGCCGGCGAGCAACAGGCTGAGCAGGCAGATCCGATGCATGGGGCGTGTCCCGGTGACGCCCGCTCGTGCGGGCCCCGGCAGGCTAGGTCCATGGGGCATGGCCGTCGTGCGCGATGGGACAAGCGGTCGCGCCCGCGTGGCGAGCGGCGCGATCCGCCCGCCGGCAACGAGGCGCGGCCGGCTCAGGCGCCGGCGACGCGCACCACGCGCTTGCCGAAGTTGCGTCCCTGCAGCAGCCCGATGAAAGCCTGCGGCGCGTTCTCCAGCCCGTCCACGCGATCCTCGCGCGACCTCACCTCGCCCGATGCGAGCCAGCCGCCCATGTCGCGGCGGAATGCCTCGAAGCGGGTGGCGTAGTGGTCGAGGATGATGAAGCCCTGCATGCGGATGCGTCGCTGCAGCACGGTGCTCATCGTGGCCGGCAGGCGGTCCGGGCCGGGGTGGTCGTCGCCCTCGTTGTAGTGGGCGATCACGCCGCACACCGGCACCCGCGCATTCGCATTGAGCAACGGCAGCACGGCATCGAACACCGCGCCCCCGACATTCTCGAAATAGACGTCGATGCCACCCGGGCAGGCGGCGGCAAGGCGTTGGGGCAGGCCGGGCGCGCGATGATCGAGGCAGGCATCGAAACCCAGCGCTTCCACTGCATGGCGGCACTTGTCGGCGCCGCCGGCGATGCCGACCACGCGTGCGCCCTTGAGCCCGGCGATCTGGCCCACCACCGAACCGACCGCGCCGGTGGCGGCGCCCACTACCACCGTCTCGCCGGGTTGCGGCTGACCGATGTCGAGCAGGCCGACATAGGCGGTGAACGCGGGCATGCCCAGCACGCCCAGCGCCAGCGACGGCTCAGCCAGGTCGCCCAGCGGCTGCAGGTCGCTGCCATCGGACAGCGCGTAGTCCTGCCAGCCGGCGTTGCCGAGCACCAGAGCGCCGACACGGAGCGTCGGATGGCGCGAGGCGACCACACGGCTGACCGTGCCGCCGATCATCGTCGCACCCAGCGCCACGGCCGGCGCATAGGAAGTGCCGGCGGGATCCATCAGGTTGCGCATGTAGGGATCGAGCGACAGCCAGAGCGTGCGCAGCAGCACCTGACCATCGTCCGGCACCGGGACGGCGGAGGACTCGAGGCGAAAATCCTCCGCCCTCGGCAGGCCGCGCGGGCGCGCGGCGAGCACGATGCGGCGGTTGGCGGTATCCGTCGGGACCATGGCGGCGTCCTCGTACCTCATCGCATCAGCGCGCCGCAGCCAGCGCGCCGCAGCGCTCGTCGGCGCAGGCCTGCCAGCCGCCGCCGAGCGCCTTGTACAGCGCGATCGCGCGCAGGTTGATGCCGGCTTCGGCCTCGGCGAGCTGGTCTTCGGCCGACAACTGCGTGCGCTGGGCGTCGAGCAGCTCCAGGTAATCGATGGCGCCGGCGTCGTAGCGGATCTTCGCCAGCTTCGCGGCCTGCTCGCTCTGCTCCGCCTGCTCGAGCAGATGCTGCACGCGCACGCGCTGCTGGTTGTAGCCGACCAGTGCGTCGTCGACGTCTTCCAGCGCGCGCAGCACGGTGCGCTGGTAACTGGCGAGCGCCGCGTCCGTGCGGGCCTCGCTGGCCTTCACGCCCGAGCGCACGCGCTGCACGTTGAGGCCCGACCAGCGGATGCTGGGCGCGATCGACCAGGCGCGCGTGGACGGGCTGCCGAAGTCGTTGCTGCGCCCGGCCAGGAAGCCGAGGAAGCCGCCGAGCTGCACATGCGGGAACCACTCGGCCTTGGCCACGCCGACGCGCGCGGTGGCGGCGGCGAGCTCGCGCTCGGCGATGCGGATGTCCGGCCGGCGCCTGAGCACGTCGTCGGCGTTGCCAATGGCGAGCACGGTATCGATCGGCGTGAAGTGCGCGCTGGAAAGGTCCACGTCCAGCGCGCCGGGGCGCTCGCCCAGCAGCACGGCGAGGCGGAAGCCGTCGGCCTGCGCCTGCGTCTGGAGCACCGGCAGCGTGGCCTCCACGCCGGCCAGGCGCGCACGGGCGCTGGCCACGTCCTGCTGCGAACCGGTGCCGAGCGCGGCGCGGCTCTGGATCAGCTCCAGCGCCTCGCGCTGGTTGGCGATGTCGCGCTGCGCCACCTCGATGCGCAGCTGCGTGCCGCGCAAGTCGAAGTAGTTGCGCGCGACTTCGGCGAACAGCGTCACCTGCGCATCCTGCAGCGAAGCGGCAGCCGCCTCGCTGTCGGCGCGCGCGGCCTGCACGGAGCGGCGCACGCCGCCGAACAGGTCCAGCTCCCAACTCGCGTCGAAGCCGGCCTGGTAGGCGGTCGTAGTGGTGCGTTGCGTGCTCACGCCCGGCGTCTGGCCACGGCTGCGCGTGTAGCTTGCGTCGGTCTCGATGTCGGGCCATTGCGCGGAGCGCGCGGTGCCGAGCAGGGCGCGCGCTTCGTCCAGATGCGCCAGCGCGATCTTGAGATCCGGGGCGTTCTTCGCGGCGCGGGTGATCAGGGCGTCGAGCGTCGGATCATTGAACTGCTTCCACCAGTCGGCCTGGAAGTCGGCATTCGACTGGCGTGCGGCGTCGACGCCCTGCAGCGCGACCGGCTTCTCCGCCGGATGGTGGTAGTCCGGACCGACGTTGATGCAACCAGCCAGTGCAAGCGCGCTGGCGAGCGCGCCGGTGCGAATCAGCGAAATCATCTCAATGCTCCTCAAACGCCGTCGGCAGCGTGGGATGGCGCACGGCACGCCGCGCCGCCGCGCGCTCGCTCCAGCCGCGCACGATCACGTAGAACAGGGGGGTGAACAGCAAGCCGAAAAACGTCACGCCCAACATGCCGGAGAACACCGCCACGCCCATCGCGTGGCGCATCTCCGCGCCGGCGCCGTGCGAGGTCACCAGCGGCACCACGCCCATGATGAAGGCGAAGCTCGTCATCAGGATCGGGCGCAGGCGCAGGCGCGCCGCTTCCAGCACCGCCTTCCAGCGGTCCAGCCCTTCGTGGATCTGCGCCTCGCGGGCGAACTCCACGATCAGGATGGCGTTCTTGCAGGCCAGGCCCACCAGCACGATCAGGCCGATCTGGGTGAAGATGTTGTTGTCGCCGCCGGACAGCCACACGCCGGCGATCGCGGACAAGAGCACCATCGGCACGATCAGGATCACCGCCAGCGGCAGGGTCAGGCTCTCGTACAGCGAAGCCAGCACCAGGAACACCAGCAGCACGCACAGCGGGAAGACGAGCACCGCGGTGTTGCCGGCGAGGATCTGCTGGTAGGTGAGCTCGGTCCATTCGTAGCTCATGCCGTTGGGCAGGTTGTCCTTCGCCAGCTTCTCCATCGCCGCCTGCGCCTGGCCCGAGCTATAGCCCGGCGCCGGGCCGCCGTTGATCTCGGCGGTCGGATAGCCGTTGTAGTGCTGCACGCGGTCGGGGCCCACGCCCTGCTGCACCTTCACGAACGAGCCCAGCGGGATCGCCTCGCCGGCGGCGTTGCGCGTCTTCAGCTGCAGGATGTCCTTCGGCTCGTGGCGGAATCCCGGCTCGGCCGAAACGTTGACCTGGTAGGTGCGCCCGAAGCGGTTGAAGTCGTTGACGTAGAGCGAGCCCATGTAGGCCTGCATGGTCTGGTAGACGTCGGCCAGGTTCACGCCCTCGGCCTTGGCCTTCTCGCGGTCCACCTCGGCGTCGATCTGCGGCACGCTGACCTGGTAGCTGGAGAACAGCCCGGCCAGCGCCGGCGTCTTCTGGCTGGCGCCGATCAGGTTCTGCGTCTGCTTGTAGAGCTCCTCGAAGCCCTGATCGCTGCGGTCCTCGATCTGGATGCGGAAGCCGCCGATCGTGCCCAGGCCCATCACCGGCGGCGGCGGGAACACCGCGATGTAGGCGTCCTGGATGGCCGCGTACTTCTGGTTCAACGCACCGGCGATGGCACCGGCCGAGAGCGCGGGATCGGTACGATTCTCAAACGGCTTCAAGGTAACGAAGACGATTCCAGAATTCGGCGAGTTGGTGAAACCGTTGATCGACAGGCCCGGGAACGCCACCGCGCTCTCCACGCCCGGCTGCTTCAACGCGATCTCGCTCATGCGGCGGATCACGTCCTCGGACCGGTCGAGCGAGGCGGCGTCCGGCAGCTGCGCGAACGACACCAGGTACTGCTTGTCCTGCGAAGGTACGAAGCCGGTCGGCACGTGGATGAAGCCGAACACGCCCAGCGCCACCAGCGCACCATAGATCACCAGCGCCGGCGCACCCTTGCCGAGCACGCGGCGCACGCCGCCGACGTAGCGGTCCGCGCCGCGCACGAACAGGCGGTTGAACGGGCGGAACAGCCAACCGAAGCCGCGGTCGAGGAGGATGCTGAAGCGGTCCTTCGGCGCGCCGCGTTCCTTCAGCAGCAGCGCGGACAGCGCCGGGCTCAGGGTCAGCGAGTTGAACGCCGAGATCACCGTGGAGATCGCGATGGTGAGCGCGAACTGGCGGTAGAACTCGCCGGTCAGGCCGCTGATGAAGGCCGCCGGGATGAATACCGCGCACAGCACCAGCGCGGTGGCCACGATCGGACCGGTCACCTCGGTCATCGCGCGGCGCGTGGCTTCCTTCGGTTTCAGCCCATGCTCGATGTGCCGCTCGACGTTCTCGACCACCACGATGGCGTCGTCCACCACGATGCCGATCGCCAGCACCAGGCCGAACAGCGACAGCGCGTTCAACGAGAAGCCGGCCAGGTACATCACCGCGAAGGTGCCCACCAGCGACACCGGCACCGCCACCAGCGGGATGATCGAGGCGCGCCAGGTCTGCAGGAACAGGATCACCACCAGCACGACCAGCAGGATCGCCTCGAACAGCGTGTGCACCACCGCCTCGATCGAACCGCGCACGAACACGGTGGGGTCGTAGACGATCTTGTAGTCGACGCCCTGCGGGAAGTCGGCCTTCAGTTGCGCCATGGTGGCGCGCACTTCGTCGGAGATCTGGATCGCGTTGGAGCCGGGGCGGGCGAAGATCGGCAGCGCCACCGCCGGCTTGTTGTCGAGCAGGCTGCGCAGCGCGTAGTTGTTGGAGCCCAGTTGCACCCGTGCGACGTCGCGCAGGTGCGTCACCGCGCCATCCCTGGTCGTGCGCAGCACGATGTTGGCGAAGTCGTCCTCGTTGACCAGGCGGCCGCGGGTGTTGATGTTGAGCTGGAAGGCCGCGCCGTTCGGTGCCGGCGGCGCGTTGAGCGAACCGGCGGCCACGTCCACGTTCTGCTCGCGGATCGCGTTGACCACGTCGCCGGTGGTCAGGCCGCGCATCGCCAGCCGCTCGGGATCGAGCCACACGCGCATCGAGTACTCGCCGGCGCCGAAGATCTGCACGTCGCCCACGCCGTCCAGGCGCGCCAGCTGGTCCTTGATGTGCAACCGCGCGTAGTTGGACAAATACAGCATGTCGTAGCGCTGGTCGGGCGAGATCAGGTGCACGACCATGGTGAGGTCGGGCGAGCTCTTCTGTGTGGTCACGCCGAGCCGTTGCACTTCCTCCGGCAGCCGCGGCAGCGCCTGCGCCACGCGGTTCTGCACCTGCACCTGGGCGTTGTCCAGGTTGGTGCCCAGCGCGAAGGTCACGGTCAGCGTCATCGCGCCGTCGCTGGTGGCCTGCGAGGAGGTATAGAGCATGCCCTCCACGCCGTTGATCTGTTCTTCCAGCGGCGTGGCCACGGTGGCGGCGATCACCTTGGGGTTGGCACCGGGATAGCTGGCGCGCACCACCACGGTCGGCGGCACGACTTCCGGGTATTCGCCGATCGGCAGCTTGAACAGCGAGATCGCGCCGGCGATCACGATCAGCACCGACAGCACGCCGGCGAGGATCGGACGCTCCACGAAATATTGGGCGAGTTTCATCGGATCGATTCCTGGTATTCGCTCCGCTGCCTGCGCAGCGGGGCGGAAACGAGGTGCCCGCCGCGACGGAGGGCGCCTCTTTCCTCAAGCCTCCCCCTGCATGCAGGGGAGGAAGTCATGGCGTTGCGTCAGTTGCGCGAGGCGACCTTGCCGTTGCCGCCGCCAGCCTTGGCCAGGCGGTTGCCGGCATCGAGGCTGCGGCTCTCCATCGCCACCAGCGTGGGGTTGACCGCCATCCCGGGGCGCACGTGCTGCAGCCCATTGACCACCACCACGTCCTTGGCGGTGAGGCCGTCGGTGACCACGCGCAGGCCGTCGACCAGCGGGCCGAGCGTGACCTTGCGGTACTCGACCTTGCGGTCGGCATCGAGCACGTAGACGAACTTGTTGCCCAGGTCGGTGCCCACTGCGCGTTCGTCGATCAGCGCGCGCGGCTGGCGGCTGGGCGTGCGCAGCTCCAGCCGCACGTACAGGCCCGGCGTGTAGCGGCCATCGGCGTTGTCGAACACCGCACGCAGGCGGATCGTGCCGCTGCCGGCGTCGAGCTGGTTGTCGATGAAGTCGATGCGGCCCTGGTGCGGGTAACCGTCTTCATCGACCAGGCCCATCGCCACCTGCGGCGCCTCGCCGCGCTGGCGGCGCAGGGCGTCGAGCTTGAGGTAGCTGTGTTCGTCGATGTCGAAGTAGGCATACACCGGGTCGACGCTCACTACGCTGGTGAGCACGTCCGCGGGCGTGACCAGGTTGCCGGCGGTGATCCGCGCGTTGCTGACGCGGCCGTCGATCGGCGCGCGCACCTCGGTGAAGCCGCGGTTGAGCTGCGCCGCTTCCAGCGCCGCGCCGGTGGCCGCGGCCTGCGCCTTGGCGCTGGCCGCGGCGGTGACCAGGCGGTCGGCCTCCTGCGTGGAGATCGCATGCTGGGCCAGCAGCTTCTGCGCGCGCTCGGCATTGGACGCGGCCAGCTTCTGCTCCGCGCGGGTCTGCTCGAGCGTGGCGGCGAGGCGGTCGACCTCGGCCTGGTAGGGCCGCGGGTCGATGGTGAACAACAGGTCGCCCTTGCGCACGCGCGTGCCTTCCTTGAAATGCACGGCGGTGACGTAGCCGCTCACGCGCGGATGCACCTCCACCGTGTCGATCGCCTGCAGGCGCCCGGTGAAGGCGTCGGTATCGCTGACCGGGCGCACCAGCGTCTGCGCCACCGTGACCGCGGGCGGCGGCGGCGCGCCGGCTTCCTGTGCGTGGCTGTCGCCATGGCCGCCGAGCACCGCCCAGCTGCCGACCGCCACGGCCGCGGCCAGGCTCAAGAGGATCCATCGCTTCTTCATACTGCGCTCCCGGGTCTAAATTAGTGCACCGATCGGTATAGGACCGGCAGAGGCCCGGGAGAATAGGTACACTTACCGGTACAGAAAACCGCAGTCTTGTGCAATGCAATAGTGACGACGAGTCACGAATAACCCTGGAGTCGGCTCAATGGAAGACTTCGCAGCAATCTCCGCCTTTGTCCGCGTGGTCGAAGCCAAGAGCTTCGCCGCCGCCGCCGCCCAGCTGGGCATGACCCCTTCGGGCGTGAGCCGCGCGGTGTCGCGGCTGGAGGAGCGCCTGGGCGCGCGCCTGCTGTTCCGTTCCACCCGCGCGCTGCGGCTGACCGACGACGGCGCGGTGTTCCACGCCCGCTGCAAGGACATCCTGGCCGACCTTGCCGAGGCCACCGAGGCGCTGGGCTACGCCAACCGCAAGCCGGTCGGCAAGCTGCGCGTGGCGTTGTCGCTGGCGGTCGGGCGCGCGGCGCTGATCCCGCGGCTGACCGAGTTCGAGCAACGCTATCCGGACATCCGCCTGGAACTCTCGATGAGCGACCTGCCTGCCGACATGAACGGCGAAGGCATCGACTGCGCCGTGCGCGTGGGCGAACTGGAGGATTCCAGCCTGATCGCGCGCAAGATCGGCTACCTGCGCAACGTGGTCTGCGCCTCGCCGGAATACCTGGCCCGCTATGGCGCGCCGGCCACCATCGACGAGCTCAAGCAGCACCGCTGCATCAACTATGTGTATCCCAACGGCCGCCCGCGCCAATGGCAGTTCGATGGCCCGCACGGCCCGATCTCGGTCGACGTCGATGCGCACCTGCTGATCAACGACGCCGAGTCGGTGATCCAGGCCGCCGCCGCGGGCCTGGGGATCACCCAGGCCCCGCACATGCTGGTCGCCTGCATGCTCGACCTGGGCAAGCTGCAGCTGGTGATGCCCGAGATCCGCTCCACCGGCAAGCCGGTGTGGATCGTCTACCCGCAGAAGAAGCACCTGTCCGCCCGCGTGCAGGCGTTCATCGAATGGGTGCGGGAGCTGTTCGAGCGCACCAACGAGCCGCAGTTGCGGATGCCGGCGCGGGGGAGCGGCAAGGTCGAGCAGGGCGCTCCCGTGGCCGTGGCTTGAGCCGCGGCGTCCGCAACCGCCCGAGCCCAAAGCTGTTACATCGCGTGGCGCGTGCCGCGGCGCGGCAGGTGCGCCGACCCTGACGGTTCGAGGCGAGTCGGCAGCAAGCTGCGTCCGGTGCGACCGCTGCCAGGAACGCGGATCGGGTGGGTCGCCTGCCCGGCCTTCAACCGCCTACCGGCAACCAGAGCAGCAGCGCCACGCCCAGTGCGATGCGGTAGATCGCGAACGGCGTGTAGCGGTGGCTGCGGATATAGCCCAGCAGCCACTTCACCGCGATGAAGGCGACGATCGCCGAGACCACGAAGCCGAGGGCTAGCGCGTTCCAGTCCTCGTGCGCGGCGCCGCCGCCCCTGAGCACCTTCAGCAGTTCGTAGCCGGAAGCGGCATACATCGTCGGGATGCCGACCAGGAAGGCGAACTCGGTGGCCGCCGCGCGGTTGCTGGTGCCGGCCAGCAGCGCGGCGAAGATGGTGGCGGCCGAGCGCGAGGTGCCGGGAAAGATGCCTGCGATCATCTGCGCGATACCGACCAGGATCGCCACGCGCCAGGTGACCTCGCTCCGATCCGGCTGACGTGCGGCCAGCGCCTCGGCGCCGAGCATCCACAGGCCGCCGATGACCAGCGCCCAGGCGACCGGCGCCACTGTCTCGGGCAGCTTGAATCCGTGCTTCACCGCAATGTAGCCCAGCACCGCGGTGATCAGGAACGCCACCGTGAGCTTGGCCAGGTAGTCCCGGTTGATCGGATCGCGCCACTGGGTCAGCAGCTCCCACAGGCGCCTCCAGTAGATCAGCGTCACCGCCAGGATGGCGCCGGCCTGGATGCCCACGTTGAACAGGTCCGAACGCGCACCCAGCCCGAGTTTCTCCGCGATCAGCAAGTGGCCGGTGCTGGAGATCGGCAGGAACTCGGTGATGCCCTCGATGATGCCGAGCAGGATGACGCGGACCAGGTCACTCACTAACACTCTCCGGAGTGTGCCGGCGACCGGCACGAAACGGCATAGCTTACGGGCAAGCGGGGTGCTTGGCGTGAGCATTCTGGCGCACGTTTATGGTGCAATGATTGCACCAGGGCGGCGGGTTGAAGAATCCCCCGTCCTGGTCCGCAAGAACCCCCGCATCCACGCCGCTGCGGCCACTGGTCTCGCGTTCCGTGCCTTTGCGCCGGGGCCGCTTCCGCCGCGAGGCCGCTGGCACGCGCATTGCAAGGGTGCCGCATCCCTTTCACCGTTCCGAGGCTTTGCCCATGACCGCCCAGAAAGTGCTCGACCTGATCGCCGAACACGACGTCGAGTTCGTCGACCTGCGTTTTGCCGACATGCTCGGCAAGCACCACCACGTGACCTTCCCCGCGCATGCCATCGACGAGGGCACGTTCGAGGACGGCAAGATGTTCGACGGCTCCTCGATCCCGGGCTGGAAGGGCATCAACGAGTCGGACATGGTGCTGCTGCCCGACCCGGACACCGCGCACCTGGATCCGTTCTCGCAGCACAAGCAGCTGATCCTGCACTGCGACGTGCTGGAGCCCTCCACCATGCAGGCCTACGGCCGCGACCCGCGCTCGATCGCCAAGCGCGGCGAGGCGTTCCTGAAGTCCACCGGCATCGCCGACACCGCGTTCTTCGGGCCGGAGCCGGAATTCTTCATCTTCGACTCGGTGCGCTGGCAGAACGACATGGGCCGCGTGTTCTACGAGATCGGCTCCGAAGAGGCGGCGTGGTCCTCGCGCTACAAGTACGACGGCGACAACACCGGCCACCGCCCGGGCGTGAAGGGCGGCTACTTCCCCGTCTCGCCGGTCGACTCGCTGGGCGACCTGCGCGCGGACATGTGCAAGGTGCTCGAGTCGCTCGGCCAGGTGGTCGAGGTGCACCACCATGAAGTGGCCAACGCCGGCCAGTGCGAGATCGGCGTGAAGTTCAACACGCTGGTGAAGAAGGCCGACGAGCTGATGACGATGAAGTACGTCATCAAGAACGTGGCCCACCAGAACGGCAAGACCGTGACCTTCATGCCGAAGCCGATCGTGGGCGACAACGGTTCGGGCATGCACGTGCACCAGTCGCTGGCCAAGGACGGGCAGAACCTGTTCGCCGGCGAGCTGTACGGCGGCCTGAGCCAGCTGGCGCTGTGGTACATCGGCGGCATCTTCAAGCACGCCAAGGCGATCAACGCCTTCGCCAACTCCACCACCAACAGCTACAAGCGCCTGGTGCCGGGCTTCGAGGCGCCGGTGATGCTGGCCTACTCGGCGCGCAACCGCTCGGCGAGCTGCCGCATCCCGTACGTGTCCAGCCCCAAGGGCCGCCGCATCGAGGTACGCTTTCCCGATCCGATGAACTCCGGGTATCTCGTGTTCACCGCGCTGATGATGGCGGGGCTGGACGGCATCATCAACAAGATCGACCCGGGTGCGCCGGCCGACAAGGACCTCTACGACCTGCCGCCGGAAGAGGAAAAGAACATTCCGCAGGTGTGCGCGAGCCTCGACGAGGCGCTCAACGCGCTGGACAAGGATCGTGACTTCCTCAAGGCCGGCGGCGTGTTCACCGACGACTTCATCGATGCCTACATCGCGCTGAAGATGCAGGAAGTGACGCGCTACCGCGCCAGCACGCACCCGCTGGAATTCCAGATGTACTACGCGATCTGACGCGTCCAGGCCATCCACGGCGAGGCGAGGGCCTGGGCGCCATCGCCTTCGCCGTGCGCGGCAGCAGCGATCAGATTCGCTCGACCGTCAGCGCCACGCTGCCGTGGTTGTTGGCGTATGCCTGCCAGGCGTCGTTGGCATAGGCATAGAGGTAGCCGCTGGCGGCGGGGGTGAAGCTGCAGCCCTCGCCGATGACGAAAGTCTCGCCCTGGCCATCGCCGGTGCCGTTGGCGGCGAAGCCGATCAGCGCGAACCACGGCGCCGATTCGATGCGGCGGGTGAACCAGAAGTCGCTGTTGCCATGGGTCGCCGCGTTGAAGACGTTCTCCACCGCGCCCAGCGCCGAGGCTGCGAGGCGCGCGACGTCCGACGCGTGGTGGCCGCCGACCTCGCCGCCGGCCGGGGAGAACTTCACCTCCGCGTCCAGCCATTCGCCCGAGGCGCCGAAGCGGTAGCTGGCGCCAGCCTCCAGATACAGGCCGGCGGCGTTCCAGCGTTGCGAGGCGAATACATCCAGCGTGGCCCGTTCGCCCGGTGCGAGCAGGCGGGTGGGCCAGTACTCGCCCTCCGCCAGCGGCGGGTCGGCCTGCCGGGCGAGCGCGCCTGGATGCAACAGGCCTGCCTGCACGCTGGACGCGGTCACCTGCACCGCTGCGCGCGGCTGGCTGGGGCCGAGCTTGAAGAGGCCCTGGCGGGAGTCGTGCAGTACGCCCTGCGGATCCGGATGCAGCTGCGCCCGCGCGCCGTTGCGCAGCCGCAGCCCGCACGCGGCCGCCTCGTCGAGCATCCATGCCAGCGCGATGTCGGACAGGCCCGCCTGCGCGTAGCCGCCGCCGACATCGCCATGCACGCCGGAAAACCATACCTGGCGCACCTTGTCCGGGCGGCGGATGTTGGTCCACAGCGTGGGCTGGAAATCGGCGCGGCGTTCGTCCAGCGCCACCGCATGGCGGGCGTTGAGCACCAGCGGGCTGATCTTGGTGTCGTGGAACTGGTAACGGCGCGGGTCGCCGATGAAGCGCAGCACCGACAGCTCCAGCGGAATGCCCAGCGCACCCACCGTGTCCCACACGCCCATGAAATGGATCGGCACCGTGCCGGCCGCGGGCTGCCCGGACGCCACGTCGTGGAAGGCGTAGCCGGCGGCGTTGGCGAACGGCTGCCCCGAACGGTAGGCCTCGAACACCTCGCCCACCCGCGCCCACACCTCGGCCGGCGCGAGCGTCGCGTCGGAAAGGTCCAGCAGCCCGCTGTGCGCGAGCAAGCCGCCCAGGCTGCGCACGGTGTACGCGCCGCGGCTGAAGCCGAACAGGAAGATGCGGTCGCCGCTGCGATAGCGCACCGCCAGCCACT
The DNA here is from genome assembly GCF_013362045.1 of Frateuria sp. Lineage (GTDB taxonomy): Bacteria > Pseudomonadota > Gammaproteobacteria > Xanthomonadales > Rhodanobacteraceae > Frateuria_A. The sequence continues at coordinate 2,773 of NZ_JABFWW010000039.1, read as the reverse complement.
GGTAGGCGCTCATGATGTTGCGGTCCAGCCCCGCGCCCGTGCCGCCCCCGACCAGGTGGTCGAGCAGCCCGCCGCTGGTGCTCACGCCCGGGTGGTAATACGCCAGCTGCTGCGCGTCCTTGACCACGGCGTTGTAGAGCTTGGCCACGTTGGTCGGCGCAGGCAGCCCCTGGTCGGTGTGTTCCAGCGTGTTCCAGGTGCCGTCGCAGCAGACGATCAGTTGGGTCATGGCCGTGTCCTCGCCGGGTCGCGCACGGCCAACCGTACGCGCGCCGCGGTGGCCGAACCGTCGTCGCCGTCGCAGGTCGGCATGCATCCGCGCGGTCGATCGGCGCGTACCTGGCAGGACGGCGACGGGCCGCAGGGGAGCGTGGATGGACAAGCGAACGGGGTGGTGGTGGATCGCGGCTGGCATGCTCGCGATGGCGGCGGGCGCGGTGGCGCAGACGATGCCCCGGCATGGCGGGCAGGGCCGGCTGGTCGATGGCGAGGGGCGCGCGCTGTACGTCTACGACGCTGACGCAGTGCCCGGGCAAAGCGCCTGCAATGGGCCGTGCGCGGTCGTCTGGCCGCCGCTGGAGGCGCCCGCCGCGGCATCGGTGCCGCAGGGTTTCGGCGTGATCGTGCGTGCCGACGGCCGCCGCCAGTGGTCCTGGCACGACCATCCGCTGTACCGCTATGCCGGCGATGCCACGCCAGCCGACACGCGCGGCGATGGCCTCAACGGCAACTGGCACCTGGCCGTCGACGCCGCTGCATCCGATCGCGCCCTCCATCCGTAAGTGCATCCGGCGGTGCGCTCGAGCGCATCCACAGACAGGGAGACACCATGCACAAGCAACAGGGGATCCGGGCGCGCCTGCTCGGTGCGCTTCTCATCGCGGCGGCGGTACCGGGCCTGGCGATGGCCGACGATGCCGGCGCCAGCGGCAAGCTGCTGCTCACCGGCGGCGTGAGCCAGGTCGAGGGCGCCGCGGGCGGCGGGCTTACGCCATGGGCGCTGATCGGCGGCTACGGCACGCGCGACCAGATCGGCGCGAACGCGTTCTACACGCGCGTGAACCTGCCCGACTACCATCTGGACGATGCCGGCGTGATGGTCGGCCTGTACAACCGCGTCGAGCTCTCCTACGCGCAGCAGCGCTTCGACACCGAGGACGTCGGCGCAGCGCTCGGCCTTGGCCGCGGCTTCACCTTCCGGCAGGACGTGGTGGGCGTGAAGGTGCGCCTGTTCGGCGACGCGGTGCTGGAGCAGGACAGCTGGCTGCCGCAGGTCTCGATCGGCGCGCAGTACAAGAAGAACGACCAGGACGCGATCGTCAAGTTCGTCGGCGCCAAGCGCTCGCAGGGAACCGACTACTACATCAACGCGACCAAGCTGTTCCTCGCCCAGAGCCTGCTGGTCAACGCCACCGTGCGTTTCACCAAGGCCAACCAGATCGGCATCCTCGGTTTCGGCGGCGACCGGCACGACGGCTACCAGGCGGAGCTGGAAGGTTCCGTGGCCTACCTGCTCAGCCGCCAGTGGGCGATCGGCGCCGAGTACCGCATGAAGCCGGACAACCTGGGCATCGCGAAGGAAGACGACTGGTACGACGCCTTCGTCGCCTGGGCGCCGACCAAGCACGTCTCGGTCACGCTGGCCTATGCCGACCTCGGCAACATCGTCATCAAGGATCACCAGCGCGGCGTCTACGCCTCCGTCCAGTTCGGCTTCTGACAAGGAAACACATCATGATCAAGCAAACGCTGCTTTCGCTGGTGCTTGCCGTGGGCTTCGGTGCCGGCGCGCTGCACGCGCAGGACGCCATGCCCGCCTCCCACCCGGCGGCCGACCCGGCGCCGCGCGACCCGGCGCTCAAGCCGGTGTTCGAGGAATTCGGCGGCAAGGCCGGCCTCGTCGCGCTGATGGACGATTTCATGGCCAACCTGATGGCCGACCCGCGCACGCAACCCTTTTTCGCCAACGTCGACCGCGAGCACGTCAAGGCCGAATTGGTCGACCAGTTCTGCGTGATCCTCGATGGCCCGTGCACCTACACCGGCAAGAACATGGAACAGGTGCACCGCGGCCTGGACATCCACCGCAGCCAGTTCAACGCGCTGGTGGAGGACCTGCAGAAGGCGATGGACAAGCACGGCATCCCGTTCCGTGCACAGAACAAACTGCTGGCCAAGCTGGCGCCGATGCACCGGGAGGTGGTGACCCGCTAGCCCGGCGGCAACATTGCACCAACAGGGCGCAACAACCATCATGGTGCAATGAACCAAGCCCACTGGCGCACATGGGCGGAGCAGGCGACGACCGGGCTGGGCCTGGTCGACGCCCGCCTGCGCCTGGCCTGGCTGAACCCGGCGCTGGCCGAGATGCTGGCGCTGGGGCCGCGGCGCGCGGTGGGGCAGCCGCTGACGGCGCTGCTGGGCGATCCGGCGATCGAGGCGCAGGCGGCGCAGGCGCGCGACGGCCAGCGCACGGTGCGCTGGCGGGACCTGCCGCTGGGCGGGGAGCGCCACGTCGACGCCACGCTGCAACCTCTCGCGGCCGATACGCTGCTGCTGGAAGTGCACGCGCTGGCGCCGCCGGCCGGCGAGGACTCGCCCGTGTCGGCCAGCCTGCGCGGCTTCGCGCACGAGGTGAAGAACCCGCTGGCCGGCCTGCGCGGTGCCGCGCAGTTGCTGCAGCGGCGCGTCGGCGAGAGCGAGCTCAAGGCGCTGGCGGGCATGGTGATCGCCGAGGCCGACCGGCTGGCGGCGCTGGCCGACCGGCTGCTGC